>CAYGDM010000128.1:0-1521 GCA_964348685.1 uncultured Candidatus Peribacteria bacterium | reverse complement strand
GCTGCGTTGGAGGCCAAGCTGAAAGCCAAGGCAGAAGGGAGAACCAATGGCAACGCAAAACCCGGCACCCCCAGTTTCTTCGACCAGACCACAACAGGAGCCATCATGCCGACGCCGGAGCGCCAGTGGCTCACGCCGGAGGAATCACTTGCCATCCGCTCCAAGCCGAAAGGGATGGGCACACCATGAATAACGACCGCCCATTGCCGTCAGACCAGTTCGCCGAAGAGGCCGCCGTGGCCGCCGTCATGGTCGATCCTGATGCTGCGGATGGTCTGCTGGGGATGCTCCGCCCGACCGCCTTCGTGGGCGAAAAGCACGCGGCGGTCTGGCAGGCGGCACGCGACATCTGGCAGACCCACGGGCCTGAGGCGGTTAATCAGATCACGGTCGCTCACCGTCTCTCGGAACTCGGTCAGCTGGAGGACGTTGGGGGGCAGGTATGGCTCAGCGACCTTATCCGGCGCCTGCCAACTGCACTGGGTGCGGAACATTACGGCCAGGTCGTCGCGACCGAGGCACACAAGCGCCGGCTCATTCTCGAACTCCGGCGGGCAGAACAATCCCTGTTCGGCGCCGAGTGCGACCCCGTTGCTGTCAGCTCATCCCTAATCGACCGCGTGAGCCGTATCCAGTCTGCTCGGACCCGGCCGATCTCACGGCTGGCGTGGGATGTGGCGGCCGACTACGAGCCACATCTGAACGCATGGTTGAACAACCCAAGCGCGCTGTTGGGTCCGTCGTGGGGCTACAGCTATCTCGATGCGGCGACGCACGGTATGAGGCCGTGCGTCGGGATGCTGCTGGCCCGTACGGGCACCGGCAAAAGCCTGCTGATGATGAACATCGCGCGCAACGTCACGGCTCAGAACGAGTACGTTCTGATGTTCACGACCGAGATGAGCGACCTCGATTCGTTCGCCCGCAACATGTACATGAACGCCGGGGTCAACCCGGCAAGGGCGACGGCACGCGGCTACGTTCTCCCAGCAGAACAGACCGCCGTGCAGGAAGCGTTTGAATCGACGCGCGGGCTGCCGCTGGTGCTCAGCGGGGGTTCGTGGGAGTTGTCGGCGATCGTCAGCGACGTGAAGCGCCGCAAACTGGAACTCGGTTGCCGTGTTGTGCTGATCGACCATCTCGACTACATTCGGGCCGGGAAACTCGATGGCACAGAGAAGATCATCGAAATCATGCGCACGCTGGTGAAGCTGGCCGACGACCTCCAGGTCTGCATCCTGTTCGTTTCGCACTCGACCAAAGCCGGGCTCCAGGAGGTGTGGCCGCGCCTGAGCCACGCCAAATGGGCCGGGGAGAAAGAGACGGACAGCGCCATCGGGATCACCCTGGCGCCCGCCAAGTGGATACCCGGTACAGGGTGGGTTCCCGTGGAACGCTCTGAAGCAGCGTTGATGCGGCGATGGGGAATTCTGGTCGTAAGGATGTCGCTTGAGAAGAACCGCTTCGGATTCGAGGGTGACAGCTACCACGTTCAAGACTGGACTCGCGGCGGAATTGTGG
>CAYGDM010000127.1:0-1586 GCA_964348685.1 uncultured Candidatus Peribacteria bacterium | reverse complement strand
CACACTCCCCCCACTCCGCACCCCATGGCTCGCAAAGGACTCATCAATAGTTGGCAAGCGAAACTCGACAACGTCCGCAAGGCGAAAGCTGCGGGCAAGAAGGCAGTGCATGCCATTCGCTCCTACAACCGCTGCAGTCTGTGCTTCCGCCGTCACGGGTACATCCGATTCTTCGGCATCTGCCGCATTTGCTTCCGTGAACTCGCCTCCAACGGCGAAATCCCGGGCGTCACCAAATCCTCCTGGTAATCCATGTCGCACATGAACGACCCCATCGGCGACTTCCTCACCCGCATGCGTAACGCACAGCGGGCCCACCGCGAGACGTGCATTGCGCCGTTCTCCAAGTTAAAGCTCGCGCTGGCCGAACTCTTGAAGAAAGAAGGCTACCTCCAGGACGTACAGGTGATCGGCGACGCGCCGAAGACGTCCGTTGAAGTCACGTTCGTCCCCGGAAAAGACGTCGACTTCGAGCGCATGAGCAAGCCGGGACGCCGCGTGTACGCGGGTAACGAAGATCTCAAGCCGGTTCTCCGCGGGTACGGCATCGCCGTCCTCACGACGAGCCAGGGCCTCATGACCGATGTCGACGCCCGCAAGAAGAAAGTCGGCGGCGAAGTTCTCTGTACCGTCTGGTAATTATGTCACGCATTGGACGCAAACCAGTGGCAATCCCGTCCGGCGTCACCCTCGAGGTGAAGTCCGGTGTCGTTCACGTCACGGGCCCCAAGGGCACGCTGACCTACGCGCTCCTCCCGCACGTCACTGTGACGGTCGAAGGCAGCGACGCTGTGATCGCTCGCCACAACGAATCGAAGGAAATTCGCGCCCGCCACGGCCTGACCCGCGCCTTGGTGCAGAACATGGTGAAAGGCGTCTCGGACGGTTTCCTCAAGGAGCTCGAGATCATCGGCGTCGGTTACAAGGCCGCGCTGAAGGGCAAGGTCCTCCAGCTGCAGCTCGGCTACAGCCACCCGATCGACTACGCCATCCCCGCCGATATCGAAATCACGCAGGACGAGAAGAACAAGAACATCCTGCGCATCCGCGGTGCCGACAAGCAGATGGTCGGCCAGGTTGCCGCCCAGATCCGCGAACTTCGCCCGCCGGAACCGTATAAGGGCAAGGGTATCCGCTATTCCGACGAGCAGGTCCGCCGCAAGGTCGGTAAGGCCGCCGCTGCTAAATCCGCCTAATTATGCATACCAAGAAGATCATCTCCCGGCTCTCCCGCAAGCGACGCATCCGCGCCCGCGTATCGGGCACGTCCGCCCGCCCGCGCCTCACGGTGCACCGCTCCCTCACGCAGCTCCGCGCCCAGATCGTCGACGACGCATCGGGCAAGACGCTCGCGTTCGCCTCCACGAAGGAAGCGAAGGCCAAGCACTCCGTCGAAGGCGCCAAGAAAGTCGGTACGCTCCTGGCCGAGAAGGCCAAGGCAGCCGGCGTGAAGGCCGTCGTCTTCGACCGCAACGCCTACAAGTTCCACGGACGTGTGAAAGCTCTCGCCGAGGGCGCCCGCGAAGGCGGTCTTACCTTCTAACCCGGCTTCGTCTCCGACTACGCCGCGGTTCATCCTCCCACCC
>CAYGDM010000126.1:0-1620 GCA_964348685.1 uncultured Candidatus Peribacteria bacterium | reverse complement strand
GATTCGCGATGCCGTGTTCGGCAACGTGGGAACCATCATGAGCTTTAAGATCGGTGCGGAAGACGCGGAGTACATGGCGAAGGAAATGGCGCCGGTGCTCTCGGAGCAGGATGTGATCGGCATCCCGAACTTCCACTGCTATACGAAGCTGAACATCAACAACACGACCTCGCGTCCGTTCAGCATGGGTACGATCTGGGACGAAACGGGCAAGAACCCGAAGCTCTCGGCGCTCATCAAGGAGTACAGCCGCATGAAATACGGTCGCAAGAAGGTGTTCGTCGACCAAGAAATCGAAGACCGCATCGGCATCAATCGGCCGCAGCCGTAAGGTTGACACGTCCTGTATTCTATTTTCAGTAGTCATTTTACGTTTCTTGGTCCTTTTTTCATAGGTGATAGTCATGAAAACCTGGATAACGCGGTTGCAGAGTCGCGAGAGTGACGAGCGTTTGGCGATTAACGCGTGCACATGGTTGAAGTATTTGCCCAGCCGACATGGAAGTTCCTTCGCGGATATCAATGCCGTCCTCGCGAGCCATCGCGACGCGGTCAAAGGAGGTTTCCTGAACGTCTTACTCGAGGAAATGCCGCCGGAACTCATGCGGTTTCCGAAAGCAGAACTCCTGCGCACGATCGGTTTTCGCGAAGTGCTCGGGAGGGAGACCGCCGAATGCGCGATGTCGCTTCGCGACATTATCAGTCGTTACGGCGACCAGGATCCGCTCATCGCGGCCGTGGCCTACGCGTACCTGTTCCGTGAGTACGCGCTGATGAGTTCCTTCGATCATATTTCCGAAAACGTCGGGAATTTGCATCTGGCCGTAGCGAACGTTTTGGTGCGTGGTCAAGATTTCTGCGCGTTCGGCATGCGATACGCGGCAATCGGCTTGCCGAAAGATCACGTGGGTGCGTCGAAGCCGCGTCTTGCCATGGCCGCGGACTCGCTGCGCCGCTGGCATAATGAAGCGTCGCGATCGAATGCCGGCATACTCGAATGGCAGGTGCTTGCGGAGGATCTCAAGGAGGTAGACGCACGCTGGCGCGGAATCGAAACGGCTCCGCTTCCCATCGACTCGACGATCATCGTCGACATCAACGACCGTGCAGGCCTCGTGGCTTGCTAACCTGGAGACATGAAGTTTCCGCAGGACGGCGCGCAGCGATGCGCGTCGTCCTTTTTATGCGAATTCAGCGCACCGAAGAATCGGTACGCTGGGCGTTTTTGAATAGTACGCCAAGCGTGCCCGTTCCGGGCGCGATTGTTGACATCAATCACCGTTGAGACGGCTTCTTTGGTTTCTTTTCGATATCGCGGTCCTGCCAGAGGCGGGGGAGCATCATGTCGGGTTTCCAGTTCTTCTTGAGCTCCGCGAGGGTCTTACCCGTCTGGTATTTTCCGCCGTCGGCGTAGTCCTTGCCCTCGATCGGTCCGGTTTCGAAGAAGATGATCTGCGCGATCCGGCGCCCGACCACGAGCGGGATGTAGTACTTGTTCGATGTGTTTTGGATTTCCATCGTCCAGCGGTTCACGTAGCCCACGTCGCCCCAACCCGCGCATTTGCACACCGAGATGAAGCTGCGGCCCATCGAGGAGCGCGCTTTCATCATGGTCGTCAC
>CAYGDM010000125.1:0-1642 GCA_964348685.1 uncultured Candidatus Peribacteria bacterium | reverse complement strand
TCATCGCGGGGATCGAGATCTTCTGCGTCGGGTTGCGCGGGTTCACACCCATGCGGGCGGCGCGCTTGCTGACGCGGAACGTGCCGAAGCCCGTGACCGTGACGGAGCTGCCCTTCTTGAGCTCGCGCGTGATCATGCTCGTGAGAGCTTCGAGCGAAAGAGCGGCGGCGCGCTTCGTGATGCCCGCGGCGTTCGCGATGTGCGCGATCAGATCTTGCTTGGACATAGGGGTAGTGGGGAGGGATGTAAAGAATTGCTACCATTCAGTCTACGGCGACGAAGGGCTTCCGCAAGCCACATTCTCATCTGGATTGGCTTGCGCAAGCCAAAAAAACAATAACATGGCTTGTGTAAGCCAAAAAACCTGAGCACACGCATTGCTCAACAAAGCCGAAATTTTGTCGCAAAAACGGTGATTCCGTCAACAATTTCCGCTTTGGCTATGCCAAGTCGATGCCTGCGTTTCTTTGACAATGCGCCTCGTGCGTCCGTACGCTCCACGCGTTCCCCCTTCCTTAATGGTTCATCTCGTCGTCGTTGAGAGCCCCGCAAAAGCAAAGACCATCAAGCGCTTCCTCGGAAAGGATTTCATCGTCGAAGCGAGCATGGGCCACATCCGCGATCTGCCGGAGAGCGGGCTCGGCGTCGATACCGCGGGCGATTTCGAACCGACGTACGAAGTATCGAAGGAGAAGGAATCGGTGGTGAAGAAATTGAAAACCGAACTGAAGAAGTGCGAGGAGTTGTGGATCGCGACTGACGAAGACCGCGAAGGGGAAGCCATCGGTTGGCACCTCACGCAGGCGTTGAAAATCAAGGATTACAAGAACGTGAAGCGCATCGTGTTCCACGAAATCACCGAGGGCGCGATCAAGGAAGCGATCGCGAACCCGCGCACGCTTGATATGGATCTCGTCGACGCGCAGCAGGCGCGCCGCATTTTGGATCGCCTCGTCGGTTACACGCTCTCGCCGTTTTTGTGGAAGAAAGTGTATTCGGGTTTGAGCGCGGGCCGCGTGCAGTCCGTCGCGGTGCGCATCATCGTCGACCGCGAGCGCGAGATCAGGGCCTTCAATCCGGTCGAATATTGGTCGCTCCACGCCGAGCTCCTGACCGAAAAAAAGGAAGCGTTCAAAGCCGCTTTGTCGCAGAGGAAAGGCGAAAAGTTTGTGCCGTCCACCAAGGAGGAAATGGACGAAGTCCTGAAGGGCGTCGAGGGCGCGTCGTACTCCGTCGCGAAGACCGAAGAGAAAGAAGTGTCGCGCAATCCGACCGCGCCGTTCACGACGTCCACGCTCCAGCAGGAGGCCGCGCGCAAGCTTGGTTTCTCGGTGAAGCAGACGATGGTCGTCGCGCAGCAACTCTACGAAGGCATTTCGCTCGGCAAAGGCGAAGGCCCGTCGGGTCTTATCACCTACATGCGTACCGACTCGGTGAACCTGAGCAAGAAGGCGCTCGAGGACGCGAAGGAAACGATCGAGAAGAAGTTCGGCCGCGAGTACGTGATCGCCGAGCCGCGGCTGTTCAAGAATAAATCGAAGGGCGCGCAGGAAGCGCACGAAGCGATCCGCCCCACGGAAATTTCGCGCACGCCCGATAGTCTCGAAGACGTTCTCGATCATCAGCAGCTCAAGCTCTACAC
>CAYGDM010000124.1:0-1701 GCA_964348685.1 uncultured Candidatus Peribacteria bacterium | reverse complement strand
CGCTTCAGGTGATGCGGGTTGTCTGCGAGGTACTGCGTGACAAACCCCTCGATCGTGATCGCCTTGCCGTCCTTGTCTTTGCGAGGCTTGCCGTCCTCGCCTTTCACAAAGGGCGTCAGGGTGTCCGCGTCGAGGTCCAAATCCGCTCCGAGGAGCTTCACGAGTTCGGCCTTCGATTCGTCACGCGCCCCAGCGGCGGCCGCGGCGGCACGAATCTCGGTGCCGAGCATGGCGCGCAGTCGTTCGTCCCGACGCGCAATTTCTGAGGCCGACGCAGTGAGCTTGTCATCGCGATCTTTCAGGGCCGCCGTGTGGCGTTCCTCGGCGATGCGTTTGGCCTCGTCGTGCTCACCCTTGCGCTTGGCTTCCTCTTCCTTGAAGCGGGAGTTTTCCTCGGCGAGCGCCTTCAGGCGTTCCTCGTCGGCCTCCGATCGGAGCCGCGGCTTGAGGTCATCTTCGACCTTCTTCGCGCCTTTCCCGAAGGCTTCATTGATCTTCGTGTCGAGGAACTTTTGCAGGGGCTCCGGCAGTTTGCCGATGTTGCCCTTGTCGTCGACTTCAATCGTGAGTTCAGCCATAACCCTCTATCTCCTACCCCTGCGTCTGCAGGTTGCGTGTGACCCGCCGCGCGAGTTCCTCCGTCATCGCCTGGACATCCGTCTCGTCCAGGTCGAAGAATTCGCGCTTCACTCTCGACTTCCCCGCGCCGCTCACGTTGTGAAACAGCGCTTTCTCTCCCGGCCGCACGTCGCGCGAGCGCTGGATCAACGTGCGTGACGGGCGTTTCTTGCTCATTCGGTGAAGGTCAAGGTGACCTTCTTCGGTTCCGCGATGATCTGAATCGACCGCAACATTTCGCCGCTCACCGTGAGGTTCACCGCGCTCGATCCGAGTTCGGCGGCCTTCTGCTTCGCGTAGCCGGGTGAGTAGGGCGCCATCGGCCCGCCACCTGGCAATAAGCCCATGACGGTGCGGCGGATGATGCGCTCCCGCGCGAGTCGGCCGATCGCTTCCATGTCAGCCTGGGTGGTCAACGCGATGGCCTTCAGGGAGAATTTTCTGCGCACTTGGATGCCCATCAGTGCGCCTTCCGCGCACGCCGGAGCGCGTCTTTGCGTAGCTGTCTGGCCCAACGCCGCCACCAGCGCGGGAGTTTCATCACTGGCGCGCCTCGAATTCCGGCGCCCGGACGCCTGTATTCGCCAGCTCGCGCAAGTCCTGACTCTCCACCGCCAACCAGCTGTGACGACAATTAAATCCGCCCGCAGTCACGAACGGATTCGGCAACTGCCCGTTGTCGAGTGCTTCGATCCGGTCCCGCGTCAGCACGAGGCCGACATGTTCCTTGCAGAAGGGCCGGTTGCGCGCATCGTTCGGACCGACGTAGAGGAACGGCTGATCGGCTGGCAGGTCCGCCGTCGCGAGCGCTTCCACTTGCCGGGCAAACGTCGATACTTGCGTATCGAACAGCGTATGCAGCGTCGCCATGTCCTCATCGACGCTGTTGAACAGATCGTCCAGGATGTCGGCGGTCGGTCGCGCCGAGAACACCCACGACGCCATCGAGCGCCAGATGGCCGCCGCCGTGTCATCGCCGATCATCAGGAGATTCGTGCGCCCGATGTCGACGAGCGCGCGCAGCTTGCGCGGGTCGGGCTGGATGAGGCGCGACGCCCCCTGCCCGATGCGCGTCGCCAGCAC
>CAYGDM010000123.1:0-1760 GCA_964348685.1 uncultured Candidatus Peribacteria bacterium | reverse complement strand
TCGCCATGAGCGCCTTGACGTCTTTGGGGAAGCAGCTGCCGCCGTAGCCGATGCCGGCATGCAGGAACCGCGGCCCGATGCGACTGTCGAGACCGAGGCCTTCCGCGACGTCGCGGACGTTGGCGCCCGTCACTTCGCAGAACTCCGTGAGCATGTTGATGAAGCTGATCTTCGTGGCCAGGAACGCGTTGGCGGCGTACTTCACGATCTCCGCGCTCTCGCGGCCCATGAAGACGATCGGTTTTCCGACACGCGTGATCGGACGGTAGATGTCTTCGATGATGTCTTTCGCCCAGTCTGCACTATTAAGACCGACGACGATGCGTTCGGGTTGAAGCGTGTCGCTCACCGCCATGCCTTCGCGCAAAAATTCCGGATTGCTCACGACAGGGATCTCGAACGAGACGCCGCGCTTTTTCAATATTTCCGCGATCCGCTCTTCACACTTCTTGCCGGTCCCGACAGGGACGGTCGACTTGTTCACGAAGACGATGTTCTTGTCGGCGTGCTCTGCCACCGTATCGGCCACGGCGAACACCGCGCGCAGATCCGCCTTCCAGTCTGCGTCTGGCGGGGTGGCGACGGCCGAGAAGACGATCGCGACGTGGGGCAACGCTGACGCGAGATCCGTCGTGAATGACAACCGCTTGCTCGCGAGCCCTTGCTTGATGAGCTCCTCCAATCCCGGTTCGAAGATCGGGCACTCTCCTTTCTTGAGCCGTTCGACTTTGGCCGCGTCGATATCCACGCCGATGACCTCATGCCCCAGCTCCGCGAAACACGCGGCGGTGACGAGTCCTACGTAGCCGGTGCCGACGACGGCGAGTTTCATAGCGGGGGTATCTTAGAGCTTTCCAGGTACGAAAAAAGCCCTTACGCAATCGTTATATGCGGCACCAAGAGCTCCGACAGCCTCTTTCTATCGGCCAGGATGGTCGCCAACGTCACGTCGATGTCTATCTCGGTTATGTTCAGACCGACTCGTGCTTCGGTTTCCTTCTTCACGGCGTACATGAGCGCCTTCATATGGGAGTCGAGATACATGTACGTATCTTCCGGAATGCGGATGTGAATGTCGTCCGCGAGCCGTACCTCCGTCGTGAGAGCGGACGGGTTGTCGACGGCGGCGAGGAATGCCGCTTCAACATCCGATCGATTCGCCTCTCCCTTGAACCCGGCATCTTCCATGAGTTTCATGATGGCGACGCGCGCTGTTCTCTCTTTTCGAATCAGGATGAATTCGGACGTGTCCACGATGCTTGTCGTCTGGTGGTCGGTTGCTGCGGGGGAGAGGATCGTCATGGGATTCAGTCTCCGCTTCGGTGTACCCATGTGCAAGATACGAAAAAAGCCCCTTTCGGGGCTTCTTCGTTGAATCCAAGGTGGATTAAAGATCTTCGCCGCGAACAGTCTTGCGACCGTTGGCGTTGGCGCGCTCGATAGCCTTGGCCAAGAGGGACTCGCCGAGACCGCTGACGAAGTCAGCGAGATCGCCGGAGGCCATCATGTCCTTGCCGTTGACGAACTCCTTGATCTTGGAGGCGACAACGACGCCGACCTTGCCCGGGGCAAAGGCGAGCATATCGGAACCGCGGACCGTCTTGCGGTCGTTGGCCTGGGCGGCCTTCACGGCCATACCCAACCACATCTCGACGTGCTTGCTGAGATGTTCCGGGAGATCACCGGCGGACATCATGCCCTTACCGTTGACCATTTCCTTAACCTTGGATGCTACGACGTAGCTCATGGGGGAGGGGGAA
>CAYGDM010000122.1:0-1765 GCA_964348685.1 uncultured Candidatus Peribacteria bacterium | reverse complement strand
GAGTTGATAAATATCACTTGGTCTCTTCTGAAACCCTAGACAGGATCAATGGCAAAGCGGTCATTAGAACCACCGCTGCTCCAGATGGTTCGAGCAAGGTCTTTTATGAAGTGGCTGGGAACACTCCTTCTCAACTTATCGCTTCATTACCAGAAGACACCTTTAACCATCCGCTCACCATTGGTGGGAAGACTTACCAGCCTGTGTACATTGGTTCCACAGAGGCAGCCATGATGCAGAAAGAGAAAATCTTCAAGAAAGAAGGTGACCTGATTAGCGGCTTCTTTGGGAACGATGTGATCGTGGCAGGGATCTTGCCAGCCACCAACAGTCCATTAGACAGTTTCCACTATGTAAAGTCAGGATTCACAGTAAAATAACCATAATGAAGATATTGATTATCGAAGACGACCTCAGCCTTTTAAAAAACACTCAAACCCAGTTTATTAAAGCT
Organism: uncultured Candidatus Peribacteria bacterium; assembly: GCA_964348685.1. Taxonomy (GTDB): domain Bacteria; phylum Patescibacteriota; class Gracilibacteria; order Peribacterales; family Peribacteraceae; genus DALYDP01. The sequence goes on along the minus strand of CAYGDM010000122.1, from coordinate 1,311 downwards.
GGGTTTGGGGTTGATATCGCAGCCACAGCTGAAGAGGGACTTTCCTTTCTGGATGTAAACGAGTACGACTCTATAGTGCTAGATATCAATTTACCTGACGGCAATGGATTTGAGATTTGTGAAAAAGTCAGGAAGCAAGAAAACACGACTCCAATTATTATCATGACCGCACGTGATGCAGTCAGCGATAAGATTAAGGGATTGGATTTAGGCGCAGATGACTATGTCCTGAAGCCAGTTGACTCTCAAGAACTGATCGCCCGAGTCAAGGCTTTGATTCGGAGGAACAGCAAAAAACCACTGCCCGTCCTTACCATTGGCGATTTAGAAATTGACACCCAAACACGGAGAGTTAGTAGATCAGGGGTTGAAATTGAACTTCCCTCAAAAGAGTTTGCGGTACTTGAACTGTTGGCTCGCCATAGTGATGAAGTAATAACCAGATCAATGTTGATGGAACACATCTGGGGTAGTGATTTTGAGACATTTTCTAATGTGGTGGACGTGTATATTCGAAACTTACGAAGGAAAGTTGATACCGATGGAAAGAAAAAGCTTATCCATACCATTAGAGGTGGTGGATACAGTCTCTCTGATAAAAGATAACCCAGAGTACAATATACCAAGATGATATCAAGTTTTTTACCGACTCTTCGGAGTCGCCTCACTCTTCTCTATATAGCATCCATAATTGGAGTGTTTTTACTTCTTAGTGGTTTATTTAGCGGTCTTTTATGGGTAGCCCTCCATAATCAAATTGATCACCATATTCATATTGTTACCACCCAAGCTGAGCAGGTAGTGAACAATTTTGATGAAAATCAAGAAGAAATGCTCTTAAACAACCTTGTGCAAATGAGTGGAATGTCCGTTTTGGTTGTTTCTGACAATGGTGAAGTCATTTTAGAAAAGAAAAGCCCTGATATTACATCATTAAGTAGTAGTGAGGTTCAAGAGATTCGTACAGAAAGTGAAAAGATTGGCCATCACCCCATTCACTTCACCATTCATGGACAACGATTTGGATCAGCCACAGTTGCTGTGAATGGTGAGCCAGCTTTGTTGGCTGTAGGTTACTCAACGAAAATACTCAAAGATACTTTTTACCAAATGGTAGGCATTGTCGTTGGAGTAATTGTGCTAACTTTACCGCTATTAACTTACTTAGGATATCGATTGCTAAAAAAGTATCTTCACCCTCTAGAACTGATTGCAGAAACTGCTCAACAAATAACTCATCCAAAAAAATTATCAAGTCGGGTTACTAGCTTGCCTCTAACGAGGGAAGTCTCAACAATCGTGACCTCATTT
>CAYGDM010000121.1:0-1771 GCA_964348685.1 uncultured Candidatus Peribacteria bacterium | reverse complement strand
CTCGAGGACCGTGTCGTTGAACATGAGGTTCTCCTGCAGCACGAGGCCGATCTGCGACCGCCACCAGCGCACGTCGAGGTCGTTGAGGTCCGTGCCGTCGATCAGGATTCGCCCGCCCGTGACGTCGTAGAATCTGTTGAGGAGCGACGCGATCGTCGACTTGCCCGCGCCGCTGTGACCCACGAGAGCGACGTGCTCGCCGGGTTTGATGTCCATCGTCAGGGCGTCGATCGTCGCTTGCATCGGTGGCGCGTCCTGCACCGTTCCCATGGTCGGATCGGCCGAATGACGCTCGTCGTGGGGCGGAAGCGCGTCGTCCGTGGGCTCTTTCTCCAGCGCAGGGGTCCGCGTCTTCTCATCGTCGGAAATATCCGACGTATGTTCCGTCGCGCGATAGGAGAACGACACGTTCTCGAAACGGATCCCGCCGTCGAGCGTGGCCGGAACCACGCCTTTTTTACGCATGCCCGGTTCGGACGCTTCGCCCACGAGCGTCCGCATCATTTTCACTTTGCCGATCGCCCTGCGCCATTGTGGCATGATGCCCGAGAGCATTTCGAACGGCGTCAGTACGCGGTAGAACGAAAACTGGAAGAAGTAGAGGCCGCCCAGCGTCAGGTCGCCGTGCACCATGAGGAGCACGCCTATCGCGACGAGCAGGATGCGCGTGAGCATGAAGAAGTTCAGCGCCTCGAGCAGCGCCCACCGCTTGTTGATTTTCAACTGCGTCGCGAGCCCTTCGTCGTGGAGCTTCTCGACGATTTCGAGCTCGCGCTGTTCCTGCGCGCCGGATTTCACCGATGAAACGTTCATCACGGCGTCGAATTGGCGGCCGCTCGGTTTCACCCACAATTTATTCGCCAAATCCTGCAGAGAGGCTGTTTTGATCGTCATCCATGTGACGATCGATACGTACGCTGACAGGACGATGACGAGGATGATCGCCAGCCTCCATTCGATCATGAAGCTGGTAATAAGGAACGTGATCGCCGCGCCGAGCGACATCGTGAGGTTCAGCGCGTTGCGGTGGAGCTGGTAGGCGAGTTGGTCCGCGCCGTCGCTGATCGTTTTCATCGCTTCCCCCGTCTTCTGCGTGTTATGGAACGCCATCGGTAGGCGAAGCAGGTGCTCGTACGAGTCTTCGACCGTCTCGAGCTCCATCATCATTTCATATTTCCATTGTACGTATTTCTGCACGGCGTCGCCGATCGCAAGCGCCACGAAGATGCCGATCCACGCGGACGCGAGGAGCACGAGGTCGGGCGTGCCGCCTGTGCTGAGCGACAGCAGTTGGTCGACCGCGTAGCTCGAGTAGAGTGGTTCGATCACCCATAACGCTGCCACGAAGAGGGACAGCGAGATGAGCAGGGCGAACATCCCCGGATGCCGCCGGATGTGCTTGCCGACGAGGACGAAAAATGCGTTCATGAGCGGCCAGAGTAGGCCCTTGGAAGCGGCCGCGCGAACAAAATCATGAAAAAGTAAAACAGGGTAGAATGGCTTCCGTGAACCGATCCGAACGCATCCAACGGTTCGTGGAGCTGCTCCACGCCTGGTACCTCACCCATCGCCGGGAGCTTCCGTGGCGCGATTTATGGGATCTTTCCGAGAACGATCGTGCGTACCGCGTGTGGATTTCGGAGGTCATGCTTCAGCAAACGCAGGTCTCGCGGGTCACAGGATCGTATAAAAAATTTATTCAACAATTCTCGAACGTGAAAAAGCTTGGCGCGGCGACGAACAGCGAGATTCTCATTGCGTGGCGCGGGAT
>CAYGDM010000120.1:1238-1777 GCA_964348685.1 uncultured Candidatus Peribacteria bacterium | reverse complement strand
ACGATGATCTGTACCACACATTCACCGACCATGTGGCGCGCGGCCATTACCCGGATGGGCGGCCGGAGCAAGACGATGGATTCCGCGAGAAGGTGCGGAAAGTCGGCGCGCACTGCGACAAAATGGATAGCTGGATGAAATCGGCGGATACGGGTGCTCGCGACACCACGGGCGCGCCTACACATGCGGCAGGATTTTTTGACAACATGAAACTCTGGAGCATCTCGGACTTCATTAAATTCAGCAAGGACACGTGGGAGGACATCCAGAGCATCTATAAACGCGCACAGGACCGGAACATTAAAGACACAAGCGAAGTGATTACGGGAGCACTGCAGAATTTACCCGCGGGCGTGCCCTTCCTTGAAAAATACTACAAAGGCCTGAACGCCTACAACAAACGCCGGTACTCCCAGACCGAAGTTGAGGCGGCGAACAAATGGAAGGAAGGCATGGAGAACGAAGACAGTCACACTCTTCTGCACTACCTGCACACAACAAGGAACAAAGATGCCGTCCGCGGCATCATCAGCCTCCTC
>CAYGDM010000120.1:0-1228 GCA_964348685.1 uncultured Candidatus Peribacteria bacterium | reverse complement strand
CACAAGCACAATAGTGGTCTGATGTCTGCGGCATCCTCCTCTGCAGCCGTGGCGAAATGAACTGGGACGATACGGGCGTCTGGAAAACACTCAACAAGCTGGGCCGCTACGAGATGCCCATCGGGCCCTGCGCGCGGGACTCCGTCCTGCGTGACACCTGGTTCCGCAAGGTGATTACCGATATCTACAACGACCGCGAACTCTACTTCCACTGGCGCTCCGAAAATGACGGAAAGATCAAGAGCGGCAAGAGCGGGTTCACCGATATTGCTGACCAGCTCAGCAACGTCGGCGGCATGCGCGGCGAACTACAGAAACAACTGAAGCTCCAGCAGGATTCCATCGATAATCACACGCTCCCCTCGCAGGACGTGAAGCCGCACCTGTACGAAGAGGTGCTCACGTACGCGATGCGCAACGGGAAGATGACCATGGAAGACAAGTTCTACTACCTGATCCAGGGCATCGACAAGGGGATCCTCGGGATTGAGCGCTTGGGTTCGATGGCTGGAGAAAAGGGCGAAATCCTCTACAAATTTCCGTTCATCGACTTCTTCTACCAGAAGAACAACTCGATGGACGAAATTCACCGGTTCGCGAAGGAAATTCAGGAGGACAAAGCCGATCAGAAATTCACACCCGGCTTCAAGACGACGCTCTTCCTTTATTACAAGGTGGCCCGGTCCGAGGAGGCGCGCGTCCGTATTAGTAAGGCCATTTCTCGCGTTGCCGAAGGCCTCGATCACGAAGACATCCCCTTCCTGATCACACAGATGGACTATGGCACCATCAATAACCTCGCGAACGTCATCAGCGGCTCGCGCCAGAAGGTGACGATCGAAGGATGGAAAAACGCCTACGTCGGCTTCAACACGTACTTCAAGACCTTCGGCGAACTCGCAAACCTCGACGATCAGGGCTTGGATCGCTTCACGGCGCAGGACGCCAATGGCGTTGCACAGACAATCACGAGCTACATTTTCATGGATAATATTCTCACCCGCAATGGTGTCGATAAGGATGACGCGACTGCACGTCCGGCACTCACGGCGGATCAGTTTGAAACGGGCTGCCCTTCGGGCAACGGGCGCATGACTGGCGAATACCGCAAGCGGGCGAACCAGTTCCTCTCCGCACTCTTCAGTGACCGGTATCTCGGCAGATATCTGCCGCGCGATGAACAGCTTGCATCACGAAACCTAAAAGGTGAGGCGATGTCCATCTCGGT
>CAYGDM010000119.1:547-1920 GCA_964348685.1 uncultured Candidatus Peribacteria bacterium | reverse complement strand
CAAATCAGCCAAAGACCCGGCGCTCATCCTCGGCCGGCAGATCGACAAGGCCGCCACGTTCTTCACCGACCCGTTGGAGCGCGAACAAGTCCGCCTCAAGGGTCTTGTCTCCAAATTCCAGTTGGAGCAACACCAGAGGGCGGCAGAGGAAGAACGCAAGCGCACCGAGGATCTGGCTCGCATCGCCGAGGAGGAACGCAAACTCCAGGCGGCTGCCGCGCTCGGTCAAGTGACCCAGGAACAGGCGGCGGCACAGCAAGAGAAGCTCACGCAGGCGGCGATTGCCGCCGTCGAGAAACCAACCACGGAACCGCCGCGCGCGGCAGGCATGTCCATCAAACCCGTCCGCAAGTTCCGTGTGACAGACATCCACGCGCTCTACAAGGCGAAGCCCGACCTCGTGGAGTTGTCGCCGAAGACATCGGCGATCAACGCGATCATCCGGTCCACAGACGAAATCGTTGCAATCCCCGGCATCGAACAGTATGCAGACATGGATGTTTCAGCGAAGGCCACGTAACATGGGCCGGAACCTGCCGCCGTCGCAGTTAATCCCGGAGCAGCCGTCCCTATGGGGCGGTCTGCTCCGGCGCTGGCGGCGCTGGTTTCCAAAGCCCCACGACTTCACCGTGCGATACTTCGTCTCCTACGATTACCAGTGGAAGCAGTTCCATAACGGCCAGCCGAGGGCCGCGATGGGCCACTGCGTTCTCGAAGTGGCTGACGGCGGGATCGATTCCTGGCAGAAGGTCTGCGCGGTGCAGGGCTGGATCACTCAATCGGTGATGCGTGACACGCAATTCCCGATCCTGACCGAAGTACGCATCAACAATTTCATCCCCTTAACGTCGTTCATCCCCAATGACACCGCACGCCCTCATCCGCAGCAGCAACCTGTTTAGGATCAAACTCTGCCCGGCTTCGCCGAGATTGGAGTGCCAGATCCCATCGGAATCGACCCCGTGGGCAGAGGAAGGCACACTGCTTCACTATCACGATGCGTTCCCGTTGGCCGACCGCGACGGCCTCACCGAAGACCAGATCGCGCTCCTTGAAGAAAACCAGATGCTTAGGGGTCGCTTCATGGTCGAGTTCCACGAAAAGCTCGGCATCACGGGACTGAGGCCAAAGGTTTTCAAAGAGCGGGAGTTCGTCTTGTGCGATGCGTCCGGAGAGCCGTTCACCGATCATGGCCGTCCGATCACCGGCCATCCCGATCTCGTCGAGTTCTACATGAGCCGGTCGCTGGCAATCGTCTGGGACTCGAAGTTCGGTTTCAAGAGCGTCCCGTTCCCAGACGTAAATCTCCAACTCAAATCGTACGCGCTGATGGTCGCCGATTCCGATGGCTACAACCCGCAGACCGTGGTGCG
>CAYGDM010000119.1:0-537 GCA_964348685.1 uncultured Candidatus Peribacteria bacterium | reverse complement strand
CGCTGATGGTCGCCGACGATTTCGGCGTCGAGAACGTCATCGCCGCCATTTCGCAACCGCGGCTCCGTTCAACGAAGCACGCCATGTTCGGCCGAGACTCGCTTTCGGAGGCCAGGTCGGAAATCGCCGACATCATTCATGGCGCCCAAGACCCAAACGCGCTGTTCCACCCATCAGAGGACGCCTGTGGGTTTTGCCGGGCCAAAGCCTACTGCAAGGCCGCCCTCGATATGGCGGTCCAGATCGGCGATGTCAAAGCCGGCGACCTGACCGTGCCGGAGTTGGAGGACATGGGCGCAAAATTGCAGACGGCGAAGATCGTGATCAAGGCGTGGGAGCGTCGCATCCGCTACATCTGCGCGGCGAAGCCAGGGCTGCTCAAGAAGTGGGCGCTCAAGGAACCGCAAGTCGTCGTCGAGATCACCGATCCGCGCGCCGCGTTTCAGAGACTTGTGGACGCCAAGCTCCTGACCCCGACCGAGGATGGCTCCGCGCTGTTCTTTGAGTGCTGTTCGGCATCCCGCTACCAGCTTGAGA
>CAYGDM010000118.1:0-1960 GCA_964348685.1 uncultured Candidatus Peribacteria bacterium | reverse complement strand
CGGAAGCCGAGCGTGCCGTACTTCGGAAGGGTAAGGCAATTCCCAAAACCACCGGGGCATTTCGCGCGCGCATTGCCATCCGATGCGACTGACTTTCTTTTTTGGATTTTTTGGACTAGGATAAGGAATATGAAGAGCCTACTTGAAGAGACAATACGCGGAGCAATCGTGGCTTTGCAGGAAGCGGGGACGCTCCCTCTTTTTGGGTTGCCGCCCATTCGAGTGGAACGCCCGAAGGATGATCAGTTCGGCGAATACACGACCAATATCGCTTTGGTTATGGCGAAGCTTGTGCAGAAAAATCCTCTGGAGTTGGCGGAGATGATCAAGGATGAGATCCTGAAACAAATTCAGGACGACAAGGTGGCGTTTGAAAAAGTTGAAGTGGTGCAGCCCGGGTATATCAACTTTTATCTTCCGGACAGCTATTTTCAGGACATCATTAGAAACATCAATGAGAAGAAAACCGGTTTCGGCATCGGGGTGAATGGGCACAAGGAAAAAATAATGGTGGAATATTCTCAGCCGAATACGCACAAGGAGTTCCATATCGGACATTTGCGCAACGTGTTTATCGGGAATACTCTGGTGAATGTTTTGCATGCATACGGTCATGAGGTGATAGCCGCCAATTATATCGGTGATACGGGAACGCACATCGCCAAGTGTCTCTGGGGACTGACCAAATTTCACGCAGATCAAAATTTGGATGCCATCGAGAATAAAGCGGAGTTTCTCGGAAAAGTATATTCGGAAGCGACTGAGCAGATCAGTGAGAGTCCGGAATATGAGGATGAATTCAAGTTGCTACAGAAAAAATTTGAGGAAGGGGATGCGATGCTCATAGCTCTCTGGGAAAAAACCAAGCGTTGGTCGATGGATGAATTCGAGAATATCTATAAGCGACTGGGTGTCGTTTTTGATGTATATTTTTATGAAAGTGTCGAGGAAGTAGCCGGTAAGAAGCTCTTACCGGAGCTTTTGGAAAAAGGCATTGTCGAGCAAAGTGAGGGCGCTATCATTGCCAATCTCGAGGAATATGGTTTGGGTGTTTTGGTTTTGGTACGCAAAGACGGGAGTGCCTTGTATGGGCTGAAAGATATTCCCTTGGCAAAGGAAAAATTCGAGCAGTACGGTATCGAGAAAAGTGTCATCGTGGTAGATATTCGGCAGAGTCTGTATTTCAAGCAGTTGTTCAAGATTCTGGCGTTGTATGGTTTTCACGAGGAAATGGTACACTATGGGTATGAGTTTGTTTCGCTCAAGGGTGGCGAAAGCATGTCCTCTCGCAAGGGGAATATCATTCCTGCTCGGATGCTGATTGAGCAAGTAGCAGAAAAAGTGAGGAAACAATTTCCCGAATCACCTCAGCCTGAAGCCATCGCCCTTGGTGCTATCCGTTTTGCTATGCTCCGGCATTCGGCTGGGAGCAAAATAGAATTTGATATTGAAGAATCCGTGCGTTTGGACGGCGCGACGGGACCGTACATCCAGTACGCTCACGCGCGTATAGCGAGTATCCTGAGAAAGGCTGAAGAAGAAGGTTTTAAGAACGGTGAAAAAGGGAATGCTTCCATTCTGGTGTTTCAAACACAAGAGACTGACTTGGTCAGGGAGCTGTCGAAATTTCCCGAGCTTATAGAGGATATCGCGGAAACATACGCAGTGCATACATTGGCGCATTACGCCATCCGTGTGGCGGATAAGTTTCATTCTTTTTACAATGAATGCAAAGTGATAGATAGAGAGCATCGCGATGTGAGCATGGGACGTCTGGAACTTATTCGTGCGACAAAGATCGTGTTAGAAGAAGTCTTGGGTTTGATGGGGATCTCTGCGCCGGAAAAGATGTGAATCCGCCACGGCGGGGTCACCCTGATCCGCCAGCTGGCGGACGAATGGGTTTGGTTAATATAATGAAAGAGAAAGTATACGCAATGAAAAAAAGATATAAACACAA
>CAYGDM010000117.1:0-2037 GCA_964348685.1 uncultured Candidatus Peribacteria bacterium | reverse complement strand
GCTCAAGACGATGGTTCCATCGGAGCCGGTGAAGTCGTGGAGAACGCCTCGAAACGTCCACGGGCCAGTCCTGATTGTCGACGATGCCACCGGCCAAGGGGGAACGATCCGCAGACAGAAGGAGAAAGTCCGTCATCCCAACGTCATTTGGGGCGCGGTCTACGCGATGGACCAAGACCTTGAATCGGGGCTGCTGGATGTCGCCGGATACCGACGCGCGACCCCGAACCACACCTACGCCTGGAACCTGTTCCGCGACTCAGTGACCAAGACTCTGATTACCGACTTCGACGGCGTGCTGTGTCCGGACTGGGGTCGGCCCGACACCGGCCCCCATCTCAAGGAGTATGAGGAGTGGCTCACGACCGCTCCGAATACATGGCTGGTTACAGAGAAGCTCAACGCCATCGTGACGGGACGACTGGAGAAGTACCGGCCACAAACTGAAGCGTGGTTGGAGCGGCACGGGATTCAGTATGACCATCTCATCATGCACCCCGACTGCCACCCCGATCAGCGGGACCATGTGGGGCACAAGGTCGCCGCTTACAAGCGGCTCTGCATGAACACCAGCGCGTTCGTCGAGTCCTGCCCCGAACAGGCCGCAGCCATCGCGAAACGAACGCGGTTCCCTGTCCTGTGTTTCCGGACCGGTTTCGTCCACAAGCAAAGCCCCATCGTCGCCTTACCGTGGGGGAACAGCGGGACACCAGTCCTTGGCACGGACACGGGGAAGAACGCCGACACCTGCCGGGCCTGCCCCCTACACGTAAATGGGAGATGCAGTGTCGGCGGTTCCCCGAGCGGAGCATGCCCTGCGTACAAGTGGTTTCCGAAGACCGAGAACACCCGCTCTCTCGTCGTCTCGACTCGCAATCTGATTTACCACATCTACCCGGTGGCGAAGTCGTCTCTCTGGAAATGGAACATCGACCAGCTCGCACAACGGGCCGGACTCTTCAACGGCAAGCGGGTTCTATCGATCGCCTTCGACGCCTCAACCGTTTCCCCGGAAGAGGTGTTGCAATATTCCGAGTCGATCGGGCTGAAGTGGACGGCTCACCGGGCGGTCGCGAACAACCCCAAGCTTGGCGAGGTCGTATCGTTCCAGTGGCTGCTGGATCAGGTCCGCAGCACGGACCCCACGGAGGTGACGTTCTATTCCCACGCCAAGGGCGTGCAGCATTGGGGCGATCCGACCAAAGAGTCCACCGTCAAACGCTGGGCGGAGTGGATGTACCATTCGTGCCTCGACGATTGGGAGACGACCAGAGACGCTCTGGAGGGCCATCCGATTGCCGGGTCGTTCCTTCGACACGTCAGACGCGGCAAATCGGCCTCGCACTACGCGGGGACGTTCTATTGGATCAGAAACGCCGAGACATTCACCCGCGAGTGGAGCCGGATCACTCCGACCTACCACGGAACCGAGGAGTGGCCGGACCTGCACTTCAAGCGAGAGGAGATGGCGTGCCTCAGTCACTTCCGCGCGGGAGACCTCTACAGCCCGGCAGAGTGGAACCGCATCGCCCGAGCCAGCCGGGTATGGGACGAGTCGCGGTCCAAGCTCTTTCAGGTCCAGACTCCGACACAATCGCCGAAGGTCGTCGCGTTGTACCTGCCCGCCTTCCATCGCGAGCCGATCAATGATAAGGCGTGGGGCGAAGGCTGGACGGAGTGGGACAACCTTCGCCGATGGAAGCCCACAAAGAGCGGGCACACGATCCAGCGGCCTCGCTCCGACATCGGTGAGTACGATCTGATCGACGTTGCTGTCCGTCGCAAACAGGCCGAGATAGCCAAGGCTCACGGGGTCTACGGATTCGCGGTCTACCACTACTGGTTCTCGGGCCGCAAGGCTCTGCACCGTCCGTACGAGCAAATGCTGCTCGACGGCGAGCCGGACCTGCCGTTCCATTTCATTTGGGCCAACGAGCCGTGGACGAAGCGTTGGGACGGTCGTGACAACGATGTCATCATCGACCAGACATACGGAGACGAAACCGAGTGGCAAGCCCACGCCGAATACCTCAGACC
>CAYGDM010000116.1:0-2109 GCA_964348685.1 uncultured Candidatus Peribacteria bacterium | reverse complement strand
TCGCTATCGTGCGTGGCAAGAAACAATATGATAAACGCCAAGCTATCAAGAAGCGAGATGTCGAGAGAGAAATCAAGAGAACGTTGTAATATCTATATGGGGATGATTGGCCTCGACAAGAGGGCCTGTCGGTCTGATGCGCGAGAGAGCAGAAGTGACTCTCGAATCCGCTTCAAACATCAAATGCAAAAAATGCTTTTGGCAAAGTCGTTTCTCCGTATTTTACGGCCAATGACTTTCAGTTCGCTTACGCTCGAGTTTAATCTCGCATAGGCATCTGCGCAGTTCTGTGAGACGTCTTGTGTAGCAGACACTGTGATATCACTTGAGACTCGGTAATACTCTCTCCTCGAGGTACTACTAGAATTAGAGGATAGAGGGAGGAGGGCTTTCGTTTGTTTCTTACCTCCCCTCTCGAACCAACTGAAGCACACTAACTCGTGTAGACTTCATTCCGACACCTTTTTGCACGGCGGTTCGATTCCGCCCATCTCCACAACCAACACTGCCCGCCTGAACGGTGGGTTTTGTGTTGGTTGCTAAGAGTATTGAGCGGAATCGAACACGCGGAGGTCGACGGACCGAGCGGGGCTCGCGGAAATTTTCACCAGGAAATTATCCGTAAGGCGATTCCGCAAATTTTAGTAACTCGTGACCGATGAACCTAGGATTAATATTAAAAAAATTGGGCTTTGAACTTTATTTATCTAGATCTACACATGTTCGTAATAGTATCGAGATAAAAGCCATGATTACAATGACAGATACCGCCATCACCATATGATGAAATACCATGTCGTTCCTTGCAATATGTATCTATACCAACACATTGGGTACCCGCTTTATTAACAACAAATCCCCTATCACAAGTATATGAAGAGCCGTTGTATTTAGCATTTTCCATATTGGTAATACACCCATCTAAATACCAGCTAGAGCCCTCCGAGCACCTACCAGTATCAGCTATGGAATTATTTGAAGTACTTGGTGTATAAGTCGAATAAGAACCAGAATAGGTCTCCGATTCTTTCTTCTTACACCCATCTCCAGATTTTTCGTACCCAGAATTACAATAAAAACTGTACCCGCCATATGCAGTTGAATTGACCGGTGCAAGCTTACATTTACCATCTACTTCATAATAATCAGAGCTACAGAAGAGTACCCCGCTCATTTTATAACCACCGACAACACTCTCACGACTCGTGTATGTAGAACCATATGATGTATTTGAATAAGAGGAACCATAGTATGGAGATGGATAATAACTTGAAGTGTAATCAGTATATGTCGAGTTGCTATACGAAGGTGTGGTATATGAAGAACTGTACGAAGGATAGTAATAGCTATTAAGGTAAGTACTAGCATTTCCTGGTGCAACCTTCCCAGTATATGGATTTGTGTTCCCAGGAAAACTGTAATTATTGAAGGGGTTGCCATCCGGACTAGAACGGTAATAACCTTGCACATAAGTACCGTTGCTTCTGGTATACCCATTTACCCAAACATCAGCCACTACCAGCCCAGGGGTCAAAAGAGCTAAAAATATTAACGGAATAAGTAATTTCTTTGTGATGTAAGGTTGGAATCTACCCATATTGATACATCAACCTTACACTTTCGGAGCTAGAATACAATTGTTTCATCTATCATCGATTTCCGAGAAGCAAGATAGCTAGAGAGGTCTGCATGCCACACCATACTTGACACTACTAATATGGTGTGCTTTTATTACAAATGGAGACGTCATCTCCCACCAACCAAGGATTCAGTCATGAAGTTGACGACCGAAATGCTTGCCCGCTTCGTGGGCGGGCAGATGGAGATCCAGAACCAGGGCGAGGGCTACATCTTCCGGGGCGAAATCGCGAAGATCATCGTCGAGAGCGACACGCTCAAGGCGACGTTCGCATGGATGGCCAAGGGCAACGGGATACCGCCGGCAGGGTGGGCCAACGAAACCAACCTCAGCTATGAGGCGAGTCTCGAGATCTACTCGGCGAGCGACATCGGCCCCTCCGGCGGCGACAGGGGTGGCGACAACCGTCTGTGCCTCCAGTCCCACATCGTCGGCGAGGGAAAACTTTTGCGCCGCGCGCTTCAGACCGG
>CAYGDM010000115.1:0-2145 GCA_964348685.1 uncultured Candidatus Peribacteria bacterium | reverse complement strand
GGGCGACACCATGGAACACCACGCTCGATCAACCAAGAATGGGAGATCCCGAATGCCAGCCCGCTGTCTTCTTGTGGTCGCGGCGCATCCCGACGACGAAGTCCTGGGATGTGGCGCGACGGTCCGCAGGCTGGTGAACGAAGGATGGACCGCCCATCTTGCCGTGCTGACGGCGGGAATTGGCGGGCGGCATCCGGCCACCAAGGCCGCCACCCCAAAAGTTCGCGCCCGCCAGAAGGTCCTTCACGGCGAAATGAACCGGGCCGCGAGAATTCTCGGTTTCTCGTCGGTGGCCGGCCTCGGATTTCCGGACAACCGCATGGATACCGTCAGCCGCATGGATATCGTCCATGCCCTGCGCGCGATCGTCGGGCGGATTCGTCCCCGGCGCATTCTCACCCATCATCCCGGAGATTATAATTGGGATCATACGTTGACCTTCGAGGCGGTGATGATGGCCGCGCGCCATAGCCCCGGCGATCCCGCCCCCGATGAAATATGGAGCTTCGAGGTTCGTTCCTCGACGGAACGGGGCTGGCAATACCGCCAACCATTCGGCCCGACCCTCTACGTCGATATCGCCGCGACTCTGCCCGCCAAGGAAAAAGCCCTGCGCTGTTATCGCTCGGAACTCCATCGCTCGCCCCATCCCCGCAGCGTCGAAGGCATCCGCGCGCTCGCCGCCATGCGCGGGCATGAAGTGGGCCTCGACGCCGCCGAGGCCTTCGAGCTGATTCGCGGCGTGATTTGATGCCCCCTCCGCCGGCAAAATCTCGGCCCTTTGTGTGGTGCACGTACCGCACATGGTCGTTCCGCGTTCTCGAAGGGCTGCTCGACGTTCCCGGCTGGTCGTGCGGTCTCATCGTCACCACCCACGACTGCCGCCACGACCTTGCCGCCCTGGAGCGCCTCGGAATTCCGGTGTGCCGCGTCGATCCGCGAACGGACCTGCAGGAAAAGGAACGCGGTTTTCGCCCCCTCAAGGATGCCGCGCCCCAGGCCATATTCCATTATGGCTGGTCTTGGCTGGTCCCGCCGGCGGTTCTGGCCCTTTGCCCCAACGTCACGCTCCATCCCGGCAAGCTCCCGCGCGACCGGGGCGGAAGCCCGATCCAGAATCAAATCCGCAACGGCGAGGACTGGACTTACGCCAACCTCATCGAACTGGTTCCGGGCCTCGACGAAGGAAGAATCTATCTCCGGGAGAAAATCTCGCTGGAGGGCGAGGAAGCCGACGCGGTGTGGGCGCGCATGATTTCGGCCGGAATCTTGCTGACACGGCGCTTTCTCGCCGGACTCGCCCTAGGGACCTTGCGTCCCGAACCCCAGGATTCTTCCGTCGTCCCCACCGTCTCCAAGCGAGTCCGACCGGAACAGGCCGAGCTTCGCCCGTCACGGCAAACCGCCCGGCAGATGCACGATATCGTCCGCGCCCACAACGAAACCGATCCCAACAGTTACGTCCGGACCGCATGGCTCCCCGCCGGCCCCTATCGCCTGGCGGTCGAGCGCGGCTGCCTGGTTGACCTCCTCGGTCGGCCGGAGGTATGGGAATGGAACGAGACCGCTCTCCGGGGCGACCGGCTGTTCGAGATCTGCCACCAAGTCAACAACGGCACGGGCGTTATCCGGGTGCCGGGATGCGACGGACCCCCGTTGCTGGTGACCCGCTGTTACCCGAAAACTTTCGCGAGGGACGATGACTGAGTCCGCGCCTCTCGACCTGGGACAGATCGAGGAACACTGGAAGCAGTGGGCGGTGTCCTACGGCACCAACCTGCGCGCGACGACCAAGACCAAAACCCTGAAGCAGATCGAAGTGGATGCGCTCGCGCGGGCGATGACGCGCCACGGGGTTCCCGCCCGCGCGTCGGTATTGGAAGTCGGCTGCGGCAACGGATTCAACTGCCTGGAACTCGCACGCCTTCATACGGACTGGCGCCTCGACGGCTTCGACTTCATCGCCGAGATGGCGGCGGCGGCCGAGGAAAATCGCCGCAACAGCCCTTGCCCGGAGCGGTTGAGTTTTCGCCGCGGCAACGTGCTCGAACTCGACCGGATCGAAGGATTGCGCCCCGCCTACGACGCCGTCTTCACCGACCGGTGCCTGATCAATCTCAATACCGCCGAATTGCAGACGCGGGC
>CAYGDM010000114.1:0-2175 GCA_964348685.1 uncultured Candidatus Peribacteria bacterium | reverse complement strand
TCTTTACCATGCGCTAACAGCCGCAGAAGACAATCTTCTTCAAAACAGTGGTCGTCGCCCATAATCCACAACCATTCAAGATGCGGTTTCTGTAAAAACATCTTGACGAGGTTGTTGCTGTTCCGTGCAGGATTACAGCTTGTCGCATGTGCGTAGACCGTTCCAGGTGGAACATGCAACGCATCGAGAGAAACCATTAAATGATGGTAACGAGCTTGGTCATCACCACTGATAAGTCCAACCATACCTGGACCGTGTATACAATCAACTGGCTGCATGTTCCCTCCCAGGAATGTTATGTAATAGCAGTAATCAGGATACCGCCTGAAGCGTTACCAATGCTAGACTTGTAGTTTTCTACAATCCAGGCATCACCAGCCCCATAGGTGTCAATCGGAGTCGTCACTTGACCGCCGAAGAAATTACCCATAAAGCCTACAGACTCGGTATTCACTTTGTCGCCACCGTTCACCCCTTTGGTGATTGAGGCGGTTCCAACAGTCATAAACCTGTTACCAATCCACACGCCAACGCCAGCCGTAAGGCCAGTGTCTTCGCATGCTGTAGCAAGTACGCCCGCAGTAACAACGAAGTCGTTGTCCTTCACAATGTACCCGCCGCAAGATCCAACGTCAATCAGGAAACCCTGTGCACCATCAGCCTCAAAGTAGCAGCTTTCAATACGCAGGTGATCTGCATTAATCAACGCCGTCGTAGGGGCGATGCCCTTTGTGGACGTGCTGACGGCAGGCGTATACAAATCGAATACGCAATGATGGATGAACAAGTTGTCTGCGGCTGCTGTGTAATCAATGGCTACGCCAGCAGTTATTGGGATAAACCTGATATTAGATATTTCGACATTAGCCGCTGTGACGTTAATAATCTCATCAGTCGCGGTAATCGTAATACTCGTCCGACCATGCCCAGGATGCCCTTGCCCACTAGGAAGCGCCGTAAGGGTTAACCCTGCCTTGCTTAACGCAATGGATGTTGAAATAGAATGTGCCCCTGGAAGGAGAACAATAACCTCATTTGCGCTCGCCGTTGCATTCGTCACAGCTTGAGCCACCGTGCGAACCGCACGCTCTGGACTCAGACCGTCGTTGTCGTTCGATGCATCGTACGTAACCCCTTCGACAACATACGTTGCCCCAGGTGAAACCCAATGTACTCTTCCGTTAGTCTGAGGAATAAAACCCCAGAAGCTACCGTACTTTGTCATAAAACTCATAGTAATCCTCTCATGGCACGATTCTGATAAGTGATGCGACACGCGCCCCTGTCGTCACTTTGTATATGTTTGATTCACATGTGAACTTGCCCAGGCTTGACCTTTCGGCTTCTTCAGCCTCGCAGGTTGGCGAGGCTTTAAGACCACAGGCGTCATTTTCTTCTTGCTATACATAAGTTATGGGGGCCTTTCAGCCCCCACTCCTTTTTAGGATACTTCGGCACCAGCAATCCATCTCCAATTCAGGAACATGTAGCTGTACCGGCAGTACGCACGCCACTTGGCAATGAAACTGTCGAACTCTTCTGCACGTCCGAAGTCGAGAGGAATACGATCAAACCAGACCACCCACTTCTTCGCAGCAGAGGTGTCTAGCATGAACCAGTTATTCGTATCGGAAAGGTATTCCCAATCCGTACCGCTCCAACGACCGTTCCCCTGCGGGTTATAGGCGTTGTTCGCTGTGGTCGGTTCCTTGTCCGACTTGATGATTTCATCGGCTCTATCCGCCAACTCAATCGGGTACACAAGCTTGCTCGGCATGACGGAAATCTTATTTCCAATGTCACCCTTGAAGCCACGCATCTGCGTGCGGAGAGACGACACCGCGACCGCAGACAAGCTGGCAGTCGTCAAGTTGTCAAACCCTGTGGCTGTGCTGACTCCGCTGGCGTTCGTGGTATGTGCATCGGCACACAACGCGACCGCTTCGGAATTTGTGTAGAAGTACGAGTCATTCACAAAGGCATTGTTGAACAACCGAGCCGCATGACCCTGGCGAGTCCGCTGATAGGCGTTCGCAAGAGCCGGACTCTGCCGTTCCCAAATGCCATGACGATCATCATCATACATCTTCCGAGTGACCTGAAACCCGTTGGCAAATTCCCGATGCTCAGCAATGACATCATATCCTTGCGCCTGGGACTGATACGGAACGGCTC
>CAYGDM010000113.1:0-2220 GCA_964348685.1 uncultured Candidatus Peribacteria bacterium | reverse complement strand
GAGTAAAAATAACCAAAGGCGAAATCGGCGAGATGACGCTTGACCCGACAGACATAACTTCAAGCGAAATTTGTCCTAAAATTTCGAAACATTTGCGGGCCTCGGTGGTTTTATCTGGTCCACTTTTAGCGCGAACGGGCAAAGTGTCTTTTCCTCACCCTGGTGGTTGCGTGATTGGGAAGCGCCCGATTGATTTCTTTTTGGAGGGTTTTAATAAAATGGGCGCGGAAATAAAAGAAACTGATCAGGGATATGAATTGGTCGCAGAAAATGGGTTGAAGGGTGGAAATATTTTTTTCCGTTTGCCAAGTGTGACCGGAACAGAAACTTTTATGATGGCCGGTGTCTTAGCTAAAGGGCAAACCGTAATTGAAAATTCGGCAATGGAGCCGGAGATTATTAATTTGGGTGAATTTTTAAATAGCTGTGGCGCGAAAATTACTGGCTTGGGTACACCCACGATCACTATTTTAGGTGGGGAATTATTAGATGGCACCTTGTCTCCTTTTATTACCATTCCTGATCGCATTGAAGCGGGGAGTTTTTTAATCCTCGCATCTTTAGCAGGAAAAGATCTAAGTATTACTCATTTAGAACCAAAACATTTAACTTCACTTATTCATGCCTTAACCCAAGCGGGAGTAAAAATGGAAATTACGGAAAATACCATCACGGTGCGTGATAATCAGTCCAGCTTTAAGGCGCTCGAAATTAAAACTCACGAGTATCCGGGTTTTCCGACAGACCTGCAAGCCCCAATGTCGGTCTTTTTAACTCAAGCCACTGGTCAAAGTTATATTTTTGAAACGATTTTTGAGGGCCGGCTAAATTATCTGACCACCCTTGAACGAATGGGGGCAAAAACGCGAATTATTGATGTCCACCGGGCTTTAGTGGAAGGACCAACGCCACTTATTGGTAAAGAAGTGGAAAGCCCAGACCTGCGAGCTGGCCTCGCTTATGTTTTAGCGGGTGTGATTGCCAGTGGGCGTTCCATAGTCCATAATGTCCATTATATCGATCGGGGCTACGAAAATTTAGATAAACGCTTAGGGGAGGTGGGAGTTAATATTAAACGAATTTCACAAAATGCCATTTTGGGTCAAAAAACTGGGGATTGATTTGGGAACGGCTAATACGTTGGTCTTTTTGCCTGGCCGAGGCATTATTTTAAATGAACCATCCGTGGTGGCGGTGTCGGAAATTGATAATCGAGTGGTGGCGGTGGGGAATGAAGCCAAAGATATGATAGGGAAAACGCCGGATAATATTATTGCCTATCGGCCGATGAAAGATGGGGTGATTGCCGATTATCGCGTCACTGAAGCGATGCTTAAATATTATTTTGGGAAAGCCTTAGGTAAATGGAATTTATTTAAACCAGATGTGATGGTGTCGGTCCCGGCCGGAGTGACTTCGACCGAAAGGCGAGCGGTGATCGAAGCGGCCATGAAAGCGGGGGCGAAAAACGCCTATGTGGTGAAAGAGCCGATTCTTGCCGCCATTGGGGCTGGGATCCCTATTTATGAGGCTCAGGGTCATATGGTCGTGGATATTGGTGGTGGCACGACCGATGTGGCGGTGATCTCTTTGGGGGGCATTGTGGCGTCAACTTCAGTCAAGCATGCGGGGAATAAAATTGATCAAGCGATTGCCGATTATATTAAAAAAACTTTCAATCTGGCGATTGGTGATAAGACGGCGGAAGAGGTAAAAATTGCGATTGGGTCGGCGGTGCCACTCGAAGAAGAATTAACCTACACGATTAAGGGTCGTGATTTTATGACTGGCTTACCGCGTTCGGCTGAAATTAAAACTAATGAAATTGTGCGAGCGATTGATGAGGAGTTAAAAGAAATGATTAAAGCGATTAAACATGTGTTTCAAGATACGCCACCAGAATTAGCCTCGGACATTATTGATCACGGTATTATTATGACCGGTGGTTCTTCACAATTACGCAATTTACCGGAGCTGGTGTTTCGTCGTACAGGAGTGAAAGCCTCACTGGCAGATGAAGCCCTTTATTGTGTGGCTAATGGTACGGGTATTGCACTCGAACACTTAGAGACTTATAAGAAAAGTATTTTACATAAATAAATTATGAGTGTCCTCGAGGCGATTTTCACTCAATCATCTCCTCATCATGCCCAGATTTTAATTGGCGAACCGGAAGCGGTGTCAAAAAAGGTGATTGAATTATTAGCTAAACATTGGCAC
>CAYGDM010000112.1:0-2428 GCA_964348685.1 uncultured Candidatus Peribacteria bacterium | reverse complement strand
ATGATGCCCAGCGCCGCGACCGCGAGCATGCGGCCGATCTTGTCGAGGTTCTTCTGGAGTGGCGTCTGCCCCGCTTTCACGCTTTCGAGAAGGCCCGCGATCGTGCCGAACTCCGTCTGCATGCCCGTGAGCACGACCACCGCGCTGCCGCGGCCCTGCGTGACTGTTGTGCCCGCGAATACCATGTTCTTGCGGTCGCCGACCGGTAAGTTCTCG
The DNA here is from genome assembly GCA_964348685.1 of uncultured Candidatus Peribacteria bacterium. Classification (GTDB taxonomy): domain Bacteria; phylum Patescibacteriota; class Gracilibacteria; order Peribacterales; family Peribacteraceae; genus DALYDP01. Next base: position 2,212 of record CAYGDM010000112.1, on the reverse strand, counting down.
CCTTTTAATTGGTCCGTCGATTTCGAGACGGGCACCGATTCGCCCGTGAGCGGCGATTCGTCGACGTTCAGCTGCATCGCCGTGAGCAAGCGCGCGTCGGCGGGGATTTTATCGCCTGCTTCGAGGAGGATGATGTCGCCGGGGACTAATTCTTCGGCTGGGATGTCGCGTTCTTCGCCATCGCGCAATACCGTCGCTGCGGGCGCGGAGAGTTTTTGGAGCATTTCGATCGCGCGTTCGGCGCGGTACTCCTGCACGAAGCCGAGCACGACGGAGAAGAGGACGATGACGCCGATGCTTCCAGCTTCGATCTCGTGCCCAAGCGCGAGCGAGAACGCCGCGCCGAGGAGCAGGATGACGATGAGGATGTTCTTGAATTGCGCGAGAAGCAGCGCGAAGGGCGACGTTCCGCCAGATGCGCGCAGCACGTTGCGGCCGTATTCATCGAGGCGCGACTCGGCTTGGTGCGTGGTTAATCCTGCTTCGACGTCCGCGCCGAGGGCGTTGACGGCTTCGTCGACGGTAAAGGTGTGCCAGGCGCGGGTGTTTTGCATACAGAAAGGATATTGCATGCGTAAAAAAAGAGCGACCCCCCGGAATCCGGGGGGTCGCAGTGACAGAAACGATGGTCGTGCGTGCGTCGCTACTTTTTAGAAGCTTCTTTGACGAGGGCAAGCGCATACATGAGGCCGAGCGCTTTTTCTTCGCCTTCGAGTTCTTCTTTCTCTTTGGCGGAGATGGCGAGCGGCTTCGAGGCCTTCACGACCTCGATCGCGCGCTTGATGCCTTCGCTCGTGTGCTTGCGCATGTAGTGGACGCTTAACTCGCGGGCGGCGAAGTAGTTGGTTCTGGCCAACTCTTCGTGCTTCGCATGGTTGTCGGCTTCCATCTTCGCGCGCTCGGCGGGGGTGGCCTTGATCCAGGCTGGCTGGTCGAACGAAACGGCGGCGTAGAAATCATCGATTTCTTTGCTACGTTTCTTCTCCAGGGTCTGGTCTTGGGCCATCGCGACGCTCGAGATGAAGATGAAAAACGCGACGCACAGGGACGTAATACGAACCATTGCTGTATTCCTCCATTTGTTGAATCTTCCGTTAACGATGTTCCAGGGCAGATGGGCCTACAGGAACATCTCGGGAAGAGCCGGGGAATCCGGCATGACAGCGCTCTGGGCACCGTGGCGCGCAGGGCGCTGTCATTTCGAGGAGAACACAGGGTTTCTGTCAAAGATCAGCCTGGCCGAAGCCAGGATTAGCACTATAATACATAATAGTACTTTTGTAAAGTATTTTCTCCGATCACAGTATACACCGATTTGGACGCGTTTACAGGCTACTCCGCGGCAACCAACCTGTATGGCGCCTCGTATGGGACGGCTTTAGGGAGCCAGGAAACAAGGTATTCCGCAGCCTCTTCCGTGCCGAGGCATTCCACGAGAAGGTCGAGCGCCTCTTTTTCTTTCGCGAGGTCGCCGTATTCGATGTCCGCGCGTTTTTCGAGGAACGCGATCAGTTCGTCCCAGTGTTCGCATGCTTCTTCCATCACGAATTTCGTGCGGTCCGTTTCCATCGTCGGATACATCTGTTCGGTGCGGAGGGCGTTTTTCACGCTGCGCGCGAATTCGGCTTCGCGGACGAAATCGATCATGCCCGTTTGCGCCGATCGCCCGCGGATCCGTTCGCCGGAGGTGCGGATGCCTTGGAGTTTTCCGACCAGGTGCAGCGTGAGCGCGTCTTCTCGCGCCGCCGCCGTGTTTTCGACGTGCATGTTTTGGATCTGCCGCGTCATCGCCTCCGCGTAGACTTTGAGCGGACGCAATCCGATTTTTTCCAGCTCCTTCACGTCGAGTTCGAGTTCATCGTGGAGTTGCTTCGCCGACACCGCGCCGTTCGCCGCGTCCATCACCCTGTAGCGCACCGCGAGCAGCGTGTTCTCGCCGCGGCGGATTTGTTGCTCGAGGAGCACGCGATCCTCGGCGTTCGCGCCGCCTATGCCTCCGATCTCCTTCAGGCGGTTGTCGATGCGCGTAAGCGAAGCGGTGATTTGCGCCATCGCCGCTGAAACCCTCGGTACGTTGTTGGGGGTGCGTTGCTGAGCGGCCTTTGAAAGGAAGCCGCGTGCTTGGACTTTTTGCGTCGCCTGTACGTTTCGTAGTTCGTGCTCGACCCGCACCATCACGCCCTCCGCGTATTTCCAGGCTTCCGCTTTTACC
>CAYGDM010000111.1:0-2438 GCA_964348685.1 uncultured Candidatus Peribacteria bacterium | reverse complement strand
GCAGATAACGCGCGGCTGCTTGCACCAGTCCTCGCGGATGAGCGTGCCGTGTTGGTCGAACTTTTGGACTAGGAACTGATCCATTTGAGCGTGTCCTCCATTGAGTTTCCCTGTTCGACGGTCGCCAGCACTTCAAGAAGCGACCCGTCAGAGCGCCGGTAGATCATGGTCAACCCCTTGCGTGGATGCCAGTAGGTCTGGACGTGGAGCTTGTTTTGGGGTCCGCCGGGTCGCGCGCCGAGGTCGATGGTGAAGTGTTCAATCGGCCGCGCCCCCGCATCATGGAGGGCTTCACGGATGCGATCCAGGTTCATCTGATGGCGTTCGAGCTTGTTCATGTCCGCCTTTCGTTGTTGCAGATTGCTTTCACGGTCTGCCCGGTTCGGAGAAGCCACTTGTGGGGATTCCCCTTCCTCGCCGCCAGCCAGTAGCCATCGAATCCCTTGGCGTGGCGGGTCAACCGCCTGGCCGTCGCATGAGTACCGATGGAGTCGAAGAACAGCCGCTCGTATTCGGTGAGCACGGCGGGAGTCGGGAACTTCGGCCACTTGATCTGACCGGTGCAGATCGAACCGTCGTCATAGACGTTGAGGTAGGGAGCCTGGAACACGGGGTCGTCGAGTCCGGGTCGTCCGGTGTTTCTTAACGCCCAGACAAACACGCGGTCGCGGGCGGCCCTGAACAGGAGCGTCGGGTGGTTGTAATCCTTGCCCGACAATCGCGACTTTCCTTCCTTCGGGGTAATGAACAGCGGTCGTCTCGCGGCTGGCGTCCACCACACAAGCTGATTTGGAGAGGCGAACAGGATGCGTTCGTTGATGAAGAAACCGTCAACCCCGTGCAGGGCTGCGACCAGCGTTTCGTAGAGGGTCGCCACGTCCAGAGGCGTCCCCGGCCCAAGCTCCCCCCGCTGGTCGATGGTGTGCATCGTGACGCACCCGCCGCGTTCACTACTGGCGTGCCCGTCGGTCGCGTAGATCACGATTGCGGACTTTGCCTCAAGGCGGATGCCGCCACACTCTGCCACGACGTTAGCCATTGTGTCCCTTGTCTGGTTCACCGATTTCCGCAATCAGCTTCGCCATCTCCCCTACCAGCACGAGCACCGGCTCAAGATTCTGCCACGCCTTGATCATCTCCGGCATGTCCCCCCATTTGAAGAACGTCCCGAACGACAGGTCGGTGCGCTCCCCTGCCTGTTGGATGTCGTTCCAGCAGTCGTCGAACAGGCGCGTGAGCGAGTCGCTATTATTCCACCGGAGCAGGAACGGGCAGCTCATAAAGTTGTGCTCGGCCACCTGCGGGGCGTGGTTCTTTACTCTGGTGAAAACGGACTCCGACATCTTCCAGACCATCGCCGCACGGTCGAGCAGTCGATGTATATTTTCCTCCTGCTGTCGGAGGGTGAATCCGAACTCCCCTTGCTGGAGGTTGACCGTGAACTTGGGCCAGCCCTCCATTGGCCTCGGGCTGTAAGCCCACGGTGGAACTTCGTCCATCAACTGCGCGCGAGTGAGTATCGATCCAGGTTCCCAATCGTTCTCCTCCATCGCAAGTCGTTCATCATCTTCCCCCATCCAGAACAGATTCCGAGCGATGTCGAGAGCATCGCTTGGCGCAAGCAAGCCCAGCGAGTTGCGCCCCGCACATTCGAGGGTGTGCAGGATGGTCTGCCCGGCACCCGGCATGACCTGTTCGATGTTTCCCAGCTTCGGGCCGATGAAGAACCACTCTGGATTCCCGACGTGTATCGTGATTGCACCGTGAGCCGGGATTTGATCCTTGCTGTCGAAGTCGTGGTCGGAAGCGATGAAGTGTTCCTCCAGACCGTACTGCTTGTGGGCGGCGTTGGTATAGGCGATGGTGAACTCGCCGGCCCCGTCCGATTTCGTGAATCGGGCCAGGCACTTGCGGATCGATTCTCCCGGCTGTCCATCCGTCCAGTGTTCAGCCTTCAACATCCCGGCGCGTGCCGCAGCAATCGCGAAGTCCAGTTCGGCCGGCGCCGATGTCTCGATGACGCGCGGGACTTTTCCGAGCTTCGGGATCGTCAGAGCGGAGGCTCCAACCCTTCGGAGGGCAACGGCCTCGGCTCGGCGGCGATACGGAGAAGCCTGTCGGCCAGCCTCCCCTGTTCCACGGTTGTCAAGGCATCGTGCTGGACGTGGGCGTTTTTTCGGCATGACTCGATCCGTGATACCAGTTCCTCGATCTTCTCCTCGAAGATTGGGAGTGGGAGCCGGGGGTGGTTCACACCCCCGGCCCGCTCATCCGCGTTCGCCATACCCGACCTTGATGTTGAAGGTGTGGATCTCGCCCGTCCCCGATTGGGTCACTTCGACGGGTTCGACTTTCCCTCCAGCCAGTTCGGGGTAGGCCGCTGACAGCGCCTTGATGGCGACGGAGACAGGCGCATCCGGGTTGGGGTCCGGCAGCGC
>CAYGDM010000110.1:0-2491 GCA_964348685.1 uncultured Candidatus Peribacteria bacterium | reverse complement strand
CAATATCACCGCCTTCGAGCAGGCAACGGGCGTCGACATCATCATTGACGATACGCCGGGAGCGATCGTGATCTCCGGCTACGACCTTGCGCGGCGCTACGTCGCCAAACTCGCGATGGAGAAACTGGTGAAGGACGGACGCATTCAGCCGGCCCGGATCGAGGAGATCGTCGCCAAAATGAAAGAGGAGGTCGGCAAGATGATGCTGGAGTTCGGACGCAGGGCCTGCGAAGAACTCGGCATCGCCGGGTACCCCCAGGACCTCCTCAAGATCATCGGGAGACTGCGGTTCCGCACAAGCTACGGCCAGAACATCCTCAAGCACTCCGTAGAGATGGCCCACATCGGACGCATGCTCGCCGAGGAAATCGGCGCGAACGTCGGCGTGGTCGTCGAAGGCTGCTTGCTCCACGACATCGGCAAGGCCCTCGACCACGAAGTGGCCGGCACGCACGTCGAGATCGGCGTGGAGATCTGCAAGCGCTTCAAGGTCCGCCCCGAAGTCATCCACTGCGTGGCGGCCCACCACGAAGATATCCCGATGGAAACCCCCGAAGCGTTCATTGTCGCTGCCGCAGACGCCATCTCCGGAGCGCGCCCCGGCGCACGTCGCGAATCGATCGAAGACTACTTCCGCCGCCTGCGCGAACTGGAAGAAGTCGCCAAGGCCTTCCCCGGCGTCTCGCGCGCATTCGCCATCTCGGCAGGCCGCGAAGTGCGCGTGTTCGTCGACACCGCGAAGGTGAACGACCTGGAGCAGATGCGCCTCGCGAAGGACATCGCCCAGAAGATCGAGAAGGAACTCACCTACCCGGGCGTCATCAAGGTGAACGTCATCCGCGAACGGCGCGTGGAAGAACTGGCGAAGTAAGCCCTGCACAAGGAACAGGCCCTCTGGATACACCAGGGGGCCTTTGTTGATCTTTCGGACTATGCCGAATGGCGCAGCTCCGAAACCTCAGCATCCCTCCACTCGCTCTTCACGGCGAAGTAGAAAGCGAACACAGGAACGAGCGTGGATGAGAGTGGTAGGAGGAACGCGGAAACATACACATTGGTCCTGAAGGACGGATCGACGAATCGGAAACACTCCGTCAGGCCGTTATGCCATGCGTCCCACAACACGTAGGAAGAAGACGAGACGCAGGTCATGAGCAGTACACAAACGAAGGGCATGCAGTACATCCACAGGATGTTTTGGATCTGCAGCCACGCGATACGCGAATCTGTACGAGTCACGGCGATACTCCTATGAAAAAAAGATCCTGAAACCGACGCACAGCCTAGGACGATTACGCGGTCATGCAAGAGGCTATTCCCGCTATTTACGCCGACTCCTCCATATCGATGATTTTCTGAATCGCCTGTCGTACTTTTGGAAACGTATGAAGCTTCTGGAGTTCATCCAAACTGAAATACGCCGCGCCTGCTCCTTCCAAGACGCGAAAATCATTCCACTCGACCGGCCGGGAATACTTCACGAGAACGACTTCGAAACCCGCCCGTTCCGCATGGATGAAGCTCGCGATCCTGTGCAGTTCCTCGGGAGCGGCCGTAATGCCCAACTCTTCCTCCAGTTCCCTTCCCGCCCCTTCCCCGGGACCTTCGCCGGGATCATCACCACCGCCGAAGAAGTCCCACGAGAGTGGATGGTGAGGAGCTTGACCATCGCGAAACTGCAGCAGGTATTTCTTCTGAGCGTTCTGGATAACCAGCATGTTCCCGGAGCGAGGAGATTCAGACATAGCGTGGGAGACTACACTATTTTCACTCCGCCAACAGATACTTTCCACCGTTCTTCCTCATCATTCCATCTTGTATCAATTTTTTGATCAATTGTTCCTGCCACTCGCTCAGTTCTTCCCTATGGTCAGGGCTGATCCATTTTCCGATTTCCTCAAAATTAAGACCTTTCGGATGGTCCCTGAGGGCCTCCACGATACGACCGCGAAAGATGCGGTTCGGGATGAATTTGGAACCGACCATGCGGCCGGGCTCGGCTTTGCGAAGACGGGCGTGCCCGCGGCGCGCCCGTACGGAGCCCGGCCGCGCTTTCATTAATCCGGCGGTGGTCAGTACGCAGATGTCCCACTTCGGATTCATCTTCGTCTGCACCATCGATCCATAATCCATCAGTGCCGAATACAAATCGCTCCCCCGATGCTCCGCCGAGAGCCATGCTGTGATGACGTTTTCGAGGATATTCATGAGCGTCGCGTCATCCGCGCTCCATGTTCCGTCAACATTTTCCGGACCAACAAAGGTGCGATGCACAATGCGACGAATGTTCACATCGATCGCTGGCGTCGGCAGATCAAATGCAAACGTTCTAATAGCCCCAGCTGTGTATGCACCTATGCCTTTGATCGCGACGAGGTCCTTGAGTTCATGAGGAAACTTCCCACCGTTTTTCAGTGCAATTTCTTTCGCACCGTCCCTCAACCGAAGCGCGCGACTGTTGTACCCCATCCCGCGCCACGCAATGAGAATC
>CAYGDM010000109.1:0-2577 GCA_964348685.1 uncultured Candidatus Peribacteria bacterium | reverse complement strand
GAGGCGCGTGAGAAGTTCGGGATTCCCCCGCAGTCCCCGGTCGAGGCGGTGGCGCCGGAAGTCGTGGCTGGGGTTGACCCGTCCGATGGTCCCGCGGTGACCGTCAGGGCTGTGGTCGAGAGCGGGAAGGTGGTGTCATGAGCGACGAGGAGGTTGAGAACCCGAACATTCGCGTGACCATCCGGGACATGAAGACCGGGGTGGAGGTTGTCGATGAGAGTTGCAGCGAGTTCTGGTGGTCTGACGGGAACGGGTCATGTGACTGCAACCGGGAAATCCTCTTCGGGGAAAGGAAGGCGTGGGGCGGAAACTGCTTGGGGTGTGTCCGATATCGAATCGTGAAGGCGGAGAGTCTCGACGGGAAGGAAATCCCGTTGCGGAATTTCGACTCCGATTACCGGGCGGCTGGGGTCCTGACGAAAGAGGAGGGCGAGTGATGGAAAGAATCGACAGGGCTGTTAAATGTCTCGCCGTTATACTGGCGGCAGTCTTGGTTTTGACGTTCTTCGCGCAGCCGTACTTCGAGATGCAGTCGTTCAACAAGTTCAGCGGGAAGAAGGCGACGTACTGGGACGCAATGTTCGCGGACCTTCGGATATTTCCGCAAGAGGAGGACGGGAAATGAGCACGACGAAGCAGGAGTGGCGCTGGGTGTGGGCGATGAGGTGGCCGAAGGAGAAGGTTCGGGTGCGGGAGAAGCAGTGGAAATGCCCGAGCGAGAAGTGCGGGAAGTGGACGACGACGCACAGGGGGAAGAAACCGAAGTACTGCGGGCAGTGCAAGCGCCCGGTGAAGTGATTTTTTTCCAAGGAGAGAGAGCCATGTTGAACCTTCAGCGCGCGGACGGGACGATGGTGGAGGTGGAGGAGGGCGAGATGGACGGGAGGCCGACGTTCTCGCTGGGGAACCTCTTGGCGATTCGGATGACGAAGGGGGAGTCGCCGGTGTACGTGCAGGACTCGATGCAGAACCGGGCGGCGCTGGGGATACCGGTGTCGCTGCGGTCGATACCTGCGGGGGGGCCTCCGAAGGACGAGAGGCCGGCGGGGACGGTGGAGGCTCCGGCTGGCGGAGGGGCGGCGACGAGCGCGGAGGTGGAGGAACTGACGCGGGTGGTGCTGGACCTGGACGCGAAGCTGGATGACCTCCGGGAGCTGACGCTGACCGAGAGCAAGCTGAAGTTGTTCGTTTCGGAGGCGGTGGAGGCGGCGCTTACGGAAGCGGCGGCGCAGAAGTCCGGCAAGAAGGGGGGCGCGTGATGAAGGCCACGCTGACGGTTGTTGCGGGCGGCGGCACGGAGCTGGAGCTGCGCCCGGATACGGTAGAGGAGGGGCGGATGCTGGCGCTGTGCCACGGGATGAACTGCCGGGTGGAGACGATGTTCGAAGGGCATATGTCGTACGCGAACGCGGAGAAGGTTCTTCTGGTCCTGTCGCACAGTCCGGATGTGCCGGAGAGGGTGACGCCATGAAGGTCATCCCCATCGACCCCGGGCGCATCCGCGTGACGGTGAACAACGTGCTCGTGCGAGTGCTCGAACGTGAGCCGCTGTCGAAGGTCATCGTGCAGCCTGACCGGGAGTTCGATGACATGCCGATGGGCCGCATCATCCGCGGTGAGGTTGTGGCGACGGGGCCGCGGATGCACGGCCGGGAGAAGACGATACCGGGCCGCGCAGAGGTCGCGCCGGGAGACGTCGTGCGCTTCAACGAGGCGCACGTCCATGCGTGGTCGTTCGAGTGGGAGGGAAGCACGTACACGATTTTCCACGTGCTGGGATGCCTCGTTCAGGAGGTAAAATGAAATGGACCTGAAATCAATCCGTTCGGAGCTGTTGGATTTACAAGCGAGGAACCAGAGGACGATTTCATCGCTGGCAGAAGCGATGAAAAGGGCCGAACACACAAATGGGCTTTTTTCTTTAAACATCGAAAGGATAGACCGCGCAATTGAGCTTGTTCCTTGTTTTGAACAGGCGGAGAAGGCGAGGATGGAGCATTCGACGAAGTCCTCCCGCGAGGAGACTTCCTGATGCCGCGCACGGGAGCCCATCACGGCCAGGTGTCCGGGAAGATGCACGCCATCAAGAAGGCGGTGAAGTTCACCGCTGTCGTGGTGAGCGACAAGTCGTTTCACAACTGCGAGTGCCCGGGGTGCGGCGCCTGCCTTCAGCTGACGGGCCCGAGCGTCGAGGATCTTCCGGCGTACCACGAGCTGAACGAGCAGGTGGCAAGCATCAAGGACGCTGACCAGAGGGTGGTGGCGACGCTATGGCTCGAGGAGTACCGGACGGCTGCGAACGCGGTGGACCGTTCAAGCGCGCTGTCGAAGTTGTCGGACTTCTTCGGGATGACGAAGAAGCAGGACTCAAGGGAAAAGGACAAGATGCCGGTGCCGATTATCCTGCACTACGACGTTCCGCTCGAGGAGCAGCCGCGGGAGTACGACAGCACGAAGGACCCCGACAAGATGACGTCGGCGGAGCGGCTGAAGGGGACGGGATGGGAAGAGGAGCCTCCCCGTGCCTAGATGGGACACGCCGGGGAGGGAGCCGAAGCGGGCGCCGCAGTTGCCGGA
>CAYGDM010000108.1:0-2595 GCA_964348685.1 uncultured Candidatus Peribacteria bacterium | reverse complement strand
CATTCTAGGGGCCATCGTCTAAAGATTAGGACAGCGGGTTCTCAGTCCGCTAATTGGGGTTCGATTCCCCGTGGCCCTGCCACATCGACCCCAGGATAAGAATCACCGCTTTTTGTCGTACATAAGCCATTTTGCAGTGTTTCCTGCCGCTAAAAAAGGCGGTAATTCTTCGTGATGTCCGTTCGTCTACTCCTCCGGAAGGACCTCCTTCCGTTTTTGTTTCTTTTCCCCCGTTCCGTATGAACACCCTCCATAAACTCGTTGCGGCGAGTAGCGCCGTCGCCATGATGGCCGCCGCCACGCCTGCCTTGGCGTTCGGCTCGAACCTCGATGCGTCGCTCTCGATGAACGCGCACACGGACTCGCGCTACGACAGCGAGTGTCTCTCGATCGCCGTCGAAACGCGCCACGAGGCGAAAGTCGACGCCTATGCCGAGTACCGCGCGGATGTTGCCGCCGACGTGGCGGTCCGCACCGCAGCCCTCGTAACGGCGAACGCCATTACGGATGACGAAGACCGCGCCATAGCCGTGAAGGCCGCGTGGACGGCGTACTTTACCGCAACGGCCGACGCACGCGCAGACCTAAGGGCGGCTATCAAAGCCTCGAACACTGCGTTCATGACGGCCAAAGCCGACTGTATCGTCGATTCCGATGATGACGATGATAATGACAACGACGACGATGAAAACGACGGGCTACAGAAAGGCTGGAACGGCAAGGACAACGGCTGGCATCGCGGCTGGCTGAAGAACGGTAAGTACAATAGGTAACCGTCGCCGGCCCACGACAAAAAGCCTCCCACATGCGGGAGGCTTTTTTGGTGTCCAGAGTACCGAAAATTGGACCTGAAAGCATATTTTTGCTATACTGATCGACTACCTCACTACAAACACACATGAAAAAGTTACACACGTTCCTCGTTACCGCCTACTTGCTCGGCGGGCTCTGCGTCATGGCCTCCACGCCGTGGATGTCGCTGCAAGGCATGCTGCTGAATAGCGGCGGCGCCACGCTCGCGGTCGAAGGCCTGCATGCGGAAGCACTCCGCGGCAGCGCCGAGGAGGCAGCAGCGCTCGCGGAAGACGTCGTCACGGCGGCACAGCGCGCCTCTGCATCCAGACAACTGATGTTCGGCATCCTGCTCTTCACGCTCGGTGGATTCATGCACGCCTATGAACAAGTCCGCTCCGAGCGGCCGGTGAAGATCACCGTGAAGAAGCGCAAACCCATGACGTTGTTTTGGTTGGAGATGAAAGTCTAGGCCTCGGTACGATTTTTTCTGATGAAAAAATCACTCGGCCTGACAATCTCAGGATTGTAGAAATGCGGCCGGTTGTCATGCCGAGTGATTTTGCGTCGCGCAAAATCGTACCGAGGCAGACACAAAAAAAGACGACCCTCATCGGATCGTCTTTTTTCTTGAATGCGACTATTAGCAACCTTGGTTGCCGCAGCCGCAGGATCCGCCATCGAACATGGGAGTCAGGAGAACGTGATAAAACATGCCCAGTGTAGCGCATGAAATATGCCCTGTCTAGCACTCGACGTTGACGAGTGCTAATTGAGGGAAATACCGTACTTCTTCAGCGGAATCGTGCCAAAGAAGGCTGCACCGACGAACCGCCAACGCAGGAGAAGCATATACACGTGGATATCCGCAGCGCGGCGGAGCATATACCCCGGGAAGCCGTACGCCCGGATGAACAGGAACTTCACCGCGGCCCATCCCCTCCCCGCAGGAATCGCATACGCCGGGGCGCTGGGTGCATAGGCGGGCAACACGCGCGACGTGCGCTCGGCCGCAATGAGCTTCGCGACGAAGAGTCCATCCGCGTAAGCGGTCTGCGCCATGCCGCTGAACGGCGTAGCTGCACTATCGCCGAGAACGAAGATAGCGCTGACACCCTTCGCGCGAAGGTGCTCGTCGACGATCGCCCTGCCCCTCTTGTCTCGCTCCACGCCCGTGATCGACGCAAGCAGCGACGACGCCTGCACGCCCGCCGTCCACACCACAGTCGCTCCGTCGATCGTCGTTCCGTCTTTTAACCGCACGGCACCGCTCTCCACCGATGCGACGGGCGTATTGAGCCGTACGTTCACGCCGAGGCGCGCCAGGCGCCGCAGCACCCGGGCGGAGGTCGCGGGCGACGTGCTGGGAAGCAAGCGATCCATTCCCTCGACAAGATCAACCCGCACACCCTTCTTGCTTATTAATTCACCCGATACTTCGACGCCCGTGGCGCCGCCACCGATGACGACGAACCTGTCAGCGCCTCCCTGCAACACGCCACGAAGCTTCAAGGCATCGTGGATGTTCGACATCGAGAGAGCATTTTCCTTCATGCCGGGAATGCCGAAGTACGCCGGCTCGGCCCCGGGTGCCAAGATCAACGTGTCGTACGGATGGACCGTACCGCCCTTTCCGCGCACGGTCTTCTGAGCGGGGTCAATCGCCTCCGCGCGACCGAGCACGACCTTCACGCTCGCCGGAAGGACCATCTCGAGCGGGATGCACGCCTGCGAAACCGGTCCGCCGCGGATCAACCGATAGAGCACGCCGTAGTACTCGAGCCACGGTTCATCGGCGATGAG
>CAYGDM010000107.1:0-2602 GCA_964348685.1 uncultured Candidatus Peribacteria bacterium | reverse complement strand
GCGTAGCTCAGTTGGATAGAGCGCCTGGCTTCGAACCAGGAGGTCGTGGGTTCAAATCCTGCCGCGGGTACCATCCTCCATTGCTCTCATCTTGCCATATTGAATACTTCCGCCGCTTTGGAGTAGTCTTTTCCTCATATGAAAACACCCGCACTCATTGGTGGAACCGCCGTGGCCGCAGCGGTCGTTGCCGGCATTCTCTTGTCGCTTCAGAGCTTCGACGCGGAGAAAGTCGCGTGCGAAGACATCGACGCGGCTCGTGCGAATCTTCAAGCGATGTACGACACAGGCGTGAATGCGAGTGTGCAGGTGTACGCCGGCGAGAAGGCGGGTATCGACGACGAGCTAAGTCGTTGCTTGCGTGCGGAGCCGAAGGATCCCTGTGAAGATCTGCAAAAAACGCGCGATCAGGCGGTCGCCGGGTTCAATGGCATTTCTTCTCCTGCGGATAGCGCGCCGTACAGTGAATTCCAGACGTACTTCGCGAAGCGCGACGAGGCATACAATTCGTACAAGAGCGCGAAAGACGCCCTCGACGCGTGCCGCAAAGCGAACCCGCCGAAGCCGGACGTTCCCTACGAACAATCCGACACGAAAGCGTGCTTCGATGCGTACGACGCATCCGTCGCGGCGACACAAGCGACGTTCACCAAGAACACGCAAGCCCTGCGGAGTGCGTTCACTGCCGCGATGGCCGCGCTCGACGCGCGCGAGAAGGCCTGCAACCCCCCGACGGGCGACGGAAAGTTCACGGACCTCCAGGTTGCAGGAGGGCAGAACGGCGGCGAAGGCGGAGTTACCGCGGTGGAAATCACGAATTGCTTGCCGATCGATCCCAATCTGGATGTCGACCTCATCGTCCTTCGTAGGAGGGCCGCCGCCATTCCCGCGGAAATCCAGGCGGTGCAAGACGGTATTAAGAACATCCGGGAGCGCATGAGTCCGCTTGAGCGCGATCTGGGCGACGTCGACACGTACATTCCGCCGGAAAGCGCGAAGACGCAGTTCGAAGGCGCTCTCAACGCGCTCCGCGCAGAACGCAAAGTATCGATCGAGTTCTCCCTCGAGTTCTACAATAATCTCTTGAGCAGGAGGGAAGCGGAGAAGGCGGCGCTCGAAAAGGAACTGTCCGAAGTGCAGGCACAGATCGCCGCGCGCTTGGCGCAGATCCAACGGGAGAACGAAGCGCGGCAGCGGAACTTCCCGACGAACGTGCATCAGTCGAAACCCGACAAATGCGAGTACTACCACTGCCATGGCGTCATTTGCGGCAGGCAAGATCCCATGCAGGACGGCTGCGGCCACGGCACCACGAGCCCGGACGACGTCGACTGCTCGAAATTCATGAAGGCGTACTTGCAGGCGGCACGGTAAACTGAGCACGACTCAAGCCTCATGAAACTTATCTCCCTCAACACCTGGGGCGGACGCGCAGGAAGAGAGAAATTATTGTCGTTTTTCAAAACACACAAGGACGTCGACATTTTCTGCTTGCAGGAGATGTGGGCGGCGCCGTACGAACACCTCGATGGCCACGCTGCCGGAGGGCTCGCGATCGATCATGCGAACATCATGGTCTACGGCGTGCAGGAAGTGTCAGCATTGCTCGAACACCACGTTCCGTATTTCCATCCGCATCATCTGGAACACTACGGCCTGATGATGCTCACGAAAGACGGCACTGCCGTTTCCGATCAAGGGGACGTGTTCGTGTACAAAGAACGCGGATATAAGCCAGAAGGTGACGTCGGAAATCATGCGCGCAACGTGCAATACGCAACGTTCGAAACAAAGAAGGGTCCGCGCACGGTGATGAACTTCCACGGCCTGTGGAATGGAAAAGGCAAAGGCGACAGCGACGACCGGCTCGCCCAATCGGAAAAAATCCTCGCGTTCGCGCGGTCGATCCCCCACCCGTTCGTGCTGTGCGGCGATTTCAATCTCCTGCCGGATACCGAAAGCCTGAAAATACTCGAAAACGGCGGCATGCGTAACATGATCCGCGAATACGGCGTCACCTCGACGCGAACAAGCCTGTATACGAAGCCGGAAAAGTTCGCCGACTACGTCTTCGTAAGCGAGGGCATCGACGTGCGAAATTTCGCAGTACTTGGCGATGAAGTCTCGGATCACGCGCCGTTGCTGCTGGAGTGGGAGTAGGGCGATTTCCCGTTCCAACCCGGCAAATCCTCTTTATACTCTGTCGGCACCCATGCTCGAGAAAGCCTACGATCCGAAGGCCGTCGAAGACCGCATCTACAAGATGTGGGAGGAGAGTGGGGCGTTCACTGCGGATAATACGAGCACGAAAGAAGCCTTCACCATCGCCCTTCCCCCGCCGAACGCCACGGGCACCCTGCACCTCGGCCACGCCGTGATGCTCGCGCTCGAGGACATCTTCATCCGCTTCGCACGCATGAACGGAAAGGAGGCGCTGTGGGTCCCCGGCACGGACCACGCCGCGATCGCCACCGAGAACGTCGTTATCAAACAACTCAAAACCGCCGGCATCAAGGATCCTCGCAAGGAGCTCGGCCGCGAAAAACTGGTCGCGAAGATCGCGGAGTTCGTCGACGGCAGCCAGAACACAATCCGCGGCCAG
>CAYGDM010000106.1:0-2608 GCA_964348685.1 uncultured Candidatus Peribacteria bacterium | reverse complement strand
CCGGCGACCCCGGGCTTATGAGTCCCGTGCTCTACCAACTGAGCTACCGTGACATGGGTCGGATGCGGTGTTGTGCCGGCCAGTATAGGCAGTTTCCGCTCACGCGCTAGCCCTCCGCAGCCTATCGCGGACCGCTTCCCAACCGGGCATATTCGGCGGCTCTTCGACGACGATCGTCTTGATACCGGCATCATCCATTTTATGCAGCTCCGAAAAGAGGATCGCGCCGTACGCGACGGGGTCCGACGGCATCTGCACCACGGTCGCCTTCGGGTTCAACAATGCGCCGCCGAGGAGGAACGCACCGACAGGGGCGTCGCTCTCGGCGATCATCGCGGCGAGGCGAACACCGGGAACGATCCTCACACGGGCCGCGGGGGCGTAGTGGCGGTGCGACATTCCCGGCGACGGATGCGCGGCATCGGGATCGAGCGTCCCCTCTTCGGTGCGGACTCTGCCGAGAACGCGTTCGAGCTCGGCATGCGTGATGGGACCCGGTCGCAATATCCGCGGCGGGACGACCGTGCAGTCGACGACGGTCGATTCAAGGCCATGCTGCGTCGTGCCGGCATCAAGGATGAGGTCGACTCTGTCGCCGAGGCTCTTTAACACATGCCCCGCGCGCGTGGGCGACACGGCCTGGGACCTGTTGGCGCTCGGGGCAGCAAGCGGCAACCCGGCGGCATCGATCACCGCGCGCATCACGGGGTGCGACGGCACGCGGAGCGCGACGTTTTGGAGGCCGGCCGTGGCATTGTCGGGGACGATCGGATTCTTCGGGACGATCACCGTGAGCGGACCCGGCCAAAATGCTTCGGCCAGGTTCTGTGCCGCGACGGGCCATGTGAGCGCGAGCTGTTTCGCGTCGTCGAGTGACGTCACGTGGATAATGAGCGGATTCGTGGATGGCCTGCCCTTCGCTTCGTAAATCTTCGCCACGGCTTCGGGATCGAGCGCGTTGGCGGCCAGGCCGTACACAGTTTCGGTCGGAATCGCGACAATGCCGCCGTTGCGCAGCACTTCCGCCGCGCGAGCTACGTGATGAGCGTCATGTTCCGGGTTGCCGTTGATGTGCAGAATCTCGGCCATGTTCAGATGCATCATAGCGCTATACTGCAAACATGAAGCCCACGCTTCTCTGCTTACACGGCTGGGGCGGTTCGAAAAAATCATTCGACCCTCTTCGCGATGCATTGGAAGGAATCGACGTTGAACTCCTCACGCCCGATCTTCCCGGCTTCGGCGGCGAACCCGATCCGCCCTGTCCCTGGACGACCGACGACTACGCCGCGTGGGTACGCGAGTACGTCGACAACAACCGCACCGGCACGGGCCCGCTGTGGATCGTCGGCCACTCGCACGGGGGCCGCACGGCCATCGTCATCGCCGCGAAGAACATCCTCCCGGTCGAGAGACTCTTCCTCTGTGCGCCGGCAATCAACCGCAACGGCCGCTACATCCTTCGCCGCACGTTCGGCGTCGCGCTCGCGAAAACCGGCAAGTTTTTCCTCTCGATCCCGGGCTTATCTGCATTAGCGCCAACCGCAAAGAAACTTCTCTACACACTCCTGCGCGTCCACGACTACGAACGCGCGAACCCCCTCATGCAGCAGACGCTCGTACTCGTGACCAAAGACGACCTCACGACGCTCTTTCCACAGATCACGCAACCGGTCGATCTCTTCTGGGGCGACCAGGACGGCCAGACACCGGTGAGCGACGGACACTACATGGAAAAAACGCTCTCACGGGTCGAACTGCACGTCTACCCCGGCACGCGCCATGCGGTGCACAAAACCAACGCACGGGAAATCGCCGCTCTTATCAAGCGACGACTCAGCGAACGTTCGTAATCGTCTTCTTTCCGACCCTTACAGCGACGGAAGAATGACGAACATGTATACGAAGTACATGGAGGCCAGCACGAAGCCCGCGGTAAACTGTTGGAAGTGGGTGTGTTTCTTCATATGTGTATATAATACCATATTTTTAGTATTTTTGCAATATAGGGGCGCGGGGCTTGGGAAAGGGTACAATGCAGAGCGATGTTCGAATGGCTGCTCGTGATCGGCATCCTGATCGGTGCGCTCTCCCCTCTTTTGACGTTCGCACGCCTCTTTCAGATGAAGGAATGGCGACTGGACCGCCTTGGCGAGCATCTACGCCGAGAGGGGTGGATCACGTCTCTCTTTGGGCGTATGCGTGCGACGATCGGCATCGCCTACATCTCATTTGTTCTTTTCACACTGGGGATCGCGCAATCGGCACTCGGCGAATGGAATGAACTGGCCTTCAATCTGGGAATCATGATCATCGCGTCGGTCCCCCTTCTCCTCGCATTCCTCGGCGTGCTGTCCATCGTCGACATCGCGCGGCCCTCCAGGCGCATGCCGGTGTGGACTTCCAAAGCCCTCCTTATCGTTACGACAGCCTTCGCCTTCAACACCGCGCTGTGCGTATGGATCGCTCGCGACGCATTCAGCACGTTGTTCGCTGAAAAAATTATCCTTCTTCCTCTCATCCCTCTTCTGCAGCCGGCATGTGTACTTCTCGCGTGGCTCGTCTGGAAGCCCGTGGATGGCTTCATGAAACGCCGATTACTCATAAG
>CAYGDM010000105.1:0-2663 GCA_964348685.1 uncultured Candidatus Peribacteria bacterium | reverse complement strand
CGTAACGCCCTTGTACCGCGATGTGCGAGGCGTTCGTGACCGAGACCGTTCCTTGCTGGAACGGTGCTGCGGGGTTGCGCAGGTTGAAGATGCGGATCGTGCCGGCTTCCACCATGTACAGGTAGTTGCCGTCGATTGTTATCTTACCGCCGACGGAACTCACCGTGCTCGTGATGACCGCGGCCTGGGGATTGCTAATATCGACGGTCGTGAGTACGCCTGCCGCGTCCGTCATATACAGGTATGGTCCGGAGACCGCTACGTAGGAGGCCGCACCTCCCACACTTGGGCCGGTGCTCACGACATACGGACTCGCGGGGTTCGAGACGTCGATGATTTTAAATGTCAGTGCGCCGGGCACGTATGCATACGAACCCTGTACGGCGACGTCGACCAAGGTGGTGAGGCCGGTCGCTAGCGTGCTCTTGACCACGGGCGACGAGGCGTTGCTGACGTCGACAATCTTGAGGTTGTTTGACTGGTCGACCAAGTAGGCAGTCTTGCCTTGAATTTCGACGTCCATGGGGGCCGTGCCAAGCGAGGCCAGGCTCTGCTGCACTGTCGGCACGCGCCCTGCCACGTGCAATTGTGTTACCGGCGTGCGCGTGCCGATGCCGACGCCGCCGGAGGCAGTCGCTGCCGTGCCAGAGCCGGAGGCATCGACATAGAAGAGTGCGTTATTCGTGCGGCCGAAGACGGCGAAGTCGACGTTCTTGGTGCTGGTGTTGAAGAATGACGCGCCGGATGCCGATACTGTATGACTGCCGCCGCCAGCGTTGAGAATCGAACCTGTTGCAGTCCCCTTCCAGGAGAGTGCACCAGACGATGCGAGCGAGTTGGCTGCTTGGATGACGGCGCCTGTCACAGTCGTGTTCAACCGGAACGATGTCGTGCTCAAGTTGAGCCCCTGCCCCGCCGTGTACGTCGTGTTCGTATCGGTATCCGTGTCCGTCCCGCACGAGAAGCGACCTTCCGTTGCGTCCCAGAGCAATTTGCTCGTGGCACCTGTGTCGCAATCCGTGTTGAGACCGAAGCCGCGAAGGATGGAGCCCGAGAGCGCGGCGGTTCCGCCTTCGATCGTCAGCGTTCCCGAAATGCTCGCGCTGCCCATGATGGTAAGGCGGGAGCCCGAGATCGTGCCTTGCACGTCGAGGTCGTCGGTGAAGACGAAGCGGCCGGTCGCCTGGTTGAAACGCAGATACTCGCCGAGCGTGCCGCCGAACTGCAGACCAATACTGTCGCTGCCCGTTGCAAGATCGAAGTCATCGATGCTGTCGAAGTATGTCGACGTCGCGGCGTCGTACGTGATCGCGTGCACAGTGCCTACATGACCGATGTTGTTCATGCACAGCGCCACAGCAAGAACGAGCGCAAGAATGCGCTTCGCCCGGACCAATGTGTTTGTGTGGGTGTGGTTCATTGAAATCCCTCCATTGTACCACAAAAACTCGCTCTCCTCTCCTCTCAGGGTTTGCGTAAAATCCTGGAATAGTTTTCCGTATATTTCGTACCTGTTTCTCTAGGAAATTCGAGTGTTTTAAGACATTGTAAAAACGAATAGACGAAATTTTATATGAGTACGTAATGATTATCTGTCCGCTTCGACGTAGATCTGCTGCATGCGGATGTTCTTTGCGGCGGTGGTCTCGGTTTCGACGCCGAGGACGATGCGCAGCGCCGTGCTCGTCGTCGGCAAGTTGCTCGAGGTCGTACCCGTCGCGCTCGTGCCGTCCGTCACATTGCGGATTTCCCACGTGATCGACGCGCACTGCTTGGTGCACATGAACATCAGGTCGTAGACTTTGTTGGCGGTGAAGGCGAGGCCCGTGCTGTTCACGTTCTGCGTCGAGCCGTCGCGCGTTGTGAACATCCAGTTTGTGTCGCCGCGGCCCGTAGAAAATTGGAAGCCGACGTGGTTGCCTGCTGGGTTATCGCCACCGACCATCGTCGCGATCGTCTGGTCGGCCATACCCGAGAACACGGTGATGCTCGTAGCGTCGACAACCCCGATGCGCGCGGAGTAGAAGAAACCGTTGGCGCCCGTGGTGGAGCCGCGGAAGAACGCGGTGGTTGTCGAGCTCGTGCCCGCTTCGTCGTTCGCCGTTGTTGATGTTGCGAAGTTCGTCATGTAGCCGAATACTTCGCCAGATGCGGGGTGCGAGACCGTCGTATCGTTTGTGGCCGTCGTGCCGTAGCCGTTCACGGTGGTGCCACCTCCGGACGAGAGTATCATGATCAAATTGCCGAAGAGGCTTGGTTGCAGGGCCGACGCGGCGAAGGTCGAGCCGGAGGCCTGGTGGATCATCGGCCGGTCTGCCACCTTTTGCGCGTAGAGCCCCGTAGTGTTGGCAGGAACAGTGCTCGGCGCGTTACGCGTGCCGAGTAGCAGCATGCCGCTGCCACCGATGCGTACGTTGGGGCTGCCCGTATCAGTGGAGAGGAGGGCGCTCGCGCCGCTGCCCATGATGTTCAGGCTTTTACCCGACATCGTGCCCCGGACGTTGAGGAGTGCTGTAAGCGTCGCGGCGTGTACTGTGCCGTTTTGCACGGCAAGAGCCCCGGTCATCGTGTCGCCTGCTACGTTCACGAAGCGGTTGTCGAAGTAGAGTTGCAGCGAGCCGGTGTTCGACCACGCGCCGCCCGAACCGCCGCCCGTTTGGTCC
>CAYGDM010000104.1:0-2668 GCA_964348685.1 uncultured Candidatus Peribacteria bacterium | reverse complement strand
GATTTAAATAAATAACATCTTGCAAACGATTCGCTGGTACAAGTCCTAATATATCTTCTGCGGTATCTCCGTGTGGATCAATAAAACAAAGTCCAGCGCCATTCTGAATATCCTGCACAATCATATTTTTGAGAAATGCTGTTTTACCAGTTCCGGTTTGTCCAATGACATAGAGATGTCGTCTGCGATCTTCGGGAGCAATATAAATATCCGTAGATTGTCCGCCATATGTATTTTGTCCCATGAGCATACCTGACGACGCCACCGCGGCAGGCACCATAGAAGACTTAGATTTTTGAAACTCAACATGCGGAGTCGAAAACTTCCGTGCCGGAAAATGAAGAATACTCGCAAGCTCTGAAAGATTTAAATAGGACGCAACAGCGCTATCGAATAGTCGGAACGAAAAATGATATACCTGACGGTCAAACGCACGCCCTTTCAGTCGTACTTCTTTGAAGCTGTTACCGGAAGGATTTTCAAATTGACGGAACGCGGACGCGAGTTCACCCACGATGCGCTCAGATTCGTCCTTGGAACCCGCTGACGCAAACAAGCGAATATTCACATCAAAGCCAATTTTGCTACTCTTTTTTTCAAGTTGCTTGATAGCCTCTTCATCAACTGAGATTGGACCTTGTGGTTGTGACTTTGGTTTTTCCGACGAAAGTAGTGCTCCTACAAATTTTGTGCCTCCGCCCTGCATCGCCTCATGTTTTGCGGCGGCATATGATTTCCCTTTACGAATCTGCGCGATCATTTTTTTTGCAATCTGCCCATATGGTGTTTGTGGAGACCTCACCATAATTTGTACTGCTGCTCCCTCGCCTTCTTCGCGCAAATTCGCCATTGCCCCTGCAATAACCGAAAAAGGTTCGTGTCCCAACTGATCGTACGTGGTAATCGGAAGTATCGATTCTTTTTCTAATTTCAATATGGATCCTACCGTATCGCCGTCGGGTCTGAAAATATTATAGTCATGTACCGCCTCAACATTACTTCCAGGGAATAATGCTTGCGCCATTTTGATAAACGCACTTGCATGTTTTTCAGGAACCGCAACAAAAATCTGCGCCTCTCTACCAATCTTAGGAACGACCACCTCGAACGAAAATGTGAGTGGCGGGTTTAACCACCCTGATTGTTTCAGTCCGGAAAGTCCCGCATATAATTGCTCCATTTTTTGAAACAACTCAAATTGTCTACCTCCTTGCTCTTCTTGTGACTTTGGTAGCTCTAAAATAAGTACTTTAAATAATTTCAGCTGTAAGGCGGACGAAAGAATACGAAATTTCTTTTTACGCAGTATGAACCATACACCAACACATATCGCCAGTGCGACAATCCCGACGCCAAGGATAAGAAAGAGCTGACTTCCTGACATAATATTATTGCTTTTCTATTTTCCCAGCAGCCAATAGCCGATCATAAAATGCATCTGTGAGTGCATTGTGAAGCTCTTTTAATAGGTGTGGATTTTTCAGAGATCTCGCTCTATGCACTGCCTCTGTAATACCATCTGCAAATGCAATGGAAAGTAGCCCCGCAATATCTTTCTCATGCGTGTCAGTTTGCGTAACGCCGTGAGACTGCGATACCTCTCCGTGCGGGATACTTGCGATATATGTTTCGAGCACACCTGCAATATCTTCTTTTGTTGCGTCAGCATGATCCACTCCGGCCCTTAGTGACTCACCGGTGCGTTCAAATATTTTTTGTTCAACATGTCGTATCTCCGTCTCAGGAGAAAACTGGGGTACTTCTACCATTACCTATAGTGTATCACGCGTCTATACGCTATCCACCATATCTTTGGTATAACCGTGCGCTATACTATATATATGCAATTTTCATTCAAAAAATCTTTCTATTTGTTTTTTGGAATACTTGGCATTTGTTTGATTGCATTTCAACTCTATTGGATATCAGGATATTCCATCTGGCACGACGAGGCGTTCTCGGGACTCTTAGTACAGTACCCATTTGGGGAAATGATGGAACGCATTGGAAAAGATGTGCATCCGCCACTCTACTATATATTGCTACGCGGATGGACAGGTCTTTTTGGTAACACGACGTATATGCTGCGACTGTATAGCTTACTCTTTGGTGTACTCGCAACATATCTCACATACCGAGTAACATACGTACTCACAAAACGATCATTTATTGCGTTCGCAAGCGCATTTCTTTTCACCGCGAATTCATTCGTGATGCAACATAATATGGAAGCACGCATGTATACCATGGGTATTGCGATTATTCTTGCCGCACTACTCGCTATGCTTCGAGCAGTGGAAACGGATGGGAAAAGCGCATACCAATATTGGATATATTTTTCGCTCCTTGCCGCCGCCGCGCTCTATACGCACTACTACACAAGTTTTTATATTATCGCGATCGGTATTGTGGCACTGTTTCTTATTGGAAAAAAGATGATGAGGCGCGAGGAATATATACCTCATATCACCCGCTTACTGTTTGCAGGCGGACTTACCACACTCCTCTATCTTCCGTGGATGAGTACGTTTCTCATGCAGGTGCGCCAAGTAACAGAAGATTATTGGATCGAAGGTATGACCATATGGTCTATACCACGTACACTGTTCAAGTTGATTACGGGATTTACCACATACCCAAATTACACCACGGCAATTATGGGATACGA
>CAYGDM010000103.1:0-2840 GCA_964348685.1 uncultured Candidatus Peribacteria bacterium | reverse complement strand
GTCCGCTTTTGCCGATCGGGTCGCCCTGCGAAATGTTCTGGCCGTCTTTCAAATGCGTCTCGGAGAGGTGCGCGAGGAGCGAGCGGCGCGTGGGTCCGTCGATCACGACGTACAGGCCGTAGCCTTTGTCGCCGTCGTCTTTCAGCGTCACGACGCCGTCGTGCGGGGCGTAGATGATGGTTCCGACATCGATCCCGAAATCGATGCCGTTATGGCCGTCGAAGCCGAATTGGCTGTAGATTTGCGGGTTTTGGCCAAAGCCCTGGGTGATGGTCGGGGTTCCGGGAAGGGGCGAGAAGATCATGGTCCCACTATACAGCAGCCATGGAAGGCTGCTGCTGTTACACTCGGTCTGTGCGTATCGATATTCTGACATTGTTTCCCGGCATGTTCGACGGCCCGCTGACGCAGAGCATCCTCGGCCGTGCGCGCGAAGCAGGTCACGTTGATATTCGCTTTCACGACATCAGATCCTTCGGCAAAGGGTCGTACAAGCAGATCGACGATAAGCCGTACGGCGGCGGCGCGGGGATGGTGATGATGGCCGAACCTTTGGTGACGGCGATCGAAGGAATCATGGAGACGGACACGACGAAGAAGCCGCACCGCATCTACCTCTCGCCGCGCGGACGCAGGCTCGATCAGCCGTACGTCGAAGAGCTCAGCAAGAAAGATTGGATGCTCTTTCTCTGCGGCCACTACGAAGGCATCGACCAGCGCATCATCGACGGGGGATGGATCGACGAAGAGCTCTCGATCGGCGACTACGTGCTGACCGGCGGCGAGCTGCCCGCGATGGTGGTGATCGACGCCGTGGCGCGCCAGCTGCCGGGGGTGCTCGGGAAGGACGAATCGTCCCATGAGGAGAGCTTTTCGGAGGCTTTGGGGCGCAAAAAAGAGTATCCGCACTACACCCGCCCGGAAGACTTCAGGGGCCTGAAAGTGCCTGAAGTGCTCATAAACGGGCACCATAAGAAGATCGGCGACTGGAAGAAGGAGCAGACGCGGTAAAGGGTGCTTGACGGTGGGGTGGCTGAGTGCATAAATGCCCCATTCCTCGTCACAGTGGCGAGGCGTTCGATTCTTCAGTTCGTCGGAGACGTTCGAGATGATTGACCAGTCAGAGATTGAGAAGTTCCGTGCCACGGGTGCCAGCCAAGCGCGCATGCATGCCAATGCGAAAGGAGCGGCTCGAAAATACCGCCCTCTCTCGCCCAGCAATGCCGCGTTCTGCGTGGGTGGTCGCTGCAACGTAACCAAGTATGCGAATTACCTCATCGGCTATCGCCGTGAGATGCGCATACATGGGATCGAATGGGGCCCGATACCTGTGTTATCCGAGGTCTTCGAAGATCGTCCGGACCATTGGTTCACCATGAGGCCGGAGCTGTATCAACAGGAACCAGTGAAGATGGCTGCGTAAGTCACTACGGATTCCGACTCCACGAAAAGCCCCTGACCATGGATGGTTAGGGGCTTCTCTTTTAGATGCGTAGAATTAGTTCTTCCTGATGTTGCCGAGGGTCTGCGAGGCCTTGTCCTGGCGGTCCGCCTTCAAGCGGTAGAGGATCTCGGCCATTTCACCGCGCGTGATCGGATCGCCGAAGCCCGTGATGGACGTCGGGATCGCGTTGCGCTCGGCAAGTGCGCGGGCGTACGGCATGAACCAGTCGTCCGTCGGTTCCGTTTTCGTCTCGTAGGCGAAGACTCCGGCGAGCATCTTCATGGCTTCCGCCACGTTGATCGTGCGGTTCGGCTTGTAGGTGCCGTCGTCATAGCCGTCGACGATCTTGGCGACCTTCACGACGCACACGGATGCCGCGTACCAGGCGTCGCGGTTCACGTCCGGGAAGTAGACCGTCTGGTCGTCATCGGCGATATTCTCGCTCATGCAGTCCGTGACGCGCGAGTTCTTCATGATGAACGGGTTCGCGATGAGCTTCGCGAATTCGGCGCGGTTCAAGCGGTTGTCCGGCTTGAAGGTGCCGTCCTCGTAGCCCGTCAGCACGTTGCCGTTGCGGAGGTATTCGATGCCTTCGAAGCCCGCCGAGCCTTCCGGCACGTCGGTGAAGGGCTTTTGGGCGAATGCCGGGGACTGGGCGAACGCGACGGATGCCACGGAGAGCATCGTCATCGCGGCTGCGGCCCGGGTAAGGGAGCGGTACATAGAAAAAAGGGGGAGAGAGGTAGAATGTCCAGGTGAACGACGAATTGCGAGCACGGCTGGCGCGGGACGGGTCTGTAGACCTCGTGGTGCGCGTGCGCCCGCAGGCCCAGGATACTCGTCTGAAAGAGCAAAGGGCGGATGGCGTCTGGAAGATCGACATTGCCGCTGTCCCAGAAGACGGAGCTGCGAACCAGCTCTTACGCCGCTTCGTAGCGGCGGAATTCGGCGTATCCTTTTCGCACGTCGAAATTGTCTCTGGGCAGACATCGCGGGAGAAGAGGGTGAGGGTTTTTAGAGAGCCGCATTGATCGCGCCGACAAGGTCGGCTTCGGTCGGAAGGCCGACGAATGTTTCGCCGCGGATGACGTAGGTCGGTACGAGCGTGATGTCGTTCTGCGCGGCCATCGTGCGTAGGCTTGCGAGGAGGTCGCTGGTGTCGGACATGCACGCTGTGAACGCCAGTGCGTCGAGTTCCAGCGATGACACATCCGTTAGCGCAAGTAGCGTCGCTTCTGTTTCGAAGAGGCGCACGTGCGCCGCGTAGCCTTTGCCCTGCGCCGACGCGCACGTCACGGTTCGGACGGCGTCGGCCGTGCCCGGATATTTTTCGATGGGAAGCATTACCAGCTGGATCGTGAGATGCCCCGGTTCCACGAATTTCTGGATCAGCGGC
>CAYGDM010000102.1:0-2916 GCA_964348685.1 uncultured Candidatus Peribacteria bacterium | reverse complement strand
TCGCCGTTCCACTGGAGGCGACGGAAATTCGGGTCGTCGGCTAAGCGCGCCGCCGGCGTGTCGAGGAGTGTTCGAAGGAGGTCTCTGCCGACGATTCCGGTGTTTCCTTCCACATCCGTCGCGCGGGCGATCCATCCTTCGGTGCCGTCCTGCATTCGCACGAGGGCGGCTTCATGCGTCGGTTCGATGTCGATATCCTGAGAAAGCCGCGGGATGGACGGTGCGAACGCTGCGAGCGCGTCGAGCGCGGAGCGGTCGTTATTCGGGAAGGTGATGTATGCGAGGACGGCGTCCGCCGGCAACCGTGTCGCGAGCGAGTCTTCGGGGCGCGATGTGAACCACCACGTCGCGGCCGCAGCGCCGATCACGCAGAGCGAGACGACGAGGCCGATGAGGATCTGGCGGACGAGGGGGCGCATGATTAGAGAGAATTGAGACGGTCGCGGGCGCTTTGGAGGGTCGGGTCGAGGTCGAGCGCTTTCTGCAGTTCAGAGCGCGCTTCGTCGCGGCGGTTCGTTTCCGAGGCGGTCCAACCGAGGAGGTCATGGGCGATTGCGCTCTCGGGGAACCGCGCAACCGCTTCCTGTGCGCGGGCGTAGGCTTCTTCGTCCTGCTGCATGCTGAGCGAGGCTGTGACAAAATCGACGAACGCGTCGACAGCGGCGTCAGTCGCTTGGGTCAGCGTGTCGAGTTCCTTCAGTGCGAGGTCGTTTTGGCCGGTCGCGATGGCTTCGGCCGCGAGCAGGCGTCGCGCTTCGGCCACAGGCGTGAAGCCGTTTTCGATCGCGTACTGGAGGTAGGTGATCGCGGCCTGGTGGTCGCCGAGCTTCGAGAACGTCCGCGCGAGGAAGTACTGCACTTCGGGCTTCTGCGGATCGATCTGGTACGCACGTTCGAGCGAGAGCTTCGCGTCGTCGGGTCGTTCGCTGGTCAATTGGCAGTACCCCTGCACGATCCACGCGTCGCGGTAGTCGTCTTGGGCCGCCAGCACCTGCGAGAGGATCGGGAGTGCGAGCGCGCATTCGCCGACGTCGGCCAGCGCGCGGGCAAGCAAGGTTTGGCGGTGGGTTTCGGGACTGCCTTCGAAGAGGTCGTATTCTTCGTACGCCGAGAGCAGCGCGCGGGCGTAGCCGCGGAGGGTGGGTTCCCATCCGCCGAGGGTCGTCGAGAGTTCGGCGCGTGCGTCGTCGTGGCGGCCTTCGACGATGGCGAGCAGGCCGAGGCCGTAATGCTTCTGCGGCGCGTCTGCCGCGTCGGTCAGGAGGCGGCGCGCGTCGTCGAGATTGCCGGAGCGGAGATCAATGATGCTCTCAAGGAGGACCAAGTCTTCATCGCGGGCGCCGGCGGACCGCATGCGCCTGAGCGTCTCGCGTGCGGCATCGACGTCGCGGCGCTGGAGTTGGGCTTGGGCAAGTTTACGGAGGGCGGTCAGTCCGCCGCCGGCATCGACCGCGGTTTGGAATTCCTTCTGCGCGTCGGTCCATTCGCCACGCAACGCCAAGAGGTCGCCCCGGCGCAGGGCAGAAAGCGCGGCGTCGCCGTGTTCGGCGGGAGTGGGCAACGGTGAAATCGTGCGGACGGTCGAACCCGTGTCGGTCGTTGGCGCGCCCATGCGTTCAAGGAGCGCACGTGCGCTGTCGAGCTGCCAAAAGAGGAAGCCTCCGATGAGCACGAACACCACAAGCGCCAAGAGCGCGGGGACGGTGATCGAGCGGGGGAGCGACATGCGGAGCACAGCCTACAGAGAAAAAGGGCTTCGGGGAACGCGGCGTGCCCCATCTTGACATTGACACTATTTCAGTATATTTTCTCTTATAGTTCCATCGAGGAACAACCCGTTACGGCAGGGGAAATTTTTCTGCCCAGGTGACTGCGTCCGCAGCACCGATGCTCATTCACACCGGCGTCCGCTGGATACTGTGGAGAGGATGGTTGTTATGAAAGCGTCTGAAATGTTTGAAGCTGTCGAGCATGGTGGGGTTTTGACCTTGATAGGGAAGAGAGTGTTTCGGTTCATTGCATCGAATATTCCGAATGCGGCGATGCCAGGACAGGAACATTCCGTGTTGTATCTCTATCCTCAGCATAAAGAGGAAGGCTTCGTCGCAGTGAAAGTCTACTTCGAGGATAATTGGGAAGTCTGCGTCATTCCTGTCGAACTCACGAATGAGGGCATGCGTTTGCAGCTTAGAGTAACGTGGCTTCCGAAGAAGGAGACGCATTGCCAGATCGATCAGTGGGGTATCAACTTCGTTGCCGAAGGCGTGCGGTATACGACGTACGAAGGCAATTTGAAGAAGCCGGGCTTTGCATACGTCAGCCTCGATGTTGCCTGCCGGTACATCACAGGAAAAGCGACGATCGATGAAGTGAAAGACTGTGCCAGTCTCACCACTGTGCCGACGTACGATGCGCTTCTGAGTCTGAGCGAGCTTCAGCAATTGCGCGAAATAGAAGCTGCCCGTCAATTGGAGCTGGTAAAAGACAGGAAATAAGTGCTGCGCATTTACTGGCAGCGCACAAACAGCGGAAGTCGGTTGAATGTCGACGAGTCGATCCTGGGATTCCGGGATCGACTTTTTTTATATGTGCTTACGCCGCCTTCTTCTTGCGCGGCTTCTTCGGCGCTTCGTCTTCTTCGAGCGGGGCGTCGTCCTTGATCGGGGTCAGCTCGCCGTCCTCTTCTTCAAGCGCGCCCTGCGAGATCGCTTCGCGCGCGGCTGCCTCCGCCACGTGCTTGGGGATCACCGCTTCGACCGCTGCCCACTTCGCTTCTCCCACCGTGGGGAGCAAGACCGTCACCTGGTCGCCGACTTCGGCGCGGTAGAACGTGACCGATGCGAGGAGGACGCGGAAGGACTTTCCTTCGGCGAGCACCTTGTACTGTCCGTCTTCCTGGATCAGTACGCCCTTCAC
>CAYGDM010000101.1:0-2963 GCA_964348685.1 uncultured Candidatus Peribacteria bacterium | reverse complement strand
ATCCATGCACGGCGAGCGCGTAGCCGTGGCTTTGGAAGATCACAGCGAGCGAAGGGTAAAGCGCAGCCGCATAGACGGGACCGTAGTTTGGCTTCAGCTCGTCTCTGTCTTTCATGCGCTGGACATGATAAGGGTGCTGGTTTCTGTTCCCATGAGAGCCAGCGTCACGGCCATCTCGCGATGGCGGACCGCCGACGGGTTAAGCCGCCTGCGGCAGAGCGAACGAGTCGTCTCTTGATTTTGTTTGCTCTGTTTTACTTCGGTGCTCGAAGGCGACCTCTCCTGGTCTTTCGCCGTCCGTCGAAACCGGGGCGCCCCCGTATGGTGGAGGCGGCGGGAGTCGAACCCGCGTCCGAACGTGCGATATCCCAGTGTCATCAGTCGCGACGCTGGAGTCTAGATCATGGGCGTTCAGGCCCTCAGCCGCGCGCGCATGTCGGCCGCTGTGTTGCCCTCTCCGTGTCCGCCACCCTTGACCCTCGACCTCGCCGAAGGCGTCATCCCAAGCTCAGCGGCGAACCGATTGCACATCAACGCGGACCTGTTCATCACGACCCACGCGGGGTTGTAGAACGAATATGCATCACCAACTTCTTCGCCCTTCCTGTTGCGCTTCCGCATGATGCCGTAAGGACCCTTCTTCTGCATCTCGAGGTCGTACACCTGCCACATGTCGTAATAGCGGCAGTACATCGCAAAGACGGCGATATCGGCTTTCGTGAGGACGCGCGACGCGGTGAGGATCGGGAACTGCGCGAACCATTCCTCTCTCGCTCCTGGCGTCAAGTTCTTGGGCGGCTGAGCACACGGCTCGGCGACCGTGATCTCCGGCTCGTCCGGGTTTATGGGCCGGTGAGACGGGTTGCCGCGGAGCAGCTTCAAAGCAGTGGGAGTCGGGAGACGGCCGCGCATGCCTTCACGATACCTTGTGCCGGGTTCTCTTTCCGCTTGCCAATAACTTCATCCCGTAGTCGTTCACCGACGACGACACGTTGACTCCGCTTTTCATGACCAGCGGCTGCTTGAAGCTGGAGTAGTCCACGTGATGATGGACGCGACCGAACCTTTGAACGATCCGCGAGACGTCAGGATGCATCGCCACTTGCATCGCTGACTTCGGGGTCGTTCCTTCTTTGGAATAGAAGTCGGAATCGCATCCACCTTTAACAGACTGAGTAGGTGCCTTGCGCTGGAGGAAGGCGTTGAACTGGACCGTGCACCATCCAGCCTTTAGCATTCGAAGTGAGATGTCCGTGTCCTCGTTGTAGCGACCGCGCCACCGAAATGGAACGTCATTACGAATCAGGTTGCATGAGTAGATCCGCGTGTTCGATACGAACGGTGGCATCTTCGACTTGCGCGACGCGAACATAAAGTAGTTCGGCCCCGCCATCGCCACGTTCATGTAGCGCAGGACGAAGTCCTCCATGCATTTGAAGATCGCCCCGTCACCAACCGGAACTTTGAGATTGCGGTTCAGGCGGTAGAACCTATCGATGTTGTCGTCCATGACCCAGTGCCAGGAGTAGCCTGCCGCAATTGAGTGCGCCCACGCGAAGTTCCTCGCGGCCCCTGGACCTTTGCTCTTGGTATCCCCAAGGTCGTCGAACGTGTCGTACTCGTCCTGGAACTTTCTGTCGAGCGTGAGAATCTTCGCCGTGTCGATTACGCTGGCGTATTTCTCTCGCTCTTGCTCCTCCACTACGATGTAGTAAGGCACCTTCATGCCTTCGAGTGAACGCGAGGTTAAGCGCGTGTCGTACCTTCCCTTAGAGACGATGTATAGCGGGAACTGCGGGTTCACTCGGCTTTGTAAACCTTGTCCGCATACGGCTCGATCTCAATCGTCGGAAACCACATGTAACGTGTCTTGTCGGCGATCTTCTGCGCGACGAGCGTTGCGAACGCATCTACCGCCGCCTGATCCTTGAAGTGTACCGCGAGCGTTCGGAACGCGGTCTTATCCTTCTGATCGAACTCTGGCATTCCCTTCCACTCCGCGGCAGGATCTGTAGGACCCTTGCCGCCCGAAAGGATTGCCGCAAGTTCGTTGTCGAAGAACCAATCTCCTACCTTCACGTCGGCCGCATCGAGGTCGAGAATCACGTCGGCATCCCAACTCAGATTCACTTCTCCGACCCGATTGTCCGCGAGCGCAAGCTCCCGACCCTCAGCCGTGTCGAGGTCCACGTCCTTGCGCTTCACGACGACGAGCGTGTCCCCGTCCGTCTCGACGACGAGCGACTTCATGCCCAACTGCGTCGCCATCTCATGCGACTTGTTGCCACCTATGATCTTGTTGTTTTTGTCGACGAGTATGGATCTGCCGGCCCCGAACCGACGGAAGCTCTGTTCTAAAAGTCCCTGTCCGCGCTCGGTTCCTTTATTCGCGTTGTGTGAATCCGGTATGAAGTCCGTGATGTCATTCATTTGGTTTTCTCGCTCGCCGTCTTTCGCTTTCGCTCTCGTATCCTAGCCTGACCTGCGCGACTCCTTTCTCTTGTGCACTCTCTACAATCGCGACGATGTTCAGTGAATAGCTGTAGCAACTGGTGCCCCTTCTTGCACAAACCCCTTCTCGCGTTGTCAGCCGTTGGACCGATTCCGCGGAGAACGTTCTCCCTAAATGACACCGCTTCTATGTGATCTGGATTCACACAGTTGCGCACCCGACATAAATGATCCGCCGTGAGGTCCTCTGGAATCGGATGACCAACAAGCGCACACGAGATGCGATGTACGTATTGCAAACGTCCATCGGCCCTGATCTGCCCATAGCCTCCGCGCGTGAGTGACCCTGTCCATAGCCAGCAGGTTTCAGTCTTCTGGATCTTCTCCCAAAACCTTTCCCCTAGAGTGCGTCTTGTCATCTACAAAACGATATCACGAACTTCCCAAACAGGGGGGGGTATTTCCGGGTCCGCGATCAGGCTAAAAGCCCGCCCTGGCGTTTTTGTCGTCGG
>CAYGDM010000100.1:0-2967 GCA_964348685.1 uncultured Candidatus Peribacteria bacterium | reverse complement strand
GTTGGCCTGCGTGCGGCGGTCGTGCAGGAGCGTTCCCGGGTTTTTCGCGGCTTCCACGAGGACGCGGATGCCTTCTTTTAGCGAGACGGACGGCTCGTAGCCGAGCATGTTCTGGATCTTGCTGATGTCGGCGAGCTGCGAGCGGACGTACGTTTCCTTCACGGGGTTTTCGATGAGCTTGGGCTCGATCGACGTCCCGAGCGCTTCGTTGATGAACGCGATGACTTCGAGCAGGTTCGTCGCCGATCCCGTGCCGATGTTGAAGATCTGGAACCCGAGCGGCGACTGGTGTTCCATCGCGCGCGTGATGCCCTGCACGACGTCCATGACGTTCGTGAAGTCGCGCGTCTGCGTGCCGTCGCCGTACACGACGGGCTGTTCCCCGCGCATCATACCCCACGCGAACTGGCTGATGAGGTTGGCGTAGATGCCTTTATGTTCTTCGTTCGGTCCGTAGATCGACATGAAGCGGAAGCCGACGATGTCCATCGAGGGGTTCACGCGCTGGTAGCATTCGGCGATGTGTTCCATCGCGATCTTCGTGACGGAGTAGTGGTTGGTCGGAAGCGGGGTTTGGGTCTCGGTGAGCGGGGGAGGGAGGTTGCCGTACAGCGACGACGTCGACGCGAAGAGCACTTTCTTCGTGCCCGTCCGCTTGGCGAATTCCAGAATTTCAAGGAAGAGCAGGACGCTGTTGCGGTAGCAGCCGACCACGTCCTCGATGAACATCGGCGCGGAGGATGCCCCGCCGAAGTGCACGATGCAGTCGAACGTTCCGAGAGCGTCGAGCACGGCGCGGTCCGCCGCATCGCCTTGGATGTACGTTACTTCGGTCTTTAGATGGGCGTTGTCGCCCAGGAAGAGGTTGTCGATCGCCGTGACGTCGTAGGCGTCGCAGTGCGTGTTGCAGAAGTTGCTGCCGATGAACCCGGCGCCGCCGGTGACAAGAATTCTTTTCTTCGCCATAGGGTCCCCATACTAGCTAGAATAGTTCCATGCCTCAACGCATTCGTGAGCTCTGTACCCTCGCCCTTCTGGGGCTCCTGCCGTTCCATGCGCTGGGCGTCACGGTGCTGACGCGGATCGTGGATGGGCCGAACCAACCGCCGATGGGAGCGTTGGCTCTTTGGAAGGAAGGAATATTGGCGTTGGTTCTCTTGCTGGCGTGTGTAGAGTTTGTGACGACGAAAAGAGACCAGAGACCAGAAGCCAGACGAAAGATTTTTTCATGGGACGTGCTTGATGTTTGCATTATTGTTCTTGCTGCTTCTCTTCTATTTTCGACGTTCTTGGTCTCCGGTCTCCGGTCTCCAGCATTCGTCTACGGCATCCGCTACGACCTCGTCCCGCTCGCGGCGTTCGTCGTGCTCCGTCGGGTCGACTGGAGCGAGTGGTTCCGCGTTCGCGCGCCGTTTGTCCTCGCGATCGCGGCGTGCATTGCGGCGGTCTACGCGTTGATCACGCTTGCGCTTCCGGCGTCGTTCTTCACCGCGATCGGCTACAGCGACCTGCATTCGCTCTATATTCCCGGGCGGCCTATCGCCGCGTTCCAGCAGATCGGTGGAAGCACGCTTCGGCGGCTCCAGGGCCCCATGAGCGGCCCGAACCAGTTCGGCATCTGGCTCGCCGCGGTCCTGCCCTTCGCGCTCACGCTTCGCCCACAACTCCGTCGCATTATCGCGCCGCTCCTCCTGCTCGCGATCGTCCTCTCGTTTTCGCGCGCCGCGTGGATCGCTACCGCAGTTGCCTTGGTCATCGCGTTGTGGCCGCAGCTGAAAAAGCTCTCCGTCACGGCCGTTACCACGCTCTGCATCGGCGTCCTCGCGATCGCGGTGACCGTGCTCTTCGCGTTCCCGTCGGTGATCCTCCGCGTCGAGTCGTCGATCGATCACCTTCGGAATCCCTTGGAAGCGGCGCGCATCATGCTGCGCGAACCACTGGGTCGCGGGCTCGGCTCCGCGGGTCCTGCTAATAATCGCGTCGCCGACGCGTGCGTGTACCAGGAAGAGGGCAGCGACGCGTCGTGGGCCGTGCCTCATGCCGATCTCTGCGTCTTCGTTGGCGAGGCCCAGGTGCAGCCGATTGGCCGTTCTTGTACGTGCCCGCTCCTGCCCGAAAACTGGTATCTGCAGCTTGGGGTCGAAGGCGGCTGGCTTGCGTTCATCACGTTCATCGCGCTCGTCTTTCTCGCGTTGAAAAAGCTTCGCACAGTGCGATCGCCGGTCTTCCTTTCATTGCTTGTCGTTTCCATCGCCGCGTTGTTCCTCCACGCATGGGAAGACGCCGCGGTTGCCTACGCGGTGTGGACGATGATCGCGGTCACTCTGCCGCCTTCCACTGCTGGTCGAACGGGTAGAACAAGTGGTCCGGGTATTTCTTGAGGACGAACGCAGGGCGGTCTTTGCGCGGGGTGAGGCTGGGGAGGAATTCGACGCCCGCGTCGCGCAGCTTCGTGCGGATCGCGACATCGATCTTGTTCCCGTCGGTCCAGAGTGCTTTCGGCGTGTCGATGATCGACCGCACCGCGGCAGCGGCGTCTTTCAGCGCTGCGAGGTGTTCCCGTTGCATGAGATAGTCGCCGCCGTAGGCGTTGGTTTCGATGGCGTGCGTGCCTATTTTGAAGTGTCTGTGCACGATCGCCGCGGGCGCCATGCGGCGTCGGCGTTCGCCGTCCAACCGCGCGCGTTCCGTCGTGTCGCCCCAGTGGTGCCTGTGCGTGAGGGTCAGGGGCGCTTCCGCCAGGGCGGTCTTCACCGTCGCGGCGGACGGATTCTGGGTTTTCTTGCCCACGATCGTGAACATGCGGAAGGGGGCGTCGGCGTCGTTATCGGTCGAGGTCGCTTCACCGGTCCAGCCGCGGATGATCTCGATGCCGCATGAGCCGAGGAATCGCTGCAGGCGCTCGAATTCTTCCTTGGTGCAGGCGTTGCGCGACAGCGGCACCACGAGCGTGCCGCCCTCCTTGAG
>CAYGDM010000099.1:0-3200 GCA_964348685.1 uncultured Candidatus Peribacteria bacterium | reverse complement strand
AGGCCGACGCCACAGAGGAAGACGTCGTCGCGGCGGCGAAGAAGGCGCACATCCACGACGTGATCGCAGCGATGCCCCACGGGTACGACACGCTCGTCGGCGAACGCGGCGTCAAACTCTCCGGCGGCGAGCGCCAGCGCGTGCTGCTCGCGCGCGTGTTCCTGCAGGATCCGTCGATCATCCTGCTCGACGAACCCACGAGTGCGCTCGATTCCGAGAGCGAGCGAGTCGTGCAGGAAAACCTCCGCGTCTTGATGGAGGGCCGTACCACGCTCGCCATCGCGCACCGCATTTCGACCGTCCGCGCGATGGATAGGATCATCGTGCTCGACAAGGGCGTGATTCTCGAAGAAGGCACGCACGACGAATTGCTCGCGAAGGACGGTTTCTACGCGCAGTTGTGGGGGCACCAGGTGAACGGGTTTTTGCCGGAAGCC
Organism: uncultured Candidatus Peribacteria bacterium; assembly: GCA_964348685.1. Lineage (GTDB taxonomy): Bacteria > Patescibacteriota > Gracilibacteria > Peribacterales > Peribacteraceae > DALYDP01. Next base: position 2,763 of record CAYGDM010000099.1, on the reverse strand, counting down.
GATTGATAAGGCGACTCCTGCTATAGTGCGTCACTTATGGAAATTTTCTACGATGCCCTCCAGCGGCCGATCGAAAAGCCCGACGATGTCCCGGTAGGTCGCCGCATTTCCGGCTACGCGCTCGTGATCCGCGACGCGGCGATCCTCACGGTCGTACCGACATGGAACACGTTGTATGAATTGCCGGGCGGCGGAATCGACGATGGCGAGGAGGTCGCATCTGGAGTCGAGCGCGAGTGCATGGAAGAAACGGGATATAACGTCGCGGTCGATGGAAATGTTGTGCTTCATGCCGATGAAATGAACTTCTACCACGCCGGCGAGAAAAAGTTTTACCGGTCGTTGGTGCGTGTGCATCCCGGCACCATTCGGAGCGACGTACCCGATTCGTCGAAGGTGAACGTGCATGAGAATGAAATTGCCGAGAGTGGTTTCACGCCCCTGGTCGAGCTTACGAAAGAGAACTGCCATCCTAATTTCTGGCCGGTGATCGAGCGGGCGCAGAAGGCGGAGCAGACCGCTGAGTTCTGACGGTTCTTGCATCACTGCACAGCCGATACTACAGTCTCTTTTTATGGTCTCCGTTCCCAATTCCGCCATCGGCTCGTTCGAACACATGCTCGCAGAAGTGCAGGCGTCCGGCACGCCGGAGCAGCAGCGATATGCCGAGGAGATCGCGAAGGGGTATAGAAACGTGGGGCTGGGTTTGGACGTGTCGCTTCGATTGCATCGCGAAGAATTGGCGAAGCTCTTGGCGGAAGTGAAGGGGCAGGAAGCTTCTTGAGGCATGCGAAACCCGCCACCGAATGATCGGCGACGGGTTCGTGGATGATCTATCCGTAAGAGGAGTCGGGTTAGTAATCGTCGAGCACGTGAAGCACGTGCGTATGGCTATTGGGCATAGGATAGACTGCCGTTTCGAGGACCAGGAGGACATGCGACCCTTGCGACACGAAGTATGGTGTCGTGAGGGTGAGCGTCGAATCTTCTTTCGCGTCGAGGAACGGTTTCCCCAGCACGTACTTGCCGCCGTATTTTTTTCGAGGGAGGGACGGGATGTCTTCGATCGGTTTTTTGAACGGTTCATCTTCGACGGTGTGGATGGTGATGACCAACACGTGCGTGCCAAGATCGCCATCGATCATTCGGCACATATCCACCGTGCCGTAGAGACGCCGGACTATTTTCGTGAGCGGCTTGTCTTCCTTGGCTGGTCTGCCGAGCTTGAGATCGAGGATCGGCTCCTGCAACTTGCTCGCATCCTGCGCCGTTACCGTTGAGTTTCCCGTGACGTCGCCCGGTGGCTTCGGCTTTTTCGGAACTTCTTCGGGCCACATAGGAGCATCCGGATACCCTTCGACGAACGGTCCTTTCGACTTTGGTGTATCCAAACGCTCGTTCAAGGCGTCTGCATCGCGGTCGATCTCCAGGTGTAGGTGCTGCTCCTTCGAGGACATGTCGCCTCCTCCTGGCTTCGGACTGAAATTCTCTTTTGTCGGCGTTTCACCGGATTCGCGTACCGGTACCTTCGGCTGCGCTTGCGGTTTGTCCGGTGCTTGCATGCACCCGGCGAAACAGAAAACGGTCAAAACGAACACAATCTTCTTCATGACTGACTCCTCTGTGATGGGACAGATCAGGACGGGGATTGGCGAAACGCGCTGTCTCGCTCTGATGTGACAATACCATTTTTCTAATTTACTGTCAAAAACGTCAATGAAAGAGGTATTTCACGGTAAATTGACAATTCTACAACATTTGTTACCGTATACACGGTTCACGTTGAACCTTCCCATCACAGTTCGCAAAGGAGTCCTGTTATGCAGAATGAGCCCAATCGCATGGGTACGATGACCCCGGTATCCATCGTGGTCGTCAGCGTCAGTTCGATTCTCGGTTTTTTGTTCTTCGTTCAGCAATTCGGTGTTCGCCAGGAGGCGTTGCGGCGTGCTCAACGCCAGCAGTCGCAACCAGTCCAGAAACCCGTCGACGTTCCGAAGACCAAAACCGGCATTGAATCCGGCCGTTCGTTCCTCGGGAGGAACATCGAGCTCGACGAGGAGAAGTGCATCTCGTACACGATGGACGCCGAGGGCGTCGTGACCGAGAAGGCCGAGCACGCCGCTCCGATCGCCGGCGGCATAACGACGCGGTACAAGAAGTTGCTGAAGCCTGGCGCGAAGCTCACGGTCTATTGGAAGACCACGGAGCCCTACATCCAGGTGTTCGAGTTTTCCGGCATGAAGCAGGAAGACATCGACCTCGGCGAGCTCGAAGCCGCTGTCGATCCCGGCCTCAACAGCCGACCGAGCAGCAATGGCATCCCCACCGATATGGGACTCGTCTACGTGTTCCAAGAGAAATAGGCAGCGCACGGTGCGTTGCCATTCACAAAACAATCACCTTCGCGGGTTTACTCGCGAAGGTTTTTTTTATTGTCCTCCTCTCGCCTGCCTCTTGAGCTCCGCATCAATGAAATCCTGGATGTCGCCATCGAGCACGCCCGTCGTGTTGCTCGTTTCGTGGTCGGTGCGCACGTCTTTCACCATCTGGTATGGGTGCAGGACGTAGCTGCGGATCTGCTGCCCGAAGCTCGCCGATTGCGACGCTCCTTTCAGGTCCTGGTTCTGCGCCATCTTTTCCTCCTCGCGCTTTTCGAGCAGCTTCGCCATGAGCATGTTCGTCGCGCGTTCGCGGTTCTTGATCTGGCTGCGTTCCGTCTGGCACGACACGACGATGTTCGTCGGCAGGTGCGTCATGCGG
>CAYGDM010000098.1:0-3247 GCA_964348685.1 uncultured Candidatus Peribacteria bacterium | reverse complement strand
CTCTTGCTCGGCATGCGCGGTAAAAAACAATCGGACATCGACGCGTTAGCCGACGTGATCGTAAAGGTCTCAGAACTCATCTGCGCCTGCCCGCGCATCACGGAACTCGACATCAACCCCGTGCTCGTGTCGCCGGAAGGTACGATCGTCGCGGACGCGAAAGTCGTGCTATCCTGACCGCATGCGCGTCGTTTGGATCCTCATCATCGTCCTCGGTACGCCGATCGTGGCACTTAGTGCGCTGTCGATGGGGGTGAGCCAGGGGGCGCGATCGGGCGATCCGCTTGGCCTCACGGGCATTTTCTGGAGCATGCAAGCCATCCCCTTGTGGATCGGCTTGGTCGTCATCGTCATGGTCGTCGGCCGGAACTACAGCGCGGCCGTGAAACGGAACAAAGAAAACCAAGCGAAAACAAAACAAGCAACGTCCTAATGACATCGTTCAATAGGCGCGTTACATACTATTTTGCGATTCATCGCAAGAATAAGACACGATCAGAACGCCTGATTCGTCTTTTCCTTTGACCCACCGCTCCTTAGGCTGCATACCTGGATACGACTTCCCTTCTCCCACCCCTATGAAGCTCAAAACCCTCTACAAGCGCACCATCGAAATCGGCATCGAAGCCGACCCGCGCGATAAGAAGTACATTAACCACCTCCTGAAGAAGCACGCCGACAGGCAGAAAAAGCTTGAGGGGAAAGACAAGGAATACGCCGATGAGGAACGCACGTGGAACCCGTACGCCGACTCGCGCATTCTGAACGGCACGGGCGAAGAAGACGTGAAGCGCGTCGCGGTGGGCATCGATATCGAAACGCCGGAGATCCTCCTCATCGACCGCCTGCGCGAAAGGGGCGAGAAGATCGACTGCATCATCATCCACCACCCGGAGGGCCGTGCATTCGCCGACCTTGAAAAAGTTATGCCGCTGCAGGCCGACGTGTACCTGGCTGCCGGCGTGCCGATCAACCAAACCGACTACCTGCTCGCGCCCCGCATGGGCCGCATCTGGAGGTCGATCCATGCCGATAACATCCTGCGCCACGTGCGCGCGGCCGAGCTGCTCAACCTTCCGGCCTTCACGTGCCACACCGTCACCGACAACCTCGTGTGGCGCTTCATGGAGAAAACGATCTGCAAAAAGGAGTGGAACGACCTGGGTGAAATCGTCAACGCGCTGCACGACATCGAGGAGTACGACATCTATGCCAAGGCGGGCAGCCCCGCGTTCATCGCGAACGGTTCGTCATCAAACCGCCCGGGCAAGGTGGTCGCCACGGAATTCACCGGCGGCACGAACGGCCCGGAAGAATTGATCGAAGCGCAGGCCGCGGCCGGGGTCGGCACGATTCTCGCCATGCACTTCACCGAGAAAGAGGTTGAGCTCGGCAAGAAGCACAACCTGCTCCTCATCCAGTGCAACCACATGGCCGCCGACTCCCTCGGCATGAACCTCCTGCTCGACAAGATCAAGAAGGAGGAAAAGAAGCTCGAAGTTCTGCCCGTATCCGGTTTCGTCCGCGTCGAACGCTGACATGTCGCCCATCCTCCGCTTCATCGCCGGCGGATGGACCTTCTTCTGGCGGCAGCCCGCGTTGCAGCGCAGCACGGCATTGCTCGTGTTCCTGCCGCTCGCCGCGATCTACGAACTCGACCCGCCGACCGGCCTGGATTCGCCGGAACAGACGGCCGTCTTGGTCGTGCTGAACCTCGCGGGATTCGTCCTGCTCACGTGGGGCATCGGCTGCACGTTGACGGTCGGCAAGCGCCTGCTGCAAGCAAAAGCCGGCAGACTGCGCACGTCGTTCAAAGCCGTGCAGGGCCAAGCCCGCGCGCTCGTCGTTCCCCTGCTCCTCACCGACATCCTTCGCATGTGCGTCGCGGTGCTCTGGGCGCTGCCTGCCATCGGCATCGTGATGTTCGGAGCGACCTACGCCGACGCACTACACCTGGATTTCATGGAAGCCATACGCACATATCCGTGGTACGCCGCGATCATCGCAGCCGCAGCACTGCTCCCGATCGGATATTTGCTCCTCACGTCGCTCGCCCCGCTCGCGGTGGCCTACGAGAAGCTTAGCCCGCGCCAAGCCCTCGCGCGCAGCCGCCAGCTGACGTGGCCGCGGCTCCCGCGCACGATCGCGGTCGTCATCGCGTTACTGCTTCTCTGGGCGCCCGGCCTCCTCGTGGAGGAGGTATTCGGCATGTACGCCGACGAAACCGTTACGCGTTACGGGTCGCCCGTCGTCGTTGCCTTCTTCGATACCTTCGCGCTCACGCTCTGGCTTCTGGCGATGACGCAGTACTACAAAGCGTTGGGAGGGGCGGCGAAAGCAACAGATCAAGACTAAACGCGTCATGGTTCGTGGCTCCCTCGTCATGGTTCGAGGTTTTTGTTGCGACAAAAACACCTCACCATGACAACGAACCATAGTAAAACGCGTACGTTGTCATGGTGAGGTGCGAGCGACGCACCGCGAGCCACGAACCATGACACTTACTTCGTCACGCTCTCGACCAACTTCTTGAACGCCGCCGGCTCGTGAAGAGCCAATTCGGAGAGCGTCTTGCGATCGAGTTCGTAGCCCTTCTTCTTCATCTGACCGATGAACACCGAGTACTTACTGCCCGCCTCGCGGACGGCGGCGTTGAGGCGAACGGTCCAGAGGGCGCGGAAGTTGCGCTTCTTCTTCTTGCGGTCGACGTAGGCGTGCTGGCCGGCCTTGATCAAACGCTCCTTCGCTTTGACGAACGTGGAGTGACCGAGGCCCTGGAAACCCTTGGCCCGGTTCTTGATCTTCTTGTGCCGACGGTGGCGGACGATGCCGCGTTTGACGCGCATGGGAGTGGGGTCGAGGGATTACAGATTCGGCACGAGGTGCCGGATGTGGGCGATATTGGTGGGGTGCAACACGAGCGTGCGGTTCAGACGCTTCGAGCGCTTGCTCTTCTGCTGGAGAAGGTGCGAACGGCTGTTGCGCTTCATGGCCAGTTTGCCGCGACCCGTCTTTCGGATCCGCTTCTTGGCGCCGCTGTGGGATTTCATCTTCGGCATAAGTGCGCGGAAGTATAAACAACGTTACTTGATACGCAAGTCGAATTAATGACGTATTAGAGGTGTTTTCAGCGTTTCGGACGTACAACGGCAAAGAAGTCCCTTCCTTGGGGTTTCACGTCCTGTTCGACCTCGGACACCTCGGCCAATTCCTTCAAAAGGCCCTTCAGCTTCTGGATCGCGTAGTC
>CAYGDM010000097.1:0-3262 GCA_964348685.1 uncultured Candidatus Peribacteria bacterium | reverse complement strand
TTCTGGATCAGCGTCGGCATGCGCAGGCGCTGGAATTCGCGCGCATAGGGCGAGAGCGGGTGGAGGTAGATCGCGATCGCGAGGGGGGTTGCGTCGCCGTTGCCGAGAATGAGCGTTCCGCCCGCCATCGATTCCGCGATCTGTACCGTCGTTCCGGACGCGGCCTGCGTTTCCGTGGGTTCGGCGAACGGTTCGATCGTGATCGCTGCGTCGCCTGTTGCCGTTTCGATCTCTTCCGTTGCCTGGGATGCCGAAGACGACGATGCCGCCGAATCGCGCTGGAACTGCAAATCCAGAGGCTCGCACGCCGCAAGGAGAAGGATTGCCGATGCCCAGAGGATGCGTTTCACGGGATGATTGTAGCGTATGTGGTATCGTCATTGTCATGAACCGTATCGTCATTCTGGGCGTTCCCATCGATTCCGTTTCGCGCGTCGAAGCCGTGGAAAAAATTCGCGCCATGCTCGGTGGCCCCGCGCAGTGCCACGTGATGACGCCGAACAATGAAATGCTCGTGGAGGCGTCGGGTAATCCGGATTTTCGTGCGCTTCTCAACCGCACCGCGCTGAACATCCCCGATAGCACCGGCTTGCTCTGGGCCGCGAGGTGGACGAATCAGAAACTCCCCGAACGAGTCACCGGCGTCGATACGGTGCAGGCGCTCTGTGCATCGCTCGATGAAACCTCGCCCGTGTTCCTGCTCGGCGGCGCGGAGGGGATTGCCTGGCGCGCGTCGGCAGTACTGCGTGCGGCCAATTCCAATCTGAAGATCGTCGGCACGCATGCGGGTTCACCGAAGGACGAAGATGCGAAGGGGATCATCGATCGCATCAATGTATCGGGCGCGAAGTTGCTCCTGGTTGCCTACGGTTCGCCCGCGCAGGACCTGTGGATCGACGCGCACCTGAAACAGATGCCTTCCGTCCGCGTGGCCATGGGCATTGGCGGAACGTTCGATTTCCTCGCGGGCGCCCAGAAGCGCGCCCCTGCCTGGATGCGCGACATGGGACTCGAGTGGCTCTATCGGTTCGTTCAACAACCCTCCCGCTGGAAGCGCATGTGGAAGGCGGTTGTGGTGTTTCCGTGGATGGTGATCAAATCTGGTAATCCTCGATAAGGATAAGCTGGAGCAGCTCTCTAAGTTTCCCAACATGCTGCCGGGAAGCATCACAGTGTGATATCCAGCTCGCTATTTGAGATGCGTAACTATTCTTGATTATTTCGTATTGCTCCTGTCGCTCATGACGTTCTTCGCTTTTGTATGATTGCACGAGGAGCGCACATATTTTTTGCATCGTTTCACCATGAAGCTGTGACATTTGATCGATCTTTCCCAATAGCAAAAATCGCTCATCATTAATTTTTTCAAATTCCGCCTGCAATCGATCGGCAAAAGCGTGCGAAGCGTGAAGGGCTTCTACATGCGAAATGGATGAGCTTATATTCATATGAATATGATAAATTATTTTTTGATTATGTCAAATCTATAATTTACGTTCTCTTACTCGTGCAACGTCTCAACCACGCTGACGTACCACTCCGCGTCGCCCTTTCGGAGCTTAATGAGCTTTGGGCCGGTTTTCGTTTCGGCGAGGTAGTCGCGCTCCGTGTCCTGTTCGCGCAGCAAGGTTGACTGACCGATTTCTTCCTCCGGGAGGAGGAGGTAAATCGCGAGGTCGGGCTTCTCCGTGAGCGCGGCGGCGAAATTGTGCGACGCGCGGGCAAACGCAGATGCGGCTGCGACGATCGCAAGGCAACAGAAGGCCGCCCACAGCACCGTCATGCGGTAGCCGTGGTCGCTGAGGGTGTGGACGTGGAATCCGCGCATATCAAGATATTGTAGCAGAAATGGCGTTGGCGCGCCACTGCGGCGAGGGTAGGCTGGCCCCACTATGGGCACCCTCGTACTCGTCCGTCACGGACTCTCTCAATGGAACCTCGAGAACCGGTTTACCGGTTGGACCGACGTTCCTCTCTCTGAACGCGGCGCACAGGATGCCGCGACCGCGTCGGCGGTCCTCGCGGACCTGTCGTTCGACATCGCCTGGACCTCGCGCCTTCAACGCGCGAATAACACGCTCGCCGCCATTCTTAAGGGTATCGGTCAGGAAAGCGTGCGCGTGGAAAAAGACACCGCGCTCAACGAGCGTCACTACGGCGATTTGCAAGGTCTGGATAAAGGAGAGACGATCAAGAAGCACGGCGAAGAACAGGTGAAGTTGTGGCGCCGAAGTTACGCGACGCGTCCGCCGAACGGCGAAAGCATGGAGGATTGCGAGCGCCGCGTGACACCCGTGTTTACGCAATACATCCTGCCGCTCCTTGCCGCGGGCAAGACGGTGCTCATCGTCGCGCACGGCAACAGCATCAAGCCGATCATGCGTTCCATCGAAGGGCTCGGCCAAGAGGAGGCGGCTACGTTGGAAGTGTCGCTCACCACGCCGTACGTTTATCGCTTTGAAGGCGAGAAGATGGTCTCGAAGGAGACCCGCGTCGTGAAGGGCATCGTCCTCCGCGTGGATCAGAAAACGGGCGAGCCGGTGATTCAGGACTGATCCCATGGAGAAAACGTTCCATCTCGCGATCATCTGCGACGGCAACCGCCGTTGGGCCAAAGACCGCGGCATGAAGCCGTGGGACGGCCACCGCCAGGCGATCGAGAACTTCCGCGGCATCGCCGAGTGGGCCCAGGCGCACCCGCGCATCGGCACGCTGACGTTGTGGGGTTTTTCGACCGAGAACTGGAAGCGCGACGAAGCGGAAGTGACCGAGCTCATGCGGCTGTTCCAGTATTTCATGGGCAAGGAGCTGCAGGGGTTTGTCGACCGAAAAGTGCGCTTCGTCCACGCTGGCCGCAAAGACCGCATTCCCGCGGGCCTCGCGAAGCTCTTCGCGGACGCCGAGGAGAAGACAAAGGATTTCACCGGGTTCACGATGCAGCTCGCGATCGACCACGGCGGCAAAGATGAGATCGTCCGCGCGATCAACCGCATCCCCGCCGGGACAGACGTGACCGAAGAAGCGATCGCGGCACACGTCGATAATCCGGATCTGCCTGAGATCGACTTGGTGGTGCGCACGTCCGGTGAACAGCGCACGAGCGGGTTCGAATTGTGGAAGGCGTCGTACGCCGAGTGGTTCTTTCCGACCTATCATTTCCCGGATCTGACGCCGGAGAAACTCGAAGAAGCGCTCGCGGAATATGATGGCCGCAAGCGCCGTTTCGGCAAATAATCCTTTTTACGTGGGGATCGCGTTGGCC
>CAYGDM010000096.1:0-3276 GCA_964348685.1 uncultured Candidatus Peribacteria bacterium | reverse complement strand
TGCTCCTCCACGAGCTCGTCCACTGGACGGGCGCGCCGCACCGGCTCGCGCGCGACCTGTCGAGCCGGTTCGGGAGCGAGGCGTACGCGATGGAAGAACTGGTCGCGGAGCTCGGGTCGGCCTTCCTGTGCGCGATCCTCGGGGTGTCGCCGGCCCCGCGCCCCGACCACGCCGCGTATGTGGACCACTGGCTGGCCGTGCTGCGCTCCGACAAGCGGGCGATATTCACGGCGGCCTCGAAGGCGATGGAAGCAGTCGACTACCTCAGCGAGGAAGACGGCCCATAGCCCGTCATGAATCTTGTTCTTTTTCTCTCAACGCCCCGTTTTGAACGGGGCGTTTTCTTTGGATGGGATTAGCCGCGTCGGAACATGCGCGAACCGCACGAAAGAGGCCATCTAGGCTTGGTGTGATTCTGGTATACTGCACCGATTCGCGTATCAGGGCGGAAACGCCCGAAACCAAATGAGGATGGAAGATGCGTCATGGCTAACGGTCCAACCCACCAAGTTATCGCGGCGCTCGTTGTTGGGGGAGTGTTGGTGTACGACGAGTCCAAAAAAGGGGAGCAGACAGCGAAACCGCTCGCGGGCGCTGCCGTGGCTGCCGTGACGACCAAACTGCCCGATATTCTTGAGCCCGCGATCCATCCGCACCATCGCCAATTCTTTCATAGCGTCGCCTGGGCCGTTGCCTTGGGAAAGGGGATATATGAACTCCATCAATGGCGGCCCGAGGAAGATTGGAAAAAAGTCGTGCGGTTCTTGGGGCTCGTAACTGGCTATGCGTACCCCATACACCTCGGCATCGATGCGTGTTCGAAGCGCTCCCTTCCGATTTTCGGCAAGGCGTGACCGTAAAGTAACGGCCAGCACATCTCGCTATTCCTTCCACCCGTTGCGCCAATCGGCGCCATAGTCTTTGGAAATAACCGGCTCCTCCTTCAGGCGTGTGAGTTCGGACGGCGGGAAGGTTATCGCGCTGAACGGTTGCGATGGCGCGCCGTCGATCATGAGCTTCAGGTAGATGTGGTGATTCGGAAGGTTAAGCAGATCGACGGTGTCGAACTTCGGTTCGAACTCCCGTGCGAAGACCGCGGCATCCATCGGGCCCAGGCGAAACGAGACGATAGTGCCGGCATTTCCGAGAACCGCGTGGCGGATCGCAGGATCGAGTTGGAAGAGATACTGGTGGGCGAGAATGAGCCCGACGCGGTACTTGCGGATCTCCGAGAGCATGTTCGCCACGCTCAGGGTCGTGAAGCTCTGGAACTCATCGACGTAGAGGAAGAAATCTCGGCGGTCCCGCTCCGGCGTATCGGCCCGGCTGAAAGCGGCGAGGCCGAGCGTGGTTACCAGGAGTCCGCCGAGGAGAGACGCCGCGTCGTCCCCGATCCGTCCCTTGGATAGATTGACCAGGAGTACCTTGCCTCGATCTATGATGCGGCGGAAGTGGAGTGTTCGCTTCGGTGCGGTCAAGATGCGGAGAATGCGCGGGTCGGCCAGGAATGCCCCCACCTTGTTCTGGATCGGGGCGATGCCGTCGGCACGGTACCGGTACGAATATTGCTCGAACTCCTTGAGCCAGAACTGCTTGACCTGCGGGTTTTGAACGGCCCTGGCTACCGAGCGCCGGAAGGTGCGATCCGACATGAGCCGCAAGATGTCGGGCATGGACGCGTCGGGTTGATCAAGGAGGGCGAGGAGCGCGTTGCGGAGGATGTGCTCCATGCGCACGCCCCAGGCGTCCTCCCACATCATTTTGAAGGTTTCGAGGAAGCCTGACGCCGCGAGGGTGCGGCGATCCTCGCGGACGTATTTCAGCGGATTGTAACCGAAGGGCTGCGCATCGTCGGGAACGTTGAAATAGATCACGTCGTCGCGGCGATCCTCCGGGATTGTCTGCGCGATCCGCTCGACGAGATCGCCGTGCGGATCGATGAGCGCAAACCCCTCGCTATTCGCGATGTCCTGGCGGACGAGGGTTTCGAGGAGCGTCGATTTACCGGTGCCGGTTTTCCCGATGGCGTACATGTGGGAGAGGCGGTCGCTGCGTTTGATGCCGAAAGGCGTCCGCTGGTTGCGGAAATTCAGGCGGGCGAAGTAGGTAATCGGAGCCGGAGGCGTTGCCATGGCCCACCCAGTCTCGCGCGGCGCGGGATGGTGCGCATGACGGGAAAATCCGTCGGCAATGCCAAAAAACGCCGCCGACCTTGCGCGTTTCGGGCAGTTCTTTGATTAAGCTGGGAAATCATCCGCCCAAACGATCAGTAGCAATTCCAGGAGAGGCTCCCGTGGTCGGCAACCGGCCGATGTGGTATGACTCGACGGTTTCCTAAACCGCTCCAGGGAGGTCGTCGCCATGCGATGGCACCATGTGATCTTCGCCGCGATTGCGGCCTTGCTCATGCTGGCGGAGAGCGCGCTCGCCGACTCGTACGTTCGCGGTTACACGAGGAAGGACGGCACGTACGTCGCTCCGCACTACCGTTCGTCGCCCAATCGGAGCTACAACGACAACTGGTCTGTGAGCCCGAACGTGAATCCGTACACGGGCCAGCAGGGCACCCGTCCGCCGACATTCGATGACCGGCCGCCTCCGCCGAGCTCGTTCGGCAACCCCTATCGAGACCCGTACTCCAGGCCGAACCAGCGCCGCTACTGATGCAGGGGATGGCGTTCGTTGCGGCCGCGCTTGTGGCCGTAAGTATTTCGCCGCCGACATACGCGCATGGCGGCGGACTGGATGGCCTCGGTTGCCACCACAACCGAAAGGCTGGCGGTTATCACTGCCACCGAGGGCCGCTGGCGGGTCAGTATTTCAATTCCAAGGACGAGGCCATGCGGGCGACGCGAGGTTCGCAAAGCCAGGACACGCCGTCACGGCCGCCGGCACGTGCTCCGCAGAGCCCGCCAACGCCGCCGCGATAGAACCAGAAGCCAGCGGATCAGCGGCGGCGGACGTGGGGATTGCGATTGCCCTGCGCCGCCTCGGTCCGCTCATCCCGCAATTGTTCCCACGCGTCCACCGGATCGTCGCGCGACCAGTCGAGGAACATCTGTCGCTGGGCAGGAGTGAGTGAAACTCCGTACGTCTCGCTCATGTAGAGCCAGACGCGGGCAGCATCCCCGCGGATCGCTTCCTTGGGCTCCGCAACCCGGGGGCTCCCGCCGATCTCGAAGTCGCAGCGACCGTACTCCCGCTTTTCGCCGGCAACGATGCCGTAGGGAAGGTTGGAGCGATCGCCGTTCAATTCGCCAACGGCCGGTACGAGAT
>CAYGDM010000095.1:0-3374 GCA_964348685.1 uncultured Candidatus Peribacteria bacterium | reverse complement strand
TCGGCATCCAGCTGAAGGCGACGGTGGAACTCAAAGTTCTGGAAACCATCCCGGGCGTGAAGGGTGATACCGCCACCGGCGGCAATAAGCCTGCCACCCTCGAATCGGGCCTCGTCGTGAACGTGCCGCTCTTCATCAACGAAGGCGATACGATCAAGGTGAACACCGAGACGGGGATGTATATGACGCGGGTTTCCTGATAATGCCGCGCCCACCCTTCGGCTGTGCTCAGGATAAACTCCGGGGCGCTGCTACAACAAACGGTAAAAGGTTGTAGCAGCATGAGCCTGCCCTGAGCGACGACGAAGGGTTCCTGGCTGCGGTAAATGCGGCCTGGTACCATATCGCGGATGAACCCCCCTGTCGCAATCGTCATGGCCGCCGGCAAAGGCACCCGCATGAAGTCCGATCTGCCGAAGGTGCTCGTTCCCGTGCTCGGTCGCCCGATGATCGAGTATGTCTTGGACGCACTTGAGAAGGCCGGCATCGCGCGGATCCTCGTGGTCGTGGGCTACAAAGCCGACGACGTGAAGGCCGCGCTTCAGCACCGCGACAGCGTGGAGTTCGTGATGCAGGGCGAACCCATGGGCACGGGCCACGCCGTGAAGTCGTGCGTGCCGCACCTCGAAGGCCACGACGGTCCGGTGGTGGTGGTGACGGGCGATTCGCCCCTGACGCAAGAATCGTCGCTGCGCGTGCTGCTGCAGGAATTCGAACGCTTCCACTGCTCGTGTTTGCTCGGGTCCGGCTACGCCGACAATCCCTTCGGTTTGGGGCGCATCGTCCGCAATGCAGACAAACGCTTCTTGAAGATCGTGGAGGAGAAAGATGCGACCGCCGAAGAGAAGGCGATCACGGAGGTGAACCTCAGTACGTACGTCTTCAACTGCAAGGACTTGGTCGACTTCCTTGGGCACATGGAGCCCAGCCCCGTCACGGGCGAGTACTACGTGACCGACGCGGCGTCGTACCTGCTCTCGAAAGGTAAAGATGTCCACGCGCTCGATGTGCTGCAGGCGTGCGAAAGCTTCACGATCAACACGCAAGAAGAGCTCCTGCGCGCGGAGGATGAAATGCGCAGGAGGTTGCAGGAGGACAAATGAAAAGAGCAGGCCGTGAAGCCTGCCCTTGCGCCGTTTCGAGCGCTGCAACCCTTTAGACGGGCTGCGGTGCGTCCGGGAGGAGTTCGAAGATGCGGAAGACTTCGGTGACGCCGATCGCGGCTGCTACCGGATGATGGCTGATCGCGATCCATTCACCCAAAACATTGAACATGATGGGTTGTTCCCAGCGCATGCGTTGCAGTACGTCTTGCTCCCGTTTTATGGGATTCATGATCAATTCGCTCCGTAATGTGCTGAAGACGTCTTCGTTGCTCGGCTGCACCACGATGGACGCATTGCTGCATTCGAGCGTGAGCGCTTCGAACGTCAGCGCGTGCGCCATGAGCATGACTGTCGGATGGGGCGATTGGAGGCGCGAACGCATGCAATGACGCTGCAGCAACGGGTCATGTTTGTGCAGCGCCTCATCGAACGCCTGCGCGGCAATTCTTTTCGTTTTGGCGTTTGCGTGTTGCAGCGTCGTACGAACGACTCGTGGAAGCTTCATGTCGAACTCCTTGCGATGAGGAAATGAACGGACAAAAAAACGGCACGCGCGTTATAGGAGCGCGTACTTTTCTTGTCAATTCTTCCACTGGTTTTTTTGGCTGTGCATAACAAAAAGGCCACTCGCGTGACCTATTTGTGTTGGTGTTTTCGTCCGTCTCCCGGGCTATCGACGCCATCTGGTGGCGTTGAGCGAAGAATGGAAGGGGACTGAGGCGAGGAGTGCCTCGGATCTCTGCCTTACTCTGGTTTCTTGTTTATCTTGGTAACCACACCAAGTCCCCGGACCGGTGACAGCACGGCCTTGCGGCGCAGGTGACACACTGGGGAGTGAAGGGGGGCGCGTACGACGGTCACCTCAACCTCCATCGTACGAAACGTTGCAGAGCAGAGAGGGCGATGGCCACTATCGAGTGACGAAGTCCATGATCACGTAACCTATGCCCAGTATGTGCACAAATATGTGAGTGAGTGGCTGGGAGGAACGGGCATGGGGTCAGGGGTGACCATCGCTCTCTCTGTTGTTCGCTGTGGGGAGAAAAGATCAGGTGTTTGTCTGTGTGTTGTGTGTGTGATTCGCAGGGTGGCGAGCTCAGTGAGCTGCTGTTTGCAAATCACGCCATCATACAGTTACCTCTAAGACTGGCAACTATCTGGCATGTACAAGCCACAAAGAATGTATTGTGAATATATTTGTTGTTCATAGGGTGGCAAAAAGAGGTGCGTTTCGGCTGAACGTAGAACGGTTATTTTTTGTCCGTGATGAGCAAAACATGGTGATGGGACGCTGGTCGCGCTTGAGGGGGTGAAATAACCCCTACCCTTTCGGTATGCATGAATACTGGGTGTACATGGTGCGTTGCTGCGACGGGAGCTACTACGTTGGCGTCACCAGCGACGTCGAGCGGCGTCTCGCAGAACATCGCAGCGGCGATCTAAGCGAAGGATCGTATGTCTACAAACGTTTGCCGTTTGAACTCGTTTATGTGCAGTCATTCCAATACATCCTTGATGCCATTGCGTGGGAGAAGAGGGTGAAGCGATGGACTAGGGCGAAGAAGGAGGCGTTGATACGAGGTGATCAGGACGCGCTCGAAAACCTTTCCAGAAGACGCGGGGGAAGGCCGAAGTAAGTCATGGTTCGTGGCTTTTGTGCGCAAAAGCACCTCACCATGACAGGGGTGCTTGGCGGCGAGAGTCATGGCAAAGAGAAAGTTGTCATGGTGAGGTGCGAGCCACAGCGAGCCACGAACCATGACACGCCCACGTGAAAACCCACCATGTCGGAGTGACATGGCGGGGGTGGTTGATCCGTGCGGGTTACCTTCGAAGAAAGATGATGATTCCAACAAGTACGATAGCCGAACCGATCCATTCGTTGGCGGTCGGAAGTTTTCGCGAGATACATGTGATGAACAACGCTGCCACGATCGGCATGAGGCTGAGAACGTTCAACATGGCGACCATGCTGCTTCCTTTGGTCGCGACGCCCTGGTAAAACGCGGCGTGGCCAATGAAGAGGATGAGCGGACAGAGCATGCCGAGTGCGATAGCGGTTCGTGTATCGGTGTGCAGCGTTAAGCTGTTTCCGGACGCGCGTTGCATCGCCATGGCGCCTGCGCAGTAGACCCATGTTAACCCGTTCGCGATGAACAGGTTCCATAATGCATGGTTCCCCCGCATGAAGCGTTCCACGAGCGCGGCATTCAAGGCGTAACAGACGACGGCAATGAAACTCCAGGCAATGTAGTGCATGAGTATTCC
>CAYGDM010000094.1:0-3519 GCA_964348685.1 uncultured Candidatus Peribacteria bacterium | reverse complement strand
AGAAAATCCAATTCACGCCGGTCGTCGCCGCGGCGAAGGTCTACATCATCGACGAGGTGCACATGCTCACGAAAGAAGCGTTCAACGCACTCCTGAAAACACTCGAAGAACCGCCGTCGTACGCGTACTTCATCCTCGCCACGACGGAACTCCACAAGATCCCGGCCACGATCCAATCGCGCTGCCAGCGGTTCCAGTTCCGCCAGATCCGCGAGGAAGACATCATCCGCCGCCTGCAGTACATCGCGGACCAGGAGCACATCACGGTCGAACGTCCCGCATTGCGGGCGATCGCCCATCACTCCGGCGGTAGCCTGCGCGACGCCATCTCGCTCCTCGATCAGTTGCGCAGCCTGCCGGACATCACGTTGGCCGACGTGCAGGAACGCATCGGCGAATCGGGCCACGAATACGTCGAGCTGCTGCTCAAGGCCATCGACGAAGGCAACGCAATGGCGATCCTCGACCTCTCGAAACAGATGGAAGAACGCGCCGCGCCGTTCGAGACCGTGATCCGCATGATCCTTTCCTCGGCTCGTGAACGCATGCACGCGTCCGTGCAGAGCGGCGGCGACGGAGCGGCCGACCTGCGCATCGTCGATACCCTGCTCCACGCCGTCCGCGACGTCCGCATCGCCCCGGTACCTGCCTTAGTGTTCGAATCCGCACTGCTCTCGCTCCTCACGGATCCCACAACGACGCCCATGACCGATCGCGCGCCCGCTCCCCGCCCGGCCGCACCGAAGGCCAAGCCGTCGCAACCCGCAACACCTCCGGCGGCAGCACCCGTAACCGCGCCTTCCGCCGCCGCTCCCGTCGAAACCACCGCCGATGCACCCGCCGAATCTACGGCGACCGTCATGGCACCCGAACTCTCGCTCGATGCCGTGCTCGCCGCCTGGCCGAAGATCGTCGCGGCGACCGAACCGCCATTCGTCCGGATGTCACTCAAAAACGGCCAGCCCGTCCGCTTCGAAGGCGACACGATCTTCGTTCGCTTCACCTCGAGCTTCCACCGCGACAAAGCGTCTTCGACCGAAAGCGGCCGTAGCATGCAGGACGCGATCGAAAACATCTTCAAACACCCGCTCAAACTGAAGTTCATCGTCGACGCCGAAACACGCGCCGCCGCCCCAACCGGGGACGTGAATTTGGCGGAAGCGGCGATGGAAGTGTTCTAACACTATGGACCTCCGCTCCGAAAAAACATCGCTCCGCGCCTCGCTCGTCGAACGCTTGAAACGGCTGTCGCCGGAAGACCGCGCGCGAGAGAGCCGATCGCTCTGCAAACGCGTACTCCAGGAACTCCCCGCTGAGCCGGGCGTGCTCTGCGTCTTTTACCCGATGAAGGGATCCGAAGCCGATATCGCCGAACTCTTTCCGGTGCTGCTCGAACGCGGTTGGAAGCTCTTCTTCCCGCGTTTCGAAGGCGCGGGGTTCGCGTTCCGGGAAGCGCCAACCTTGGGCGCGCTCGTACCCGGAAAGTACGGCCTGATGGAACCGACGCAGGACGAAGCGAAGCTCACAATTGAAGACGTCGACGTCGCGCTCCTCCCCGGTCTCGGGTTTGATCCGAGCGGCGGACGAATCGGCCGCGGCAACGGCGGCTACGACAAGTGGCTGCAGGAACTGCGGAAGAAAACCCCCGGCGCGCGCGTCTGGGGCATCGCGCTCGACTGCCAGATGGTGACGATGATCCCGCGCGAGACGCACGATGAACTCGTGGATCTGATCATCACGCCACGCGGTGTCATTGATCCTGCATCACCCGGGACGGGCCCACGCTGAACGCGAGATCGCGCAGCGCATCCATTGCGGCCTGCACCTCGTCGGACGACGGATTGATCTGCGACGTCAGTGCCTGTGCCGTTTCGTCGATGAGCAGCATGAACGACTTATTCGGCCACACGAGACCCGACATGTTCGGATTCCGCTCCTTGAACGTCTCGCGCAACCACCGCGCCGTGGCATCGGCCTCGGGGAACGGATACACGTAGGAGAAAAGCTGGTACTGCTCTTCTTCGAGTACCAAAAACGAGCTCTGGAGGAACGGCACGGCCTCGAACGGGCGGCCGATCCCAACCATCCACACGACCGGGCGGCCGGACGGATCCATCACGAGGTCGCACCGCATCGCGGCGCTCGTGTCGACGGGCAAAAACACCTTCGCACTTTTGAACGGCCCGCACGAACGCTGGTCGCGCACCTCGTTGGCGATTGCGAGGGGCAATGCCCACGTGGGCATCTGATACCCGATGGCAGGCAACTTCGATGCGTAGGGCAACGTCTGCACCTGCATGCGCGTCGTCGGGCCCGAGAGCATCGCTTCGTTCTGAGACGCACGCAGCGTCAGAGGTTCGCGAAAGTCGAAACTGACGTTCAGTTCCTGGATATCCACGCGCGCGGATTCCTCTTTCGAAAGACTGGCTTCGCACCCCGCAAGCAGCACGCAAGCAGGAAGAACGATGGAAATCGCGCGGCGCATCACGGCGAGCATGATACACTCAACGCATGCCGAATTACGACCATCTCCAGGCCCAGGACCCCGCGGTCTTCGCCTCGCTCAAAGGTGAAATGATCCGCCAGCGCGACGGCATGGAATTGATCCCGTCCGAGAATTACGTCTCCGCGGCGGTGATGGAAGCGATGGGCACGTGCTTCAACAACAAGTACTCGGAGGGCTACCCCGGCAAGCGCTACTACGGCGGCCAGCAGTACACCGACGAGGTCGAAACCCTCGCGATCGAACGCGCGAAGCAGCTCTTCGGCGCCGGCCACGCGAACGTCCAACCGCACGCGGGCGCCCCGGCGAACGTCGCCACGTACTTCGCACTCCTCGAACCCGGCGACACGGTAATGGGCATGGACCTCAGCCACGGCGGGCACCTGACGCACGGCCACCCCGTCACGTACATCACGAAAATCTTCAACTTCGTGCGCTACAAGATGAAAGACACGGAGACCGGGGAAATCGACTACGACCTTATGCGCAAGACCGCGCTCGAAACGAAGCCGAAGATCCTCCTTGCGGGCTTCTCGGCGTATCCGAGGTCCCTCGACTACGCGAAAATGAAAGCGATCGCCGACGAAGTAGGCGCGATCACGATGGCCGACATGGCGCACATCGCGGGCCTCATCGCGGGCAAGGCATTGCGCAATCCGTTCGACGACGGCTTCGACATTATCACAACAACGACGCACAAATCACTCCGCGGACCCCGCGGCGGCATGATCCTCACCCGCACGCCCGAGCTTGGCAAAAAGATCGACAAATCGGTATTCCCCGGCTTCCAGGGCGGACCGATCATGCAGATGATCGCGGCCAAAGCAGTGGCGTTTGGCGAAGCGCTCCAACCGGAATTCACAGACTACGCCGCGCAGATCCTCAAAAACAGCAAGCGCCTGGCCGATACCCTCATGCAAAACGGCGCGAAGCTCGTCACCAACGGCACCGACAACCACCTCCTCCTCGTCGACTGCGTGACGTCGTGGGGCATCCCCGGCGACACCGCCGAGAAG
>CAYGDM010000093.1:0-3543 GCA_964348685.1 uncultured Candidatus Peribacteria bacterium | reverse complement strand
TTCCGCGACCCGGCCCTCAGCGAAGAAACCCTCACGTTCGTCCGCGTCCGCGAGCGCCTCTACGAATTCCACACGGCCGACACGGGCACGGTGATGCAGCAGGTGATCGAAAGCCTGACCACACGGTAAGAAACCGTGACGATTCGGCTTTACAGCCCCCTCCTCGATCAGTACTCTCCCTCCACTTTCATTATCCTATGGCTAAAGCTATCAAAAAGGTCGTTAAAGTCGTTGCCCGCGGTGGGCAAGCGAACCCCGCGCCTCCGCTCGGTCCTGCCCTCGGTCAGGCCGGCGTCGACATCGGCGGTTTCTGCGCGCAGTTCAACGCCGCGACGACGTCGCAGATGGGACAGATGATCCCGGTGGTGATCACGGTCTACGATGACCGTTCCTTCACGTTCATCACGAAGCAGCCCCCGGCGAGCGAGCTCATCAAGGGCAAGGCGAAGATCGAGAAGGGTTCCGGCGAACCGAACAAGAACAAGGTCGGCTCCATCTCGCGCAAGGACCTCGAGGAGATCGCGAAGCAGAAGATGCCGGACTTGAACACGACGGACCTCGAAGCCGCGATGCGCACGATGGAAGGCACGGCGCGCAACATGGGCGTCACGATCGCCGCGTAAGTTCTCCACCACTCCGAATCAGAAAATGCGACGTGAACCGTCGCATTTTTTTGTGCCGCGCGCGAAATTCCCAATTCGTAATGCATACTTCTTCGCTTCCACTGCAATCTCTTTTGGATGCGGTCACACGTCTTCTTGGCGTACGCTAGCAACCGAACCTCCCTCCGCCACGTTATGTTCCCCTCTTCCCTCGACGCACTCTTCCAAAATGTCGGCGTGCCCTACGGCATGCTGCTTCCGGTCGCAGTGGTCGCATTGCTCGCACTCGTCGCCCTTGCAGGCATCATGCGCGGCGGCAATCCGTGGGAGATCGCCTACGCCACGTACTGCTACTTCGCCGAAGCCGTCGGCGTCATTTTGATCACCACGGGAAGCCTTCCGGTGTTGCTCGCGGTGCTGACGGGCCAACTCCTCGACAGTGAAACCTACGTCGGCCTCCTCTTCGTCTTCGCAGTCGGCGGCATTCTCTTCCTCTGGCACGATGCGAAGCTCCGCGGCGTCGAAGCGTCGGCCAAGGCCGTCCCGGGCGCGTTGTTCTTCTTCACGTGGAAGCTGATCGGCTTGCTCTTGGCCTCGTTCGCCCTCCTCTCGCTCATCCTCTCGATCGTCATCGAAACGATCCAAGTCCAAAGCCTCGTGATGCACGTCACGGTCCTCGCCTACGGCCTCGTCCTCAGCTGGTTCACGCAGATGAACAGGACGGTCCGCCCATCGGTGACGACTCGCACGCTGGCGGCGCCCCAGGCCCCGGCCATGGCCCTCAAGGCCAAGAAGCCGGTCGCAAAGGCGGCAAAAAAGAAGAAGAAAAAGTGACGCAGGATCTAGCTTCTAGGAGCTAGGATGTAGGATCTTTTAACGTTTTTAACCATTTCTAGAAGCTAGCTCCTATTTCCTCGAAGCTTCTCTTGCATGAAAAAGCCTGTCCGTGCACAGTGGGCGCCTACTTGTGGGAGTCCGAATAGGACGTTTGCACCACATTCCCCCCAATCCCATGTCCGAGAAATCCTCGACGAAGCCGAGCAATGAACGCGGCCGCTCCGGCCTCGGTCACAACGGCAAGAAGTACAAGGCCGCGGTGGCCAAGATCACGAAGCCCAGCTACTCCGTCGCGGAAGCGACCGAACTGCTGACGCAGGTTTCGACGGCGTCGTTCGACGCCACGGCAGAAGTGCACGTGCGCATCGCCGCCGACACGACCCAGGCCGACCAATTGGTCCGCACGACGGTCGCCCTGCCGCACGGCACGGGCAAGTCCGTGCGCATCGCCGCGTTCGTCCCGGAAGATATGGAGGACGCCGCCACGAAAGCGGGCGCCGACATCGTCAGCATGGAGAAGCTCACGGCCGACATCGAAGCAGGCAAAATCGAGTTCGACGTCGCTGTTGCAGTCCCCTCCGTCATGAAGAACCTCGGTAAGATCGCCAAGATCCTCGGCCAGAAAGGCATGATGCCCAACCCGAAAGCCGGCACGGTCACGGACAACCTCGTGAAGACCATCGGCGAACTCAAGAAGGGCCGCATCGAATGCAAAATGGACAAAGCCGGCATCATCCACGTGCCGTTCGGCAAGATCTCGTTCGGCGGCAAGAAGCTCCAGGAAAACCTCGACGCCGTGCTGAATGCCCTCGACGAAGCGAAGCCCGCGGGCATCAAGTCGGTCTACATCACGTCGATCACGATCGCCCCGACCATGGGCCCAGGCATCAAGGTCGTTCGGTAATCACTGCATGTAAAAGGGCCTCGGCGTAGTCCCGCAGTCGCGGGACGAAGCCGGGCTTTTTCGTGGTCGAAAGCACGGAAATGACAAGGATTGTTGACTGTTCCGCGACACGGAGGACAATGAGGAGCATGGTTACATTCGCAGCCACACCACAGTACGGCGTAAGCCCATCGATGAACGGAGCGGAAAACGATGAACCGGCCTTGGCCGAACACCTGAAAGAATACGCGCCGCTCGGTTCCGACGGACGAGAAGCACTCCGTATGGCCGATGCGCAGCAGACGGAATTGCGTGCCGCGACGGTGCGCAAAGCAGTCGAAATCGCGATGCAGGAATTACTCGCGGCGAAGGTTTGATCAGGCGGCGGTCTGCTCGATCGAATCGTACAAGAACCGGAACATCTGCAGCTGAGCAGAGCTAATCGCGACATCTTCGGTTACAACGGCGATAAGGTTTTTGAGCGAGATCGTCACGAACGTATTCCCGTACACGACGAAATCTACGTCGAACCGCAGCGTCTTCGGCAGCAGCTTCGTATCGCCCAGGCCTCGGCGGTTCTTTTCCTTCAGATACCACCTCGCCTCTTCCGAATCCTCCACAAGCTCCGTCGCATTACACCCATATTTCTTCATGGCGTTCAGAAGCGCCGTCTTCTCCTTTTCGTTGTAGGTTTTGCCGAACGCATCCAAATTGATGAGGGAATACAGCTCCGGCTGCCGTACGATTTCGTTCGCGTACAACTCGTAGATAGCGCGCTTTCCTTCGTAGAAGCGCACTGTCGGTTTGCCCTGCGCCGTATTCATGATTGCCCGCAGTTGTGGCAGTGATTGATCGAGCAACTGCGCCTTCTTTTGCAATCGCTCCAAAAGCATCTTGGGGTCTATCGCTTGGAACAACTTCGTTCCGGCACGAGGAATCATGTCGACGAGCCCCATCTGCAATAGCTCGTGCAGTACGACGTACGTCGTCGGACGTTTGACCGCCGCCTTGTCGGCGATCCGCAGCACCGGCGCCCTCCCCAGTTCCAACGTCGCCAAATAAATCGCGGCCTGCTTTTCGCCGAGCCCGTACTGCTCCAGCACCGTTTGTAATGCCATGCACACATCATACTTTCACAACACATAAAGTGTCAATATTTCTGACAAAACTTTTCAAATCTTAGAAATCATAAGAGAAATTACTAATTTGAATCAATTTATC
>CAYGDM010000092.1:0-3555 GCA_964348685.1 uncultured Candidatus Peribacteria bacterium | reverse complement strand
ACCCGCGCCAGCAGTTCCGCGCGATCCGGACTCACCCGCTCGGCCGCCGCAGTCGGCGTTGGCGCGCGATCATCCGCGGCGAAGTCGGCGATGGTGAAATCGGTTTCGTGGCCGACGCCGACCACGACCGGAACAAGCGATGCACGGATCGCGCGCGCCACCGCTTCTTCATTGAATTGCCACAAATCTTCGATCGAGCCGCCGCCGCGCACCAACAGCAGCACGTCGCACTCAGCGCGCATGCTCGCAATCGCGATCGCCCGCGCGATTTTGAAGGATCCGAAGATCGTCATCCTCGACGAAGCGACGAGCGCGCTCGATTCGCTCACCGAACGAAAGGTGCAGGACGGCATCAAGGAACTCATCGCCGGCCGCACTGCTGTGATCATCGCACACCGCCTCAGCACCGTGCGTTCGGCCGACCGTATCGCGATCCTCGAAGACGGCAAGCTCATGGCAATGGCACCGCACGACGAGCTCCTGAAAACGAACGACGTCTACCGGCAAATGGTCGAGCTGCAGCAGGGCGGAGTGCTCCCGGAATAAAAGACAAATACGGAAGAAAAGCGTTTACGGAGCCGCTTGTCGCGGTGATATTGTAAAAAAACATTAAAAATGGTATTATAGTTGGATTTCTCACACACATTCCCCTTTCGGTATGAAGACCATCTCGCGCACCCACGTGCTCGCCCTCATGCTCGCGTACTCCCTCACGGGACTGATCGCGACGACGGGACCAAACCTCATCGGACAAGTGACTCCGCCGAATCCGTACGTCCTCGACGACGGCCAGGCGGGAGTGACGGTCTCGCTGATCCCGAACACGAACACGCCGACGTTCACGCGGATAGGGAACACCCCTTCGCACGGCGGGTTCGCTTTGATGTACAGGGGGAACGCCCAGATCCCAGCCAATGTCGACTACCTCTTTGAGAATCTCGATCAAACCGCCGACTACGCGGTATACGCGACGTGGGAACCGACGCTCGCATTCACGACGTCGGCATTGCACAGGGTTACGGGTGCGACGGTGGTGCCCACCGATGTGAACCAGCAAGTGGAGCCCGCGGGAACGGCGCCGAACGGCACGACGCATCTCAATCGCACGTGGCAAAAAATCGCGACGGTGAAACCGAGCGCAGGACGGACGATCCGCGTCACCGTCGTGGGCGACTTCCCAACCGTCGTCGGACAGGACGTCTACACCCAGGCCGACGCGATTATGATCGTAAAACTCGATGCTCCGCAGACGAACCCGAACGAGCCGCGCATCATCGACGATGGCGATACCGGATACACGAGCAGCGGCATTGCACGGAGACTCAACATCGCCGCGTACGAAGGAGATTACATGGAGTGCTACCACAGCCCGTTCGGCGGCGGGGCCGGATGGGACTTCGAAAACATGGACACAACCGCGGCCTACGAGGTCTACACGACATGGCTTCCCGCTTCCGACCTCAACCCCAACCTCCCATTCCGCCTTACCCCCTGGGCGAACTCGAATGCGACCATAACGACATATATCAACCAAACCATCGCACCGACCGGCATCACGCACGCGGGCCGCACGTGGCAGAAAATTGGATACATTTCGCTCGCGACGCCCAACTCGTTTAACAGGTTCTCCGTCAACGCAGACTGCACCCTCCACGGGGTGCTCGACGCCGTCATGGCGGTGAGGGTGACGCCCTCGGTGTGCGGTAACAACACGACGGAGAACGGCGAAGAGTGCGACGACGGCAACAACGTGCATACAGACGCCTGCAGACTCTGCAAAAATGCAAAATGCGGCGATTACAGTATTCAGGCGGGAGTGGAAACCTGTGACGACGGCAACAACGTGAATACAGACGCGTGCCCCAATTCGTGCCAAACCGCGCGTTGCGGCGACACGATCGTCCGCACGATCGTCGAAACCTGCGACGACGGCAATACGGTGAACACGGACTCCTGCAGCAACGCGTGCCAGAACGCGCGCTGCGGTGATACGATCGTCCAAACGGGAGAACAGTGCGACGACGGCAATCAAAACAACGACGACTCCTGCCGCAATAACTGCACAACGCAGGGATGCGGCAACGGCACGGTGGACCCCGGCGAGCAGTGCGACGACGGAAACGCCGTGAATACGGATACGTGCACGACGCTCTGCAGGAACCCGATCTGCGGCGACGGGCACAGACAGGGAAATGAACAATGCGACGACGGCAATACGAGAACCTTCGGCGACGGTTGCACAAACCTCTGCAAAACACAGGTGTGCGGCGACGGCATCATTTCGGCGCAGCCGGGCTACTACCCGGAAACATGCGACGGCGGAAGCCAGTCGAACACGACGAGCTGGCTGGGATGCAACAGGCAAACGTGCCAGGTAACGGGCGGAAGCTTCTGCGGCAACGGCGTCCCCGAGACCAGAGCGGATGGAAGCAGAGAAGACTGCGACGACGGAAATGGAATCGACACCGACGCATGCAACAACTTGTGCGAAACGTACCCCTACGTGTGCGGCAACGGCCGGACGCAAGCGGGCGAACAATGCGACGACGGCAACCAGGTGGACGGCGACGGCTGCTCGCCCACGTGCCGGACGCAGGCGATCACCCAAGGCTGCGGCAACGGTACGATCGAACCAGTCACCGAAGTCTGCGACAACGGCACACAGAACGTGGCGGGGTATGACCTACCACCCGGACAGTGCTCGACGGCGTGCCGCCGAACGGGAAACAACGTATGCGGCAACGGGACGGTGAACCCGGGTGAACAATGCGATGACGGCAATTCCACCGAAACCGACAACTGCACCAACGGCTGCCGGACAGGACGCATGTGCGGCAATAGCTACACCGATGCGGAGGAACAGTGCGACGACGGCAACACATTGAACACGGACGGATGTACCGCGAACTGCCGCACGGCCATTTGTGGCGACAACCACATCCAGCTGCTCGTCGAACAATGCGACGACGGTAACCAAAACAACGACGACGCGTGCAACAACACGTGCAGAAACACGGTTTGCGGCGACGGCATCACGCAAGGATATGAGCAATGCGACGACAACAACAGAGTCACCGACGACGCCTGCACGAACGCATGCAACAACGCGCGCTGCGGCGACGGGATCACCAGAACAAACGTCGAACAATGCGACGACGGAAACACGAACAACGGCGACGGCTGCAGCAATACCTGCGCGTTGCCCAGCTGCGGCGACGGTACGACCCAAGCGGGCGAACAATGCGACGATAATAACACTGTAAACACCGACGGATGCACCAACGCATGCAGGAGCGCGGTATGCGGCGATGGAATCACCCGCCCGACGCACGAAGGCTGCGACGACGGCAACATGGAAAGCAACGATGCGTGCCGCAACGACTGCACGCTGCCCCCGACGGGGCCCGTATGCGGTGATGGCACGGTCCAAACAGGCGAAGGATGCGACGACGGCAACCAAGTCGACGCAGACGGCTGCCGCAACAACTGCACGGCCAGACCACTTCATCCTCTTTGTGGAAACATCATCGTCGAATTCGACGATGATGTTTCCAC
>CAYGDM010000091.1:0-3673 GCA_964348685.1 uncultured Candidatus Peribacteria bacterium | reverse complement strand
ATTCCTCGACCATTTGCGACACGCGGCCGCTCTCCTGTTTTTCTTCCGTCAGTTTGCCGTCGTCCGAGGTGAAGATATCCACGATGCTGCGTACCCAGAACATCGGGTTGATCCACGATCCTTTTGATTTCTTTTTCGAATTGAGGAGGTT
Organism: uncultured Candidatus Peribacteria bacterium; assembly: GCA_964348685.1. Lineage (GTDB taxonomy): Bacteria > Patescibacteriota > Gracilibacteria > Peribacterales > Peribacteraceae > DALYDP01. Next base: position 3,522 of record CAYGDM010000091.1, on the reverse strand, counting down.
TTGCGCTTCGTCTTGGAATTTTTTTTGCCAACCAGACTTGGCGGGACGCAGGACGATTTGCACCGCCGCACCTTCGTCGCTTTTCAGTTTTGAGAACGCGTTCGTGATCGAGTTGAGGGGGTCGCTCTTGAGCTGTTGGTATGTTTTGAATGCCGAGACACGCGGTCCGCCCGGCCACAGGCTCTTTACCGCGGTGTGCGAGGTCGGCGTGAAGATGTTGTAGTCTTCGACTTCGTCGATGATGCAGTCGGGGTAGAACGACGTGATCTGTTTTTCGACGAGCTGCGCGTACGAGCGTGGGCACGCGACGAAGAAAAGGATTTCGCCTGCGAGCGCTGCGTACTCGAGCGAGAAGAAGGGTTGCCCCCGCCAGTGGCGCTTCGGTCCGCCCTCGTAGAGCGAGTGCAGCGATTGGTACAAGTGGTCCATGACGCCGATCACTTCCTTGTAGTCCTTGCCGAATTGGTCCGCTTCGCTGTCTTTCTCTTCGCGGGATTCCTTTTTGGGAACTAAGAGTTGGAGGAACACGATCTCTTCTTCGCGGCGTTTGTCGGCGCTCCAGCGGAGCAACCACAGAAACGCCAAACCGAGCGCCGAAACGCCCAGGAGGATGCCGATCAGAGCGAGGAAGGTCGACATAAAACTATCGTACCATTATATCAGATTTTACGCTTCAGGCCTATACTACCGCCGTGTCAGACTCCGGATTCCTGCACTGGCCCAGAAGGCTCCGATATCATCTCCGAAGCGCTATTCGGGGTAGTATACGCTATTGGTTCGGTAAACGGGGTCAACGCCGCGTCCACGGCCTGCGCATGTATTACCGCATGCAGGCGAATTTCGTCCTTCGGACCGGCGGCTCGTTGCGTTCACTCTCGCACGATCGCGAGGTGCGCGTGTGGATCGACGGTTACGAAGTGTTCCGACGGATCGAAACGCTTATCGGCCGCGCGAGCGTGAGCATCGTGATTCAGATGTTCATTTGGAAAGATGATCAAACCGGTCGCCAAGTCGCGCGGTGGCTGCTCGACGCGGCGGACCGCGGCGTGACGATCGACATTATGAAAGAGGCCGTCGGAGATTTCTTCGAATCGTATAATGATTTCCTCGGCACGAAAGATTCGACCGAGCCCCTTTGGAAAGCATTCTGGGGTCATCCGCGCATCCGCATTTCTCATTCGGCGCACATGGATCACGCCAAGGTGTACGTCATCGACGGGCACACGCTGCTCCTCACCGGCATGAATATCGCCGACGAGTACCGTTATGAGTGGCACGACTGCATGGTGGAACTCCGCGGATCGTCGTTTGTCAGCCAATTTCTTGCCCGCACGGAGCCGACGAACGACCGCGCCCCCATCCGCGTCGTGGCCAATACGGAAGAGGTGAAGCAGATCCGTCCTGTTTTCCTGCAGCTGCTCGATTCCGCGCGCGAGACCGTGGTGATCGAGCACGCGTTTTTGTCCGACGACGAAGTGCTCGGGAAACTCGTGGAGCTCAGCAAGCGCGGCGTGCGTCTGACGATCATCCTGCCGAAGCGCATGCAGCTGCATAACCACGCGAACGCGATCGCGATCGGGAGGCTGATGTCGGAAGGTAATGATTTCAACATCCGCGTGTTCATCTATCCGGGTTTTTGCCATTCCAAGATCGCCCTCGTCGACGGCACGTCGGCGTTCCTCGGTTCGGCGAACCTCTACAAAGGGTCGCTCGACGATATGGGCGAAGTGAATGTGCTCATCAAAGGCCGCTTCCGCGCGCTGTGGAACCTCAAGGAAATGCTGCGCAATGATGTGCTCGTCAGTAAACCGCTCTCGGGCCCGCCGGGGTTTTTGTGGATCTCGCGGTGGCTGGCATGGTTGGGGCTTTAGGCCCCCGGATGCGCCTTCTGCCAGTCGGCGTAGACCTTGTCGACCATTTCGAGGAGTGACTTAATGGTCATATCTTTTTTGATGAAGTACTCGTCGGCGCCCAGATCCGTGCCGCGCTCGCGCGACTTCTCGTCGGCGAAGTTCGTGAGCATGATGACGGGGAACGAGCGCTTGTCTTTCGGGTAGTGTTCGAGCACTTGGAAGCCGTCGATTTTCGGCATGTGGATGTCGAGCACGAGGACCTGCGGAAAACGTTCCTGCAGTGCAGCGAGGGCCTTTTCGCCGTCTTCCACCGCTCGGATCGGAAAACCTGCCACGGAGAATTTCTTCACGTAGAGGTTGCGAAGCACTGGGTCGTCTTCGGCGATGAGGATATCCGGCTTAATCATGCTTACTCCCCATTCTACCTGAAATTGCCGCTTTTTGCCAGGTCTGCTTACCCTCGTCGGACATATGGGCTGATATGGATCATCGGGGCGAAATATGCTAGAATAAATGGAAATGCACATATACAAACCCGTGCTTGGGATCATGGCCCTTGTGGCCACCTGCGCCTTCGTCGGCACGTACGGTTCGCAGTATCGGGCGCAGCTGACGCATCAAGAGTGCGTCGGGAAGATCTACGGAACGCCAGGATGCCCTCTGAAGCAGGTGTCGAACTCCTGCGGCGACGGACGGGTCGATGCCGGTGAGGAGTGCGATAACGGCGCGGCGCGCAACGGCGATGGCAACTGCTCCGCAGAGTGCCTGTTCCTCGCGTGCGGCGATGGCATCGTGTCGGATGACCTTGGCGAAGAGTGCGAACCGACGCGCGAAGAGGTGTATGCGATCGATCCCGCAAACGGCGAACTCACCACGGAACTTCGCTTCATGGCCGCCGCCTGCGGCACGACGTGCACCGTCCCCGATTGCGATGATGATGGCGCGTGTTCCGGCGGTTGCCGGCGTCAGCAGAAGTCCGCGTGCGCCGCATCGTCGTCTTCCGTCCGCCCGGCCGCGCTCGCGCTTGCTTCGCAAAGCTCGAAAAGCGATAGGAAATCCTCCGCGTCGTCGGTCTACATCGCCCGATGCGGCAATAAGCAGAAGGATCCCGGTGAACAGTGCGACGACGGTAACGGCATCGATACCGACAGCTGCACGATCGCGTGTAAGCTTCCGCGCTGCGGTGACGGATCCGTCCAGCAGGGCGAAACCTGCGACGACGGTAACCGCATCGATAACGACCGTTGCACGAATCTTTGCGCGTTGCCCGCGTGCGGCGACGCGATCGTCCAAAAAGGCGAACAGTGCGATAACGGCGGCAATAATTCCGATTTCCTCTCAAATGCCTGTCGCGGCGATTGCATGGCGCCCCGCTGTGGCGACAACGTGACCGACAACGGTGAAGAGTGCGACGGCGGCGAATCGTGTACCGCGGAATGTGCGCGCATTAAAACGTTCGGATCGTTCTTGGTCGACACGCCCGGCGCAGGCAAAGCCGCGATTGCGTTGTCGATATTCGGCGGACTGCTCGTCCTCGCCTTCCTCTTCCGCGTCGTCGTGCACCGCTTCGTCGGGCACGTGGCCGGCGAACAGGTCGCTCGTTCGATTGATGATATCCCGCTCGATGAAATCGAGAGACATCTTTCAGAGTTTCGGGACAAAAAGACTA
>CAYGDM010000090.1:0-3692 GCA_964348685.1 uncultured Candidatus Peribacteria bacterium | reverse complement strand
GACGATGTCATCGAGCACGGCGATGAAGCCGTCCTTCGCGCGGGTCGGGATGCGTTCTTTTGATTCGATCTCCCAGGTTTTGGCGTTCACACGGGCCACGTCGGCTTTCGTTCCTCCTAAATCGACGGCGATGACTGTGTTGCTCATGGCAGCATTGTAGCATTGCTGCGAACGGTGTAGGTTGCGCTCAGATATACCCGCTGGGCAGCCCTTCGGCAGAAACTGGGGCTGCCCTCCTCGCGCCCCCTGACAACATGATGTTGTTGGGGGGTTATTTAGATGCGTAGCTCCTCTACGCGCGAGGGGTTCACTGTGCGGTCCGTGAAGCGGATCCACGTCGGTTCGACGACGATAAACCGTTGCTTTGGATCGTCGGCGTACTTCGCCGTTTTCGCGTTCTTCGCGAGGTGGCGTTGTTTGCACTGTTCGTGCTCGGCGCCTTCCGTGATTCGTGCGCGTCCTTCGAGCTGTACTTCGATGTTCTCGTCATCCGTCACAACGAACGCCACGCGCGGGTCGCGCAGGATATTCGCGAATTTCCGCGTGTCGTCGAATGTGCCGAATGTGATCGCGAGTGCTGGCGTTTCGGAGATCGCGACCAATGCTGATTCCACCGATCCGTCGGCGTGCAGCGTCGAGATGATGCCATGGCGGCGAGTCGCGAGGAACGCAGTGATTCTGGAGCGGATGTCGGTCATCGGCGCCATTTCAGCAGAATCGCGCAGCTGAGGCCAGAGAGCGGGTTTCCATCCTCCCATCGCTCGCCTATACTCCCGCCGGCCCCGCGGAGAGGTGGCTGAGTGGCCGAAAGCACCACACTGCTAATGTGGTATATGGTTAACCCCGTATCCAGGGTTCGAATCCCTGCCTCTCCGCCATCCGGCTACGCTGCGAGCTACGCCGAGATTCTGCACACATTACAACCCCAACCACGACGGCGTTTGCGCGATGTCCGGTTCGGGCTCGGGCAATACGATGCCGTTGACGGTCGCCACGTCGAGCGCGTTACCGTTCGTTTCGAAGGTCTTCACGATGAGCTTCAGGATATCTTCGCTCACGAGCACGCAGCCCATGCTGCGGTAGCGGTCGCCTTCGTCGAGCATTTTCTGGAACGTCAGGTGGCTGTGGATGCCGTAGGCCGTCTCTTCGCCGTCGTCATAGAGTCGGAGGAACGTGCCCGTTTCACCGAAGGTCATGCTGCGGCCCTTCACTTCGACCTCACGGACGGTCCAGGTCTTTTCCGGCGTTGCGGCGTAGTACCCGCGGCCGATGTAGTAGACGTAACGTTGCTGCCCGGTGAGCACGGGAAACTCCGTGTAGTCGCCGTTCTCGCGCATGATGTAGCCGACGTTCGCTTGCGTATCGACCACGACGCGGTCGCCCGCCATGGGAACCCACGCTTCCTGGGCGATGGGTCCGCCGCTCGAGGCGACGGAGGTGATGAGGGCCAGGCCGAAGAGGGAGGAGAGGATGGTCGTCATAAAGGTCTAGTACTATGAACTATTACAATTATTTGTCAATAATACGAGCTGGATCGGCCATCTGCGCCGTGTTAGGGGTGCCCGCCGCTGGGAACGCCGTTTTCGATCAAGAAATGTATACATCTCAGGAACAGGGGATTCGGCAAGGCCGAAATAGTGCGTCGAAAGGGGAAATCGGTACACTTCGCACGGATGGGAACGCCCCTCCGTCACGTGCCGGTCCTTGAAACGACCGTCCTCCATGTCCTCGCCCCGAAGCCGGGAGAGAACGTTCTGGATTGCACCCTCGGCCTCGGCGGCCACAGCGCCGCATTCCTCGGAGCCATCGGCCCCGAAGGCACGCTCACGGCGCTCGATGCAGATACGACCAATCTCGAAGCTGCGCGCGAACGTTTGGTGCCCTTCGGCGATCGTGCCACCCTGGTCCATGCGAACTTCCGCGACGCGGGCACGCTGGGTCTCGGAACGTTCGACGTCGTCTTCGCGGATCTCGGATTAAGCTCCCCGCACGTCGACGATCCCGAACGTGGATTCAGCTTCCGCACCGACGGGCCGCTCGACTTGCGTTACGACCGCACGTCCGGCCGCACCGCCGCGGACCTGCTCGAAAAATCTTCCGAAGACGAGATCGTCACGCTCATTCACGACCTCGGCGAAGTGCATCAGTTCGTCCGCCCTCTTGCACGCTTGATCGCTGGAAAGCGAATCGAAACGACGTTCGAGTTTAAAGCGAAGGTCGAAGAGATCTTCACCTACCGCACGCCGTCGATCCTGCCGCGACTGTTCCAAGCATTGCGCATCGCGGTGAACGACGAGCTCGGTGCTCTCAATGCGCTGCTCGATGCGATTCCCTCGCTCCTGAAACCCGGTGGCCGCGCGGGCATCCTCAGCTATCATTCCCTCGAAGACCGCTTCGTGAAGCATCGCTTCAAGGCGTGGTCCGAGCCGGACAAAGATCCGCTCACCGGGCGCACCGTCGCCGCCGCACCCTTCTCGCTTCTCACGAAGAAAGCCCTCGTCCCGGAGGACGAAGAACTCGCCGCAAACCCCCGCTCGCGCAGCGTGAAATTCCGCGCCGTCCTCAAAGCATCCTCATGATCCATCAATCGTCACCATCCAATACGAAACGCTCGACCCTGGCCGAGCTCGTCGACCAGAGCACGATTTTGCTGATGGCGGCGATCGGATCCCTGATTCTCATCCTCGCGCTGTTGATTCTTTTTCATGAGAACGCGAACGCCACGAAGGGGTATCGCCTCCGCACGCTCGAGTACCAGCGCACGCAGCTCTTGCTTGAGGAAGAAATCCTGCAGATGAAGATCGCGCAGCAGCAAGCGCTCGAAGAACTGCAGGAAGACCCGGGCATCAAGGCGATGGTCCAAGCGAAAAACCCGTCGTACGTGACGGGTATCGCTTCGGTTGCATCGCGATAAGCGTGCGGCCGGTTAGATTTTGCGCAGGTGCACCGTCACGAGCGGGCCGCTGCGGACCTGCGTGCGGGCCACGACCACGATCCGGTCGTCCTTCTTCGCGAATCCTTTCTTTTCGAGAGACGAGAGCGCGCGCTCGATATTCAATTCGCCGTCACTTTCCATCGTGATGTCCATCGGCGTGACGCCGAAACGGATCGCGAGTTGTCGGCGCAGCGCCGGGGAGTCGGAGAAGGCAAAGACCGGCACGCCCGGGCGGTAGTTGCTCATGAGCTCGGCCGTCTTGCCCGTGTTGCACAGAACCACGATCGCGGACGCTTCCCCACTGTGGGCCATCGTCACCGCGGCTTCCGCACGTACGGCGCTGTCGTCGTGCGCATGCCCGCAATCGCACGAGCCGCAGGCATCGCCGTGGCCCATGCGTGATTCAGTCTCTTCGAGGATGCTCGCCATCGCGGCGACGGAATCGAACGGATACTTGCCCGCGGCGGTTTCGCCGGAGAGCATCGTCGTGTCCGTTCCGGTGAGGGCCGCGTGCGCGACGTCCGTCACTTCCGCGCGGGTCGGCATCGGGTTTTTGATCATGCTTTCGAGCATTTGCGTGGCGACGATCACCGGCTTGCCTGCCGCGCGGCACATACGGACGATCATGTCCTGCACGGCGGGGATCTTCTGGAACGGCATTTCGGCTCCCAAATCGCCGCGGGCAACCATGATGCCGTCGGAGGCGTCGATGATTTCGCCGATGTTCTTCACCGACGGGCGGTTCTCGATTTTCGAG
>CAYGDM010000089.1:0-3787 GCA_964348685.1 uncultured Candidatus Peribacteria bacterium | reverse complement strand
GAAAATATCGAATGGTCGTCCGGCACCGAAGCGTATTTGCTGAAAAGGCGGGTCACGTACGGCACAGCAACCTCCGACTGGCTGATGAGATCATTGTCCACGATCGGCTTCGGCAGCGCCGCTTTGTTCGCGCCCACCGCGTGGATAAACAAATCCGGCCATAGCAACTGCACCAACCGGTGCCTGTAAAAATTCCGCTCCGCCCAGAATTCATCCGTCGTCCGGGATTCGCGAACGACGTCCGCGTCCGGGAACAACTTCCTCTCGCTGTCGGAAAGCCGGCGGACCGTCGCGTGCATGCCTTTGCTGATGAAACTCTTGTTCATGAGGCGCGGCATGGTATGCCTGCATGCATTTCCCATCAATATCGAAAAAGCGCCCCTTTCGGAGCGCTTCTTTATGCATGATTGGCCGCGGCGTAGCCGCAGACGAAGCTGGTTATTTCTTCTTCTTTGCCGGAACAACTTTCTTCGCGGGGGCCTTCGCGATGACCATCGGCTTCGGAGCCGGAGCGACCGGGGCCTTTACCGGGGGCATCGGGCGCGTTGCAGGGAACGCGGCAGGCTTGCTGACCGAGCCGTGCGCCTCGCAATGGCAGTGATGACCGCCGAATCCGCGGACTGCGGCGACGTAGAAGAGCAACCAGACGATGGCGTTCATCGCCGGGGGCATGGTGTCGTTGAGCGAGATGCCCGACAGCACCGACTTGAGCATGAGCCCCGCGGGGATCGACACGAGCGCGACGCCCGCGACGAGGGCACCGACCGCCGGGAAGATACCGAGCGCGATGAGCACGCCGCCGACGATCATGAGACCCGGGAGCAAGTAACCCCAGACCATGCCGGCCTGTTCGAGAACTCCGAGACCGCGGCCGACCGCTTCGGCGAACGTGGCGGCGTCCATGTAATGGGCGATACCAACGAGAGCCAACGCGATGCCGAACCCGATGCGCGTCACGTGTTTCGCGACAACGACCGGATGGGAAATCGAGTGATGCATAGAAAAGAAAGGGGAAGCGTTGGCAAACAGTGTGAACGCGCAGGGCCATGCGCGACAAGTGCACGCGCATACTTGATGTTGCCGAAAACTCGAAACCTGTATGCTTCACGCGTGTTCCATTTGGACGCATCAACGGCACTCGGACGTCGCGGACGCATCGAGACGATGCACGGAATCATCGAGACGCCCGTGTTTTTCCCCGTCGCGACGGATGGAGCCATGCGCGGACTCACGCTGGAAGACACGCGCGCGCTCGGTTCGCAGGTCCTCCTCTGCAACACGTACCACCTGCACCTGCAGCCCGGCGAAGAGATCGTGGCTTCGGCCGGGGGTCTTCATGAATTCATCGGATGGGATGGACCGATCCTCACCGACAGCGGCGGCTTCCAAGTATTCTCGTTACAGGATCTTCTGACGATCGAGGAACACGGCGTGAAGTTCAAATCGCACCTCGACGGCTCGCCCTTGTTCCTCGGACCGGAAGAAGCAATGCGCATCCAGCACACGTTGGGATCCGACATCATCATGTGCTTCGACCAGTGCCCGCCGTCGACCGCGCCACGAAATATCCAGGAAGAAGCCGTCGACCGCACGATCCGCTGGGCGAAGGAATGCAAAGAGTGGCACGTGAAATTGAAAAACGAATCAGGAAAGAATCCCCTGCTCTTCGGCATCGTCCAAGGCGGGCTCGAAAAAGATCTACGGAAGAAGTGCGCTGAGGAACTCATCGCGATCGGGTTCGACGGCTACGCGGTGGGAGGCCTCGCAGTCGGCGAAACCGAAAATGAAATGTACGACGTGCTCGATGCCGTCTGCCCCGTGCTCCCGGAAGACAAACCGCGCTACCTCATGGGCGTCGGACGCGTGGGCCAGCATCGCGAAGCGGTGAAGCGCGGCATTGACCTGTTCGACTGCGTGCTCCCGATGCGCGAAGCGCGCCACGGGAAAATCCACCAGAGCGATGGAACGACGATCAACATTCTCAACAGCGCGTTCCGCACCGATCACTCCCCCATCGACGCGAACTCACCGGCGGCGATGGCACGCGACCATAGCAAGGCCTACCTCGCGCACCTTTTCCGCGCGAAGGAACGCGCAGCGGAAACGATCGCGTGCACGCAAAATCTCGCGGTCACGCTCGATGAGATGCGTAAACTACGGGAGTCGATCAGAGCGTGATTCCGCTGATCTTGATCGTCGTGTAGTCCTGGCGGTGGCCCTTCGTGCGCATGTAGCGCTTGCGGCGGCGGAACTTGAAGACCGTCAACTTGGCTTCGCGGCCGTGCTCGACGACTTCGGCTTCGACCTTCGCGCCCTTCACCATCGGGGTGCCGAGCGTCAGTTCGCCCGCATCCGACACGACCATGAGGACGTTGTCGAACGTGAGTTTGTCCTTCTCTTTGGCATCCTGCAGCGGCACGTTGAGCGTGTCGCCGACTTGGACCTTCTCTTGGAAGCCTGCGATGTGGACGATTGCGAACATAGGAAAGCCGCGAGAGTCTAAAGAAGATGCCCGGACGACGCAAGGATTTTTCGATCAACGGAGGCGATCCGGCCATTTTGCCAAAAAGACGGCCATATCATAGTCTAAGGCTGGTTTCTCGTCTCGTTTCGGTAAAGGAGTGCTCCATGGCCTCGCGACGAAGAAAACGCCTCTGGCTGCTTGATTGGTGGATACGGGTCCGTAACTTCCTGCGAGGCGGCTGAACTGCCAACTAATCGTTGGTCACGATCAAAAAAGCCTGGAGCCGCGACGAGCGACTCCAGGCTGATTTTTAGTCCTGGTCTATGAAACAATGTCTTCCGTTCTTTTTCTACCGGCCTTCGGCTTCTTCTCCGTGATTTTACGCGGAGAAGCTTTAAAAGGTTGCAGATTTTCCGCCAATCCGAGCAGCCACATGCATTCGATGACGCACGCGGACAAATCAAATTTCAACCATCCCTGCCCGTGACGATACGACCTCGGCTCCGCGTGATGGGCGTTATGCCACCCCTCACCGTGAGACAAAATCGCAACCACTAAATTATCGCGACTATTGTCGCCCGTTTCGTAAGGTTGGCTGCCGCTCATGTGAGACAGCGAGTTCACCAACCACGTCGCATTCAGCACGAGAACGATCCGCGCGAAGTAGCCATACCCCACGAATGATCCCGCGTAGTACGCTGCGGACCAAAGTGGAGAGAGAACCACCCGCTCCCATCGCCACCACAGAAACGTATCAACGCGGATGAAATAACCGAACAAGAATCCACACAACGCAAGTGCGAAAATAAGCATCCAGTGCCAACGCGAGTACGTCCTCCAGAGGTACTTTAAGAATGGATCGTTTACTAATTTTCCCGCTTTACGCAGATCGTTGTGTTTCTTGTCGACTGTCCAACCAACGTGCGCATAGAACGGTCCGAACCACCGCCCGCCGAAAAGCGGACTGTGGGGATCTTCCGGAGTGTCGGAATGAGCGTGATGTTTCGTATGATTCACTACCCATTCAAGCACGTCTCCTTCGCCGGATAGGAGTCCCGTGAAGGCGAGCATTCGATGCACCCACACATAGCGCGTCGTAAAACTGCTATGCGTGAAATACCGGTGATACCCGACCGTCACGCCGAACCCAGTCACATACCACAATACGATCGCCAGCCATACCCCTTCGTACGAAGGAAGGAGTAAACCGGCAACCGCAAGCGCATGCATTCCAAAGATCAGAGCAGCGATATTCCATCGCACTCCTCTCGAAAAATACCGACCAGCAATAACTTCTGCTTCTTTCATTGGTCACCTCCGATG
>CAYGDM010000088.1:0-3849 GCA_964348685.1 uncultured Candidatus Peribacteria bacterium | reverse complement strand
CATGGCGAGCGTAGCTCAGTTTGGTTAGAGCATCTGGTTGTGGTCCAGAGGGTCGTGGGTTCGAGTCCCATCGATCGCCCCACTTCTCGCATCACTCCTCGTAAAACCTCTCCGCCTCCCCCACCACCTTCGCGCACGACGCGCGGTGTTCTTCGCGCAGCATCGGACACACCCGTTCGCCCGCTTCCGCCGACGCTTCGTGGACGATCACGTAACTGACGAGTCCTTCGATGCAGTACCTGCGTTTGTCGTCCGGCACTGTCATGCAGAGCCGCTCCACGAAGAGCGGGTCATTGATGTTCTGCTTCATCGCCGAGTCCCCCACTCCTTTGATACACGCATCGCGCGGGCCATCCGGCACGTCGGTCATGCACCAATCGATAGCGCCCTCGTACTCACGCGGATGCACCTTGAGAAAATACCGCGTCGCATAGAACGCGCACACCCCTTCGTTCACCGGGTCGAGCCCGCGGCACGCGAAGAACGGATCGTCTTCTTGTAGATATTCCGACGCATGGAAACGCGTTTCGGAATCGTACGTTTCCATGAATACGCCCTCTGCACACTGAATGCGCTGAAAGTTTTTATCGTACGTGCCGCAGAGTTCTACGGACCTCGGCAAATCATTGTCGAGTTTGTACATGAGCCCATGACCGATGCCATGAAAACAATTCGCAGCCTCGGGATCGCAAATTGTCGGAAGAGCAGCGACGATATCTCGGACATTATCAAGATGCGTCTCGACGATGCCGTGGATATAGCCCGAACCGCAGAGATCGTCTTCATAGACGAGCGCTCCATCGAAACCCACTTTTTCATACGCCGCGTGGCCAACTTCGTGCACCAAACCGTGACACAACGATTCGAGATCGGGCTCGTCGTCGAGAATCTCGTGCAGCCGATCGAGCGCCGCACGCGGATCTTCGCGATCGACGATGCGCGTCGTTTCGGCGACGACCGCGTCGTAGCGGCACATGATCGGATCGGATCCTTCCGGGCACGGTGGTACACATGCCGCAAGAAGGCACACGGCGACCGCTGACGGGAAATATGACGCACGGACACGCATGACCCGACCATACCAGAATCGTGCGCGCAATGGTCGATACCACATGATTTCTGTATCCTCAGGCCATGCAGCAACTCTTCATCCTGATGGTGTTCGTCTGGACGGTGGGGCGCCTGTTCCAAGCTGCCGGTTTGCCGCTCGTGTTCGGCGAAGTGCTGGCGGGCATGCTCGTTGGGCCGGCGCTCCTGAATCTCGTTCATCCGGAAAATGAAGTGATCGTCGTCGCCGCGGAGCTCGGCATCTTCTTCCTCATGCTCCACACCGGCTTAAAAACCGACCACCGAGAACTCATGAAAGCATCCGGGACGTCGCTCGCGGTCGCGATCGCCGGCATGGCCCTCACCTTCGCACTGTCCGCGGGCGCCGCATACGCGCTCGGCGTCGATTCCCTGCCGGCAGCGTTCATCGGCCTCGTATCGTCGATCTCCGCGATCGCGCTCATGGCGCGTATTTTCAAAGACGCGCGCATCGAAGACACGCGCGTTGCGCACGTCAGCCTCGGAGCGGCGGTCGCAAACGACATCCTCGGACTCATCGGGTTCTCGATGCTTCTCGCACTCGCGCGCGACGGGGAAATGTCGTGGCTGGCGCTCCTGTTGCTCCTCGCAAAAACGACGGCGTTCTTCGCGATCGTCATCGCGGTCGGCCTCGCGAGCGCACCGTACCTGAAGAAATTCTTCGTCCGCGGAAAGAAAGCATTCACCCTCACGCTCGTGGTGGCGCTGCTCTTCGGCACCATCGCCGAATGGATGGGGCTCCATGCGATCATCGGCGCGTTCCTCGCGGGACTCTTCATGCAAGAAGAGCTCATCGACACGGATACGTTCAACAAGATCGAAGACCGGTTCTACGGACTCGCGTACAGCTTCTTCGGCCCGATCTTCTTTGCGGCGCTCGCGTTCCACCTCGACGTGACTTCGATCTTGGACGCACCGCTGCTTCTCGCGGGCATCACGCTCGCGGGCATCGTGGGCAAAGTGGTCGGCAGCGGAGGCATCGCTCTCCTCTTCTCGATGAAGCCGATCGAATCGCTCGGCGTCGGCCTCGCCATGAATAGCCGCGGCGCGGTAGAACTCATCATCGCCTCGGTCGGCCTCGAAGCGGGCATTATCGATCAGACCGTGTTTTCCATCCTTGTTACGATGGCTTTCGCGACTACGATTGTCTCCGTTATTGGCTTCGTACCGCTATCCAAGCGGCTTCGCTGATTTGTATAAAAATTGTATACGAAGCCTTGTGGAACATGCCAACTCTGCCTTACAGTACGCGTCCTATCAGCACGAGCTGATAGGTACGCCTAGCGTGCCCAGCGATAGCACTGATTCCCTAAAAGGAGCCAGCCCGTCCTCTGCACGTATAGTCGGGAAGCCCCTGCCACTCTTGGGTTTTAACGACATCCGCAAATGAAGTTAGAAGCACCACGGCAGGGGCTTCTTTTTTATTAGCCGAAAAGTACTAAATATGAACACATAATGTATTCATATTTCTTGCGCCATAAATAGGAGAGTGTAAAGTCCCCCTCCTCCCTTGCCACTGCGGTAAGCGAGCACGCATCGCCCGGAGTCCCCTAGCATCAAGAAGAGCACAATCCGCGGAAAAGCGCAGGACGCGGATTGGAGCCTCCCGCTAGGGGCTCTTTTTTGTCATAAAGATTTCTTGCGGTGAACATGGATCGGCGTACTGTTTCGCCCTTCCTGATCGTAGGGAGCATTCGTCGAGGTAGCTCAATCGGCAGAGCCCGCCACTCCATATGGCGGCGTTGTGGGTTCGACCCCCATCCTCGATGCTGCCCCTAGTCCACTATCCAAACACCTCCGGAACAGGTGTGCGGAGAAGGGCTGGGGGCTTTTCATCTTGATTTCAAAAAAAGCAGGAATACAGTGCCGATCCTCTCTTGTTTCTTTTTTCATTTTCGCCGTTAGCTCAATTGGCAGAGCATGGGTTCTTAATCCCAGGGTTGCAGGTTCGAGTCCTGTACGGCGAACTGGTCCAGTTCCACATTCGATGCACGGAGGGAGAGGCCTTGCAGCGATAGGAATTGTTCCTACACCCCACCCACCTCATTCAGACGTGATTTGCCCCCACGTTCGGATAGAGGCCGGGTGGGGCTTTTTATGCGTCAACACCGGCTCATTGAACAGCGTGCACGTGTCAGGTAGAGTGTACCGGTCCCGTTTTTTCCACATGTCACAGCCCCAATTTCGCACCCCCCGCGGCACGAACGACGTCCTCCCCGAGGACCACCAGTACTTCACGTACATCAAGAAGGCCGTGCGTCACCGCGCCCGCCAGGCCGGTTTCAAGCGCATCGACACGCCGATGTTCGAAAACGTGGAAGTCTTTGATCGCGGCGTGGGCGAACACACCGACATCGTGGAGAAGGAACTCTATTTCGTGCGCCCCAAGCAGAAGACAGACGAAGAGACGAACCTAGCACTTCGCCCCGAATTCACCGCCGGCATCTGCCGCGCGTACATCGAGCACGGCATGCAGCAGCTGCCACAGCCGGTGCAGCTCTATTCGATCGGTCCATTGTTCCGCCACGAGCGCCCGCAAAAAGGCCGCTACCGCCAGCACCACCAGCTCGATTTCGAAACGATCGGCTTGAAGGACGCCTCGCTCGACGCGCAGCTCATTCACGTCTTCACGAAGATCCTCCAGGACCTGCAGATCGGGGACCGCCTCACCCTGCAGATCAACAACATCGGCACCGCCGAAAACCGCGCGGCGTTCACCGCGGCGCTGAAGGATTACTTCATCGGCAAAGAGCACAGCCTCCC
>CAYGDM010000087.1:0-4005 GCA_964348685.1 uncultured Candidatus Peribacteria bacterium | reverse complement strand
TTGAAAGAGGCAGTAACCGAAGCACTCGATACTTGGAAGGACTTTTCAAAAGTGTGGACAGACGAAGGTCTTTCGGAAGATGTTGACCGCCTCGTAAAACGAGGGCTTACCGTAAGGGAAGCAATCAAACGGTCATATCTTGCACTACGACCAGAGGCTATCCAAGCAGAAGCAGAGCGTATGGCGAACAAGGGATTGAACGAGCAAGGAGCTTTTTCACCCAATGGCTCGTACTCTCCGAAACCTCTTCAGGTTAAGAACCGCCAGCTTTCAGAAGGCGGCAAGGCGCAAGCAAAAATGAGGGGAATAGCCGAAGACAAGTACGCAGACATGCTTCAAAGACACGAAAAGCACATGAAGGCACGAGGCTTCTACGACGAATCTCTTGAAATACCTTTAGGTGAAGATTTAGGAAGACGGAATATTTAATAACTTAACTTATATAAAATGGCATTTAGACGCGCGAATAGTCCGCTCTCCACGCCCGATATAATCATTGGTGGACCCAGTTTGTTGGGACCAATTTTTACGTCTACGGTTATCACCAACTCTGGAGTTCTCCAGATTGGCGATGTGGTGGCTGTAACGGCCGCGGCAGCGGGAAATGGAACAGTGGTACGACGGTATAACGCTGCTGGGGACAAAATCCTCGGTATCTGCGTAGGTTTTGGACAAGCAAACGGACAAACTCCGACCTTTGACGCGGGACAAACTCCAAGTCGAGTAACGGCAACCGCGACAAATGAAACAACCACGATGGTTTACGCAAAGATTGACATTACTCCGAACGCAATATGGTCAGCACCTTTTTCACCAGCGGCTACCATACACACAACCGCACGCTTCGGTTATGGCGCACAGGTTGAATGTGGCACTGGAACTAACGCAGGTGGACTTACTGAAACAACCGTAAGCACGACGGTCAGCGCACACTTGGGATTCGCATGTTTGGGACCAGATGAACAAGACACAACCCGTGGTCTGGTGATTTGTGTCGAAGGTCTCTTTAGAGGACAGCAAACCGCTTCCTAATTACTAACTTAATTAAACCAATATGCCAGAAGTATTAGGCAGCTGGGGCGATGCGATTCGAGGACAAGGCGTTGAGTTCGTCGAGTTCTTTAGTCAAACTCCCCTTAGCCAAATCAGTGGCTGGGACCCCGTTGTAAAGACCATGAAGTCTAACGACGCAACTTCCAGCTTCTCAGGAAAAACAGGTGCTGGGTTCTTACAGAGATTCTCTGACGGTTCTGTAATCCCATCCTTGAATCGTTACAAACTATTCGACACGTCAGTCGCACAGGAACCAGTCGGAGGTCGTATTGCGGTAAGTCGCCAAACGCTTCTCTACCGAAGCCACGAATCTTCGTTCAACGAAAACAACGACTTGATTAACGCAGTGAAGGTTTACTTGTCTCGCGCAGGCGCGGCAATCTTTAACCGAGCGTTCACTTCAGGTTCAGGTGTTACGAACGGAACCCGTGTGGTTACTTACGGAGACGGTGTACCTTTGGTATCTACCGTTCACCCTCGAGCGGACGGAGGTGCCACACAGTCAAATGCAAGCGCGACGGGCATTCCTTTGACTGAAGGAAACTTTGAAATCGGACGCATTGCTCTTGAGAACCAGCTTCTCGACGACGGAGTGCCGGTAACGGGAATGGGCAAGCTCTACTTGGTTGTAGGAACTTCTAACGAAAAGACTGCGACCATTATTGCGGACTCTGACAAACGCTCGGGAACGGGAAACAACGACCTCAACTTCTACGAAGGAAAGGTCAACGTGTTGGTTTCCAAGTATCTCGAGGTGGCTGGCGGGACGAATGCAACTCAGTGGTTCATTGTTGCTCCGAGTGTAGCTAAATTGGCTACAGTTATCTCTGCAGGACCTGACGTTGAGTTTGTGCGGGACAAAGACACTAAGTCGGGTCTCTTTGATGTGATTCTTGACTTGGGTGTTTGTTCGTATGATTACCGAGGTGTCTGGGGGAGTTTGGGCGGTAACGCGGCTTACTCGTCATAATCGGAAAATAAAAGCCTATGAAAAAAACAAAGATAATTCTCGCAGTAATAGGCGTAATTGCCGTCGCTGGGCTTTTCTTTCCGACGGCGAAACCTGCTACGAAAGAAATCACCAAGGAAATAGTCAAAGAAGTTCGCGACCGCTTGGGGGGGGTTACTAACTTTGATGAATTGGGTCTTGGTAACGGAGTCATTTCTGCCGCACAAAGGCTGGAAATTGCCTCGGGAACCTCGACCGCATCTTGGCAAAACACCACCGGTGAAATAGTGTTCATTGACTACTCTGAATTATATGTTCCGGCAAAGGCAAGCTCGACGATGCGTCTGTTCATGAACATTTCTACCTCAACAGCAGATGTTGATACCGATTCGGTTGAATACACCATACCTGTTCGTACCCAACTCCTTTGGGACGTTCGGTACGCAACCAGCACCTATGGTGTCGCATCTACCAATAACGGAGCGGCGGCGAGATACCCAGCCAGCGGCGTGTGGTCATACTCGACCTCAACGGCGGCGGTATACCCGCTTCAGTACGTGGTCATGAGTATCATGTCTGATTCAAACACTTGTTCGGGTCCAAACGTGACATCTGTAACTTCGCCCACAGGCTCTAGCTGTGAACAGGCAAGTTCTACCCGTCGCGGATTCAACCCGACAGGAACATTCAAGTATCACTACTACGCAACCACGACTCCAAGACTGTAAGTTTTTGGGAGGTGGGTGTCGACCCCGCCTCCCACCCGAAAGGGTCTTATCGGATAGATTACAACAATGGAAAAAAAGAAAGAAAAAATCACAGAAACCCAGAAAGAAGCTCCGAAGCAATACTTCGTATCTGACCCCGAACGGGCAGACCGTTCTTTCGACTTGGGTTCGTTGGGAATTGTGAAACTTGGTTCTGGTGAGTTTGCGATGGAAGTAACCAAAGAACAAGCCGATGCTCTAAAGGCATTCGACTATCTGACGGTTATTGAAAAGTAAATTATAAATTTAGTCGGCAGAGTAACAACGACGTTAAACACTACTCGTTAAATATATGTTTATACAGAACACTTCGAAGAAAGAGATGGTGTTACCCTCATTCGAGGGATTGGAATTCGAGATTCCAAGAGGAGTTTCGTGGATATGGGACAAGGCGGGAGAACATCTTTTGAAAACTTACGCGCCGGACGGAGAATACGGAACGTGGGGTTGGAGATATGGTCAGGGACAGAGCGACATGAGCAAGGGAAAAACATTTATTCAACAAGCTCCTCCCACTCCCTCCATTATTCCAGCCTCAAAAGAGGAATGGGAAAAGGAAGGAAAAAGATTCTGTCAGGTGCGGAGATATAAGATTCTTGCCAAGCTTATCCCAAGAGAGAGTTTGATAACGATTGCATCGGAACGAGGGGTTTCTCAACAGCGGCTGGTTGAATACACGAACAAGAAAAACATCGACGTTGAGGAAATTGCAGATGATATTAATTCTTTGCCCGTACCAGAAGACATAAAATATCCAACATTTTTAGAAACAGACAATGAACAAACTAACTAAACTCGTACTTGCTTTGCTTGCCGCTTTAGGAATAGGCGGAGGCGCATTTGCTTTGAACGACAGAGTTTTGGGGGGAGGAAGTGACGTTTCCCAGTGCTACAACGCCACAGCGGGAGCCGCAACCACCTCGTACTCTTACCTCGCCCCGACGGTAGCCACTACCACGGGATACATTCAGTGCGCGGTAAATAAGGCAGATTCGATTGACCTTAACCTATTTTACGCCGCCACCACCTCTAACGAGAGTTTGAACCTTGAAGTTCAGTGGTCTCATAACAATATCGACTGGTTTACCGAAACCATAGCGACAGCCGATTCAAATAACAAAACTATAAATTACGACACGGGACTTCGCATTTTAACTCGTTCGGGAATAGGAACTTCAACAGCGAATATAACGATTAACCCAGTTGCCGCGAGAAACATGAGGGTTAATGTAAAAT
>CAYGDM010000086.1:0-4154 GCA_964348685.1 uncultured Candidatus Peribacteria bacterium | reverse complement strand
TGTCTGTAGTGTACGCTCGTACACCCATAACGCAAGTCTCACGGAGAGGAAAAATAAACATCGAAACTTTTCGTGGAACACTCGCGCGAATCATGAAATTTTCGTCATGAAAAAATATTCTATCGCACAATAAAAAGGACGGTGACACACCGTCCTTTTCTTTTTCGAGAGAGGGGATTTACAGCATCTCGTCGAACGCGGCTTGGAACGTCGCGAACGGATAAGCGCCCGAGATGTTCTTGCTCGCGCCGTCATCGGAGACGATCCAGAAGCCCGGCGTGCCGCTGATGCCCGCGGCGGAACCGTCTGCAAGGTCGGCGGAGACTTCACCGGCCATCGCGCCTGTGTCGAGGCAGGTATTGAAGGCCGAAGCATTCAAGCCCAGCTCCGTGGCGTACTTCTTGAACGAGGCGACCGCATCGGCACCCCATGCGCCCTGCGTTTCGAAGATCTTGTCGTGCATCTCCCAGAACTTATCCTGTTCTGCTGCGCATTCCGTCGCCTCTGCAGCCTTCTGCGCGGACGGGTGGAAGCTCAACGGGAAGTCGCGGACGACGTACTTCACTTTGCCCGTGTCGACGTAATCCTTGATGATCGACGGAACCGTCTGCTCGAAGTGGCGGCCGCAGAACGGACATTCGTAGTCCGTGAACTCGATCAACGTGACCGTGGCCGAAGAATTACCCATAACTTCGTCATCATCGGCGTCCGCAGGATCGCCCGCGGGAACCGGGGTCGGATCATTGGCGACAGGCGTCGGGGTCGGCGTCGGATTATTGCCACCAGCGACGAGCGGGTTACCCATGCCGGTCGAAAGTGCGTAACCGACGATGAGCCCGAGAAGACCGATCGAGACAGCGAACCAAGGAGTATTCGTGGAATTCATACGAAAAAGGAGGAAGGTAAATGAACGAACGCATGCTACGCGAGGGGATTGCCGGCATAAAGCTACGAGACGAGAGTTCCGGATTCAATCAACCCCAAGGCACGGACTACCGCGAATGGAATTTCTTATGTACTTCTTTCAATTGAGGATTTGTAACATGGGTATAGATCTGCGTCGTGGAGAGATCCTGGTGCCCGAGGAGCTCTTGCACCGAGCGGAGGTCCGCGCCGTTGCGCAGCAAGTCCGTCGCGAAGCTGTGGCGAAGCGTGTGCGGCGACGGATCGGTGACGATACCAGCCTGGAGCGCGTACTTCTTCACGAGGTTATAGATGCTGATGCGCGAGAGCCGGAAATTTTCTCCCGGCGGCATGATGTCCGTGGCCTGTTCCGGATTGCGGATGAAGAGCGGGTTCAGGTGGTCGGTGCGTGTGTCCAAATAATCCTTCAGCGCATCGACGGCGCTGTCGGACAAGAACACCACGCGGATCTTGCCTCTCTTTCCGCGTACGCTGATCTCCCGCGTCTGCACGTTGATGTCCTTGCAATTAAGGCTGCGCAGCTCGGCGAGACGCAGCCCGGTTGAGAAAAAGAGCTTCATGATCGCGGCATCACGCTTTCCGCTACGCGTAGCCAAATCTGGAGCATCGAGCATGCGAACAAGCTCCTCGGCGGTCAGCACCTTCACCTGGCGCTGCGTTTCCTTGAACCGTCGGATCCGGTCGGGCGGATAGACGTCCAATTCCTCTTCCTGGAGCAAATACCGTAAAAACGCCCGAAGGATCGTGATGTGATGGTTGCGGGTGCGGACGGAAAGGGGACGGCGGTTTTTGGACGTAGCCTCGCCCAACTTGAATTTAAAATCGCGCACCGTGTCTTTGTCGATGTCACTTACCAAACGTACGTCGGGCAACAGGGATTGGGTGAGCGTCAACGATTCGCGGTAATTGCGCACCGTGAGAGGAGACTTGTTCTCCTCGGTCTGCATGTAGACGAGATACCGATCAACCGCCGCTGCGAGTGTGAGGGGAGTGGAAGACTTCACCATACGTAGGTTAACATAATGCATTTTATGTTAACTAATCAATTGACCTGAGGGCTGATTATGGGGTGTTTACGGTATGAGAGTGCCGGAACCGGCATCTGGCACGGACTGCGTGTCGTCGTACTGATCGAGCGTCAAGAATGCATCCAAACCGAACGCGTAATACGAGTACGCGGCGAGTTCGCGCACCACGCTCCATGCTTCCCCTCGCTCGGGTCTATCCGGAACGCCGTAGGTGGCGAGGCTCCCCCACCCGGCGCGTTTCGCCAAAAGACGGATGCGGGCCAGGTGGTATTGATCGCTGATGGCAACGACGGAATCACACGTTTCTCCTATTAATTTCTTCGACAAAGCCAAATTCGCCTTCGTGGATTTCGCGGCATCTTCGACGATGATGTCCCGGCCGTCGACCCCTTCGCGGATCGCCTGTTGGCGCATGACCGCCGCTTCGCTTAAACGCCACGAATCACCCTTTCCACCCGAAAATATCAATGTTTCGATCGATCCCGCTTTCCAAAGGTCAGCCGCGCCGCCGACCCTGCGCACGATGGCCGGCCCCGCCGTGTTGCGTCCGCTGATCGCCGCGCCGAACACGAGACCGCAATCGACGGGAAACGTCGCGTTGCCGTTGAATCCCGTGAGAATGAATACCAACGACAGAAGCACCGTCGTCGTCGGGATGACCACGAGCGTCAAGAGCGCATAGCCGCATACTCGCACAAACCGCCTCATTCTTCGCGGGTGACGGAAATATGCGCGGGAATCTTCGGAAGGGTGCGGCTCCACGGCGGCCACGTGGCGATCCTGGCCGTCTCGACCTCGGGCATGTTGCGCACGATGCGGAGCGCCTCATCGATCGTGAGACCGACGATCTCATCGCGGATGCGCTTGGCGAAAAGCGCGCCGTCGGGCGTCAGCGGATCAAGCACGTATTCTTCGGTGGCCGACAGGTCGACCGTCAGCTTGATCGCCGAGAGGTCATCCTCATAGTCGATGACGTGGACGATGAGGCTTTCGTCGGACAGCCGGTCGATGAGCAACCGCTTCCCTTCGCGTACGTGCGACAGAAGCTCGGTGCGGAGGAACTCCATAATCGACAGCGAATCGTAGGCATTGGCGACGTACTCGATGCCCCCCTCGATCGGCACCGACGCGACTTCCTGGCCGATGAACTGCGTGGGAATCACGAAGCCGGTGTAGGTCAGTTTCGTCAGCTCGCTGTAACGCAACAGGCGTATCCCCCGCTCGGGGTCGCGAGCATTCTGTATATCGATTTCTTCATCCACGAGCCGTTTGGCGTTGGCGAGCAATTCCTGTTCCAGGCGTTTCTGGGCAATCTGCAGATCCTCTGCCGAGAGCACCGTGCGGTACGCCGTGGTGCCGCCGGACGCGGCTTTCGGATTCACGGCGGTCACGAGCGCGCGCTCCGCCTCGTCGAGACCGGGAACTTCCCACGTGACACCGGCGGGAACATTGCCGCGCGCGCCGATGATCTGATCGTACGCGTCGATATCGTCCGCCTTTGCACGCATCTCCGCCTTTCCCTTCGCGGGGATCGACACTTCGGCCAGCGTGCGAAACACCATGCCCGCCTGGTTCTGAAAGCGCGTGCCTTTTTTGAGCGAAAAATTTTCCGAGGACGCGTTCGAGATCCGCAGATCGACCACCGCGGCCGAGCCGATGAATTGCTTACTGATTTGATCGAACGTAAGCGAGCGCATGTCGCGAACCTCGAGCGCGTGGAGCGGCAGCGTGCGCACGCGCGACGGAGGCAGCTGGGCGCCGCTCTGCACGAGGAAGACGTTCACGGTCTGCGTGACGGTCTCTTGGCGCGGTTTCACGATGACGTCCGCCGAGGGCAGCAACCGGAACACGACGAAGAAAAACAACAGGCCCGACAACGCGACGAGGCTGTAGATACGCAACCTCGGCATCGTGACGAGGCCCATGCGCTGGAGCTGTGATTTCAATTGCTGGCGCCACACGTGCGGCGAAAACACGCGCAGCGCTTCCTGCAATTGCGGGTGCTTCGCGAGCATGTCTTTCACGTCGTTCGTCCGGTCGACGACGCGGATGCCCTTCGCGCGGGCTTTGCGCGCCAGCCCGGGATGCTTCGTGGCGACGTACGCTTTCGACGACTGAAGCGCCGACAGCAGCGCGGCCGTTTGCTCGGAGGACGCGGCGACATCGCGCTCCCGCGCGCCGAGAAACACGACGCACGTCCCC
>CAYGDM010000085.1:1000-4245 GCA_964348685.1 uncultured Candidatus Peribacteria bacterium | reverse complement strand
GGTACACCTCTCTTTCCTTTCGATGGGGGAATGAACCAATGGCACGACTATGAAATAACACTAATGGTTTAATGTCAAATTATCATCTGCGTATGTGTATCGATGGTAATGGTCGGGACGACAGGACTTGAACCTGCGACCTCTTGCCCCCCAGGCAAGCGCTCTAGCCAACTGAGCTACGTCCCGTTTTCTAATGCGATGAACGATGTTCACTCCGGAAACCGGAGAGGGGTGCGGAGACTATAGACACATATGTTTGATATGGCAAAACGCGCCGCCCCGAAGAGCGACGCGTTCATGGCTACAGGAGGATTACGAAAGGGGGACTGTCTTGATGAGCATATCGATTGCTTGCTTCCGCGAGAGAATGCGGGTGTCAGCATTCACAGTGACTTTTCTCAGATCATCGAGCAGTAATTGGATCGTGATCTGATCGACGATTGCTCGATGGCCAGCCATGTGTGCTGCCTGATTGATCTGCGATGCGTCGTACACCAGAATGACGCGCTCATTAGCTGCCAGCCGTCGATACAACTGCGCCACATCCCGTAGATAATGATCGTGTTGTTCGGGATGGAGCAGCAATTCGATGATGATTTGCGCGTTTCCCCCCGCTCTTTCGAGTTCGTTCAACGCGTGAATATGCTGCTGTCCTACGTGAGCCTCGCGGAATGATGCATAGCTGGCGATCTGGCGTGCGTCGCCTCCTTTCTCTGTAATCTCTTTCACGAACGCACGAGTCCATTCGGATTCGCGACCTGTGGAATGAATAACAACCGTATATGTGCTCACAACGATCTCCTGTAGCCGGTGGGGTAGGGAACAACCTGGGAATGTCCCAGCGACAGATTGTATGCGTATATCTCGCTTTTCCCAAGCCATGTCTTGCACAGATAGGCCTTTTCGACGTACACTGCCCCCTTTTTGACGCTCCTATCTGACTATTGCAATTTATATAAAATATGTTACAATAGTATGTTCATCCAATGAGCCTCTCCCAAGCAGCATTACAGGCAGCCACCCACGCGATCGAATCGCACCAGCGCATCCTCGTGGTGCCGCATGCGAACGTGGACCCCGACGGACTCAGCTCCGCTCTGGCCTGCTTTCACGTGTTTACTGCGATGGGGAAGGACGTGACGGTTATCTGCCCTGACACCAAACCCGAGGCCCTGAGCTTCCTCCCTGGGTTCGAGAAGTTCGAACACGACCTGCAGGAATCGCAGGACTTCGTGATCACCATCAACCTCGAGAGCGGCGTGGAGGTGGATAAGCTCCGCTACAGCGTCGAAGACCAGCGTGTGAACATCATCGTCATCCCCAAGAAGGGCCGCATCCAGAGCCGGCAGATCGCACTCTCGGACGGCGAGAGCAATTACGACCTCATCGTTGCGGTGGATACCGCCGACTTGCCGCTCATGGGCACGCTCTACACGCAGCACGTCGACCTCTTCAACAGCGTTCCGATTTTGAACATCGACCACCATATTTCGAACACGCAGTATGGCCAGCTGCAGTTGATCGACCCGACGTGCGCGTCGGCCACGGAGGTGCTCTACAACTGGTTCACGCAGGTCCCCGCGATGCGCGACAAGCTGACGCCCGATTTGGCCACGTTGCTTCTCACGGGCCTCATCACTGACACGCGCAGTTTCCAGAACCCGAACACGACGCCGCGGTCGCTCGAAGTCGCTGCCGAACTCTTGTCGCAGGGCGCGCGCCAGCAGGAGATCATCCAGCACATTTACAAGACGAAGCCGCTTTCGACGCTCAAGATCTGGGGTCGGGCGCTCAACCGCATCCAGATCGATGCATCCGCACGCATCGTGTGGTCGGCCATCAGTCGCGAGGACCTCGCGGAGATGGATGCCACGAGCAAGGAAACACACGGGATCCTCGACGAGCTCATCTCCACGATTCCGGACGCCGACGTGTACGTGCTCTTCACCGAGACGGAAGACGGCGGGCTGAAAGCGAGCATGCGGTCCACGGCAGCGATCGACGTGTCGCGCCTTGCGGGCATGACCTTCGGTGGCGGCGGACATGCGCGCGCTTCCGGGTTCAAAGTCGCGAAATTCGAGAATTTCCAGCTCCAGGTCCTCGAGTGCGTGCAGAAGCTGAAAGAGGGGATGCGCGCCCAGACGCACGATGACGCGATGCGCGATATCCCGCCCGTGCAGGAGGCTCCCAAGCCACAGCCTGCGCCCCAGGCTCCCGTATCGCAGCAGGCCTCCCCGTTGCCGCCGCAGGCACCCGGCCCGAAGCAGCTCGACGTCATTCAGACAGTCAGGACGGACGCCGTTCAGCCGGGCGGTACGGACGTGCTTCAAACAGTATCAAGCCCCGTTCGGCAGTAACGAGTAGAAGTAGTTCAGCCCCTATAGTTGGCGTTGTCATGATGATCCGCCTAGGCGGACGAACCACGAACAACGGCTGATTCTTGCTTTCGGCCAACGGTAAAGGTTGCTAGGATGTCGTGGCGCTTTTCGCGTATTTCATGCGCCTTGTACAGATCGGAAAAATCCTCGGCATGACAGGACAGCAGCTCCGTAAGGAGCTTGAGTTGGTTGATTTCGGCGTGAAGGCGACGGACCGTGAAGTGCCGGATAACTTAGCGACCGGCATTATTCGCTTCGTTGCGCGCAAACATGGCATTACGATCGACGAAGCCTTGCTTCTGGCCGGAGGGCTTGCGCCGGAGGAAGACGACGGACGCCCCGAAGCGCCGGAACCCGCTGCCGAAGAGGTTGCGCCGGTGGCAGCCGCTCCAGAAGCACCGAAGCCCGCGATTCCCGGACCGGAGTCACTCCACGTGCTCCGCAAGCTGACGCTCGATGACGTGTCGCGCGAAGCCGCGGCGCGCCACCGCCCCGCGATCATCCCGCCGCGCCCGGGTGGCCAGCGCCATCGCCCGCAGCAGCGCGACCGTCGGGAGCGCCGCGAAGACAAGAAGCCCATTGTTCAGCAGCAGATCAAGAAAAAAGAAGGCATCGTTCCGCTTCCGGCACAGATCACGGTGAAGGAATTGGCGGAAAAGACGGGTATTCAGGTCCCACAGGTCGTCGCGGCGCTCCTCAAGAACGGCGTGCTTGCGACCATTACGCAGTCGATCGATTACGAAACGGCGGCGATCGTCGCCACGGAACTCGGTGTGCAGGTTGCCAAGGAGCAGGAGACGGCGAAGGTGGAAGACTTGCTGAGCAAGAACCTCGCCGAACTCATCAAGGACGAACCCGAGAACCTTG
>CAYGDM010000085.1:0-990 GCA_964348685.1 uncultured Candidatus Peribacteria bacterium | reverse complement strand
TCGACCATGGCAAGACGTCGATCCTCGATGCGATCCGTCAGACGAACGTCGTCGCCGGCGAATCGGGCGGCATCACGCAGCACATCGGCGCCTATCAGGTGGTCCACGCCGGCAAGCCGATCACCTTCCTCGATACGCCGGGTCATGAAGCGTTCACGCAGATGCGCGCCCGCGGCGCGCAGATCACCGATATCGCGATCCTCGTCGTCTCCGCCGAGGAAGGGGTGCGCCCGACGACCATCGAAGCCATTAACCACGCGAAGGAAGCCGGCGTGCCGCTCATCGTGGCTATCAACAAAATGGATCGCCCGAACGCCGATCCCGACCGCGTGAAGGGTGAGCTCGCAGCGCATGGCCTGCAGCCTGAGGAATGGGGAGGGGACACGTCATTCATTCCCACGTCTGCCGTCTCGAAGCTCGGCATCGATACATTGCTCGATACGATCCTGCTCCGCGCCGAATTAACGCCCTTCAAAGCCAACCCGAACCGCCGCGCGATCGGCACGGTCATTGAAAGTAACCTCGATCCGTCGCTCGGCGCGCTCGCCACGGTCATCGTGAACACGGGTACGCTCAAAGTGGGGGATCCGTTCCTCTGCGGCCGCACGACGGGCAAGGTCCGCTCGATGAGCGACGCCCTCGGCGTCCGTCGCGAAGAGTCCGGTCCATCCGGCGCGGTGCGCATTTCGGGCTTCGGCGACGTGCCCAGCGTCGGCGACATCCTCCAGGTGATGACGTCCGAACGCGAGGCAAAGGACGTGCAGAAGACATTCCTCGACGCGTCCGGTGGCATTGTGCGCAAACAGATGGGTGATCTCGTGTCGCTCCTTCATGAAGGCAGGCAATCGCAGCTCAAGATCGTCCTGAAGGCCGACGCGCAGGGATCGCTCGAAGCGCTCCAACAGGCTCTCGATAAGCTGAAGACCAACGATCTCCAAGTGAAGGTCATCCACGGCGCGATCGGCGCCGTCTCGGAGAGCGACGTCATGA
>CAYGDM010000084.1:0-4369 GCA_964348685.1 uncultured Candidatus Peribacteria bacterium | reverse complement strand
AGCCGATGCTGGGCGCCAGCGCGGTCACCAGCGAGAGACTGCGGTCGGCGTATTGCCGGCAGCGCGCCGGATTGGCCGTGATCCCCCGCACGCAGTTCAGCGCCAGCACGCGGCTGGTGGCCGTCAGCAGCCGCATCCTCCGCCGCAACCACAGGCCTTCTTGATGCTCTTCATGAGCATGTGGAACGCGAAGATGACCGTCAGCAACGCCAACGATCCCTCCGGTGCGCCGGCGATGAACGTGCCGTCGGCGGCGAAGTGCGTGTTGTACGCGGCGTACAACGTGATCAGGGTGATGACCGCGTAGACCGCGATCGACACGTAGCCGCCGATCGAGCAGCCCGTGCATTTGGAACCGGACATCATACAAAGGGGGAGGAAGGAAACAGGATCAGTGTAGAACTCTTTTCCGCGAGTGCTTCTTCCGTCTTTTCACGAATTGTGACGCAGTACGTGGCTCTGGAAACACGTGTTTCTCATTGATTGAATATAGAGAAAGCACAAAAAATGTATTCACATACTGAATGTGGATATGTCGAAAGGGCTATAGGTTGCGGAAATCCAACCCTCGCGTACGATGACGTGAACCTGCAACGGACGCACACGCAGGTCTCCCCTCCTTCACACCACCGAGAAATAGCAGAGAGAGTGACGGTCATCTTGGAGCGCTTACGCTCGTTCCTCCCGCCCACACCTCCACCTACTTTGTGCACAACGGGTCTAGGTAACGTGATCCGCAAGCTTCCACCTGCATGGTGGCCGGCACCCTCTCTGCTCTGCGAACCGCACGGAATATTCCGAGGTACGGATATCCGCGCGAACCCCCTCCACTCTCCAGTGTTGCACCTGATCCGCAAGGAACTCGCTGCAACCGTCCCGGAGACCTCGACTGGTTTCGAGGATAAACAAGAAACCGAAGCAGGGCAGCGGGATGAGGCACCTCCCTCACCTCGTCATCGGCTCCATGGCCAAAACAGTCATGTACCGCCGACCAAGACAAACACTCAGGCTCCTTACGGGGCCTTTTTGTTATATTTACTTCTCACCCCGGCAAACCCATTTTAGCACGGCTGACGAATTCACCGACCTCTGCAATGCGTTGTCGCGCATACATAACCGCATCACGCATCGTCTTCGAATCCCATCCGGGAGCATTGAATTGTTCCATAAATTTCCGTCGCTCTTCGTTCGACAACTTTTCTATGAGTAATGAAGCCGCCGATACGAGCTTCGCCTGTTCTTCCATGTGCTCCAAGCGCATGCGCTTTACCATATGCAGCCAGTATCCCCCGCTTTTAACATGATTCAATGCATGAAAAAGTCCCTGCTATCGCCGCAGCCAGGGACGGCTGCTGCTGGATCTAAAACATAATCGATTTCTTACCATCGGTGAGATCTCAGATAATCGACCCAGCAGCACCCCTCCGTGGGTGCGATCCACGTAGGCGCGGCCCACACGGATGTAAAAAAGTCCCCCTGCGAGAAGGACTTCCGACGGTACCCTTTCAGGCACCGCCTTTTGCGATTTGAATTTCTTCTTTGCGCCGTTGCGCCTGTTCGAGCTCTATAAGCTTGAGGGACGTCGTAGCGGGATCCTCCGGCGGTTGGAGCAACCACCTCGAGGCAGCACTGGCTTCGCGGATTGTGAGAAAAGCCATGAAACCCCAGAGGAGTGCGACGAGTATGATCATCGCCGGGATCGGCATACCGAGCGGTTGTTGCAACAGAATGAACTCCACGAGCGCGAAGAATGCGTGGAGTACGAACCAGAACACAACCTTCACCGCGACCGACGCTACTTGGAATAGGGTCATGTACATACCTCCATGACAAAGAACGATGCAGGGGAACTACTGCTTACTGTACGCCGGAAATCGGAATCTCAAACACCCGGATCGCCTTCGTTTTGCCCTTCACCATCACCTCCCCCTTATCGATACGGGCGATGCCAGCTGGCAGAAGCTCTTCCGTGCGCTTGCCGATGAGCAGATGCGTCTTGAACTCTTTGTTGAGCCCCTCGATGCGTGCCGCCGTGTTCACCGTATCGCCGAGGATGCCGTAGTTGAACCGCACGCGGGACCCGAGGTTTCCCACGAGCACAGGGCCCGTATTCACGGACATTCCGATATCCACCGGGCCGATCCCCCGCTTCTCCCAATCCGCCCGCAGGGTCAGGAAGCGCTCGTACATCGCGACGGCGGACCGCACCGCGCGCTCGGCATGGTCCGGGAATGCCACGGGCGCGCCCCAAAAGGCCATAATCGCGTCGCCGACGAACTTCTCGAGAACGCCGTCGGTCTTGTGGATCTCTTCGCTCATCGCGGTGAAGTACTCCTGGAGCAAGCTGGCCAGCAGCTCCGGCTCGCTCGATTCGCTGATCGTCGTAAAGTTGCGGATATCGCTGAAGAAGACCGACACCTCCGCGCGCTTCGCCCCGAGCACGTCGGCATCGGGAGACGTGAGGATCGCTTCCATGACGCGCGGCGAGAAGTAGTTTTTCAGCGTGCGGCGAAGGCGGCGCTTCTCGCGGTCGATGACGACCGATCGCGCGAGACCCACCGCCAGCGCGGTGCCGGCGATCGACAGCACGGGGACGACGTACGGCAAAAGCACGCCCATGCGGGCGAACGCCGCGGACGCCACGAGCACGATCGCAATGCCTGACACGGTCGCCGCAACGCCATCGCGCATCGGCCGCAGATGGAAGAACGCAAGCACGACGAGCCCCAGGACCAGCGACACCGCAAAGGTCAGCCAGCGCGGCACAGGGATCAGCGCGGACCGCAGCAGCATGTTACTCAGGACCGTCGCGTGCCACTCGACGCCGCTCATGAGCCCGTCGTCGATCGGAACGTTCACGGTGTCATGCAGGTCGCTCGCCGTGGACCCCAGAAGCACGATCGCATCCCGCAGGGCATCATCCGGCACGCGTCCAGACAGCACGTCCGTCACGCTGTAGGTAGGCACGGTGCCGGCAGGCCCCGCGAAGGCGATCATGTTTCCCTCGACGGCATTGCTGCCGTCGTCAGCACCTAAAGATGTAGCGAGCGCAGCGGCGAACGCCGGGTACGCTGTACCACCCACGTCCTGCGCCACGGGGAACAATCGGGCCAGACCGCCCGGCGCGCGCGGCACATGGACATGCCCGAGCGTGGCGGCATCGCGAAACACTTCGAGTGGCAGCAACGGACGTCTCGTGCCGTCGTTCAACACGGTCTCTTCGACGGGGAGGATCACCGGAAATGCCGCGGCGGACAACGCACGCGCGAACGCGGCATCGTCGGATGCGCCGCTCGTTTCGCTGAACATGATATCGATGCCGATGGCGCGCGGCTTGGCACGCTTCAGCACCGTAAACAGATCGGCATAACGGTCGCGCGACCACGGCCACCGCCCGAGCTCGGTGATGCTGCGATTATCGACCGCGAGGATAACGATGTCGGGGTGGGTCTGGGCCGAGGGAATGAGCGGATCGAGCCCGCGCCAATCGAGCGCCTCGAACAACGGCACCCATGCCAGGAGCGCGAAGCACACGGGCACGGCCAACCACGGTACTAATTTTCGCATCGGATTACGGAACGGTGATTGTCGCGCTGCCGGACTTCCCTTCGTAGTCCGCGGTCACCGTATCGACACCCTGATCCGCGCCTGAGACGTAGTACCCGTTTTGATCGATGAATCCTGCTCCGCTTCCCTTCACACTCCATTTCGCAGCATTGCGCGTGACGTCCTTCGTCGAACCGTCGCTCATTATGGCCGTCGCGCCGCACTGGGCAGTAACGCGGCCCGGACCGGCTGTGATCTGTTGATTCGACTGCTTAGCACAATTCACACGCATGGACGATACGGTCACGACGACCGGCGGCGGGGTTTGCTGCTGCGCCGGCGCCGTTCCCCCATCCGTTCCACCGCCGCCGATCTGGGTCGACGTCACGGTGATCGTCACCGTATTGGACCGGTGCCCCTCCGTGGCTGCAGTGATCGACACCGTACCAGTCTCCGCCGGATGGAAGCCCCCCAGGCGATCGACGGTCCCCATCACGAAGGGCTTCACATCCCACCCGACGCGCTGCGTCCAATCGACTACTTCGTCGCCCGTCACCATCGTCGCCGTCAGCTTCGCGATCTCGGACACATCGATCGTCGTGCGATCGACGCTCAAGCGCAGCTGGGAGATAGGCGCGGCAACCGATGCAACCGACGACGTCCGTACGACCGATGCGACGGTCGACGACACGGCGGCCTGGCCGACCGACGAACGAGAAAGCGCCGATGATCGAACCGCGGATGAACGGGACGAGACCACGGACACCGATGAGCTCGACGACCCAGCGCCTTCTTCTCCTCCGCCGTCTTCATCTTCATTGAA
>CAYGDM010000083.1:0-4424 GCA_964348685.1 uncultured Candidatus Peribacteria bacterium | reverse complement strand
GTCAACCGATAGGTGACCGTCGTCGGGCCGCCGCACGAGGCGAGAATCGCGGCCGAAAGGCCCAAAACGGTAAGTGTGTGAAAACGCATGCCCGGGGAGTGTAGGCGAAGGTTGCCAGGCGGGCAAAGGGGTTATCTCGGCAAAATTAAGGTCGTATCGGCCCGGAGCATCTTTCCGGACAACTCCACCCCGCGCAGCGAGCAGCGGTTGTCGATGATGCAGTTGTCGAGGATGCAATCTTCAATGAAGCAGTCGTCGAAGATGACGGTGTTCGTCAGTTTCGAGCGGACGACGTCGCTTCCTTTCCCGAGCACCACGCTGCCCGTGCGCTCGCTGTCTTCGAAACGCGACTGCTCGCCCTGTACGACGGTCTCGCCCACGAGGAGCTTCGTGGCTTCGAGGTAGGCTTCGAACGAGCCGATGTCGTACCACGGCTCGCTGAACGTGAACGCGTCGACGGCCATCGTCCGTCGCATGAATTCCTCGAAGATGCCGCCGATGTTGTCGGCGTGGTCTTTCGCGTATTCGATCAGGATGGGCAGCGCCGACGCGGGGATGACGCTACATCCCGTCGAGATGAACGTCGTCTTCGGTTCTTTCGGCTTTTCTTCGAAGGCGCTGATGCTCTTGCCATTGGGACCGAGGATCACCGTGCCGAACTTGCTCGCTGCGGCCAGGTCTTTGATGTCGTAGGCTGCGAGCAGCGGCGTGCCCGGGCGGTACGCGGCGATGAACGTTGCCATGTCGAACCCGAGGTAGTTGTCGCCGGTGAGGAGTAGTACGTCTTCCGCGATCTTCTCGCGCGTGACCCAGTCGGCCACGGCGCGGAGTGCCCCGAGCTTCGCGTCGTCGTGCAGGGCGGACTCGATGTACACCGTGGCGGGCCGTCCGAGCATCTTCTGCCATTCATTGAAATCTTCTTCAAACGCCGCGTTGGTACTCACGGTCACGTGGAAATCGGCCGGGAGTTTGTCGACGATGTGCGTGAGGATCGGTTTGCCCACGAGCGGCAGGAGCGGTTTGGCGCGGTGCTCGGTGAGCGGCCACAAGCGTGTGGCGAAACCGCCGGCGAGGATGAATGTTTTCATGCGCGCGGAGAGTATACGGGAAAACCGTTCACTGGAAGAACCACAATGCGAGCGGCGCACGCGGGCGGACAGCCGTCACCGACCAGCTTTCGAGGTTCTCGATGCGTTCGTCGCGTTCCACGATGCCGAGGATCGACGGGAGCATCATGTAGGTGATGCCGCGCGTGCGGCAGGCGCTGAGTAAGTTCAGCGATTGTTCCATGTCGCTGCACTGGATGACGTGCGTGATCGCATGTTTCTCGAGTGTTTCTTCGAGCTTGTTGAGTTTGCCGAGGACCGGCACGCCTTCGATCGCCGCTTCTTTGGTTCCTTTGCCGTCGAGAATCGCCACGGGCTTCAATGGGTTCTTCTTCGTTTGCAGCGCTTTGATGAGCTGGGCGGCTTCGCGCGTGGCGCCGACGATGAGCGTGGGGTACAGGGGGCGCGCGCCGCGCATGGCGTTGCGGGTGATGAGCCCGAACGCCAAATGCCACGCCCATGTGCTGATGATCGAGAGGGCGAGCGCGAGCGCGAGGAGGCTGCGGCTGAAGAACGCGCCGAAGAGGAAGTAGTAGACCAGGGTGAAGAGAGCGGCGCCGCCGATGCCGGCGAAGACGATGTACGCGAGCGTGCGCGGGCTGCGCTGGGCGCGGAGCAAGGCGAACGTGCGGGTGCCGATGAGCATGGCGAGCCACGCTGGGGCCACGAGGAGCACGGCGATGAGGAAGCGCCCGAAGGGGAAGTCCGTCGAGAAGATGAAGCCGACCCGTACGAAGTACGCGGCCACGTAGCAGGCCGTGAAGACGAGGAGATCGGTGAAGAGCCACACTGTTACGAGGAGGGCGCGACGCATGGCGAAAGCCTAGCATAAAAAAATCCCGCTGCGATGGGTGTCTCGCAGCGGGATATAGGGTTGTTGATTGGCCTAGATGGGCGGCAATTTATTTTTCGAACCGGACGGAAGCGAGTTGATTATGACGAAGCGTCATCAGCCACGTGGCTCGTCGGGTTCGTTCGATCCAGTTCGCATCACCGACGATGTTGCGCAACCCCGTCTTTTCTTCGATCCATTCGACATGCGCTCGCCAGTTCGTCGGTTCTTTGTCGAGCAGTGTCTTGAGTTCTGAATGCTGCATCGCGATGGAGTGCAGGCGTTGACTGAAGGTGTCGCTCAGTTCTTTGCTGGCCGAGACGTCCGCGGGCTTCTCGAGTTCTTCGATCAGCTCTTCGACCGTGAGTTCCTTCGGCGCGCGTACGACGAGTTTGATCACCTTCGTCGGGTACCTGAGCCACATCGTCCCGATCGTGTCGACTGCGTTGTCGAGGTCGTTCGCGTAGACCGTCACGATGGCCTTCTCGATCACGACCTCGGACTTCGCTTCTTCCAGTTTCGCGGGCAATTCGTCGACGTACTTTCGCAGCCTTTTGAGCCGCTCCAGTGAGTCTTCGGCCGCCGCGAACGGAAGGGCCATCAATACGATGGCGAGGGACAGGATGAAACGTTTCATCGGACTTCTCCTAAAGGTGTGATGCCGCAACGAAATGTCGCGGTCATCGGGGATTGAGTGTATTGCCGCCGGTGGGCCAAGGAACGCTCTCAGCTTTGGCTGGGAGGTTTATTATTATAGAATATTATTATAAAAAAGCAAGTATCCACAATACCTACTATGTACGTGTTTTAGGCGATTATAGGTCAAATGCCAACTTCGTGATATCCCACGGCACCGTGCCCGTCCATGTCGCGGAGCCTTTACCCACCGCCCCTTTCGCATCGGGGAAATGCGCTTCCATCCAGGCGAGCTGCGTGGCGACCGCGGCACTGTCCCTCGCCTGTGCGATCATCATGTCGGGCTGCGTCACGTACGCCGCGAGGGCTTCGGCGAACATTTCGTGCTTGTCGCTCGGCGCATAGCCGGACACGAAGTCCGTGCTCTTCAGGCCCGCTTTCTTCTTATCCGTCGCGGTCCACGCGATGCTCCAAAACGCGACCGCGGGGCTGTCGTTGTAATACACTTCGTTGCCGTCGCGGTAGCCGCTGTCGCCGGAGGCCGCCGTGCCGATCATGTTGCCATTGATCACGTGGCCGCACTCGTGCACGAGTAGCGCGACCAATTCGCCGTCGGGTACCGAACCGTCGAGGATGATCGTCGTCTTGCCGCCGAGGCCGCGGCGCGTGGCACCTTTGTAGAGGATCGAGAAATTTTTCAGATTGTCGCGGCAGCCGGCGGGCAGCGCGTTCAGCGTCTGCGTCATGAGTTTCTTGTGGGCGTCGGTGATCGTCGGTTGGTCGACTGCCGGATGAATCGTCGGAACAGGTGCGGGTTTCGGGAGGGGGATTGCGGCGGCAATCAATGCGATACGGCGTTTCTTCCGAACAGACGGCACAATGATCTTTCGCGTCGATGTCGTTGTTTGTCGCACTGTTGCCGATGCCGTTGCGGCCGGACGTTCGTTTGCTACACTCGGCGCAGCCAGCACGAATCCAGCGATGCCCAGGAGCAGCGAGAGAAACCCGATGGAAACGGCATTTCTGTGCATCAAAACGTGGGCAAACGAAGAAAGTGTATAGTATTACCATACTGTTATAGTTATGTCAACTACAGAGGTTCCCCTCCATGCGGGGCAGGAACATGACGTCGCCATCGAGAAACTGACCCATGGCGGTGCCGGGTTTGCCACGCTCAATGGTATTTCTATTTTCGTGATGGGCGCGGTGCCGGGGCAGCAGGTGAAGGTCGTGCTTACGAAGGCGAAGGACCGTTACGCCGAGGCAAAGATCGTCAAAGTGCTTCGCAAATCGAAAGACGAGATCCCCGCGCGGTGCCCGCACTTCGGCACGTGCGGCGGATGCCAGTGGCAGCAGCTCCCGTATGACAAGCAACTTACCTACAAGGAAGGCATCGTCCGCGAGACGCTCGAACACCTGACTCCGGTCGACGAGGCCGTGCGCAAGCAGCTGCCGGGCCGCGTGCTGAAGATCATCCCGAGTCCGCAGGTGTTCAACTATAGGAACAAATTGGAGATGAGCTTCGGCTACACCTCGATGCGCGTGGAGGAGGTGAATGGAAAGAAGAAGTATATCGATGAAGGTCCGACGATCGGCTTCCACCAGCCGAACGAATGGTCGACCGTCCTGCCAATCACCGAGTGCCACCTGTACGACGAATCGCTCTCCATGCTCCTCATGGACGTCCGTCGTTTCATGCAAGACACGAAGCTCCCGGTCTACAACCCGTAGACGCACAAAGGCCTGCTGCGTAACCTGCTCCTGCGTCGCGGCATGCATACGGGCGAGAACATGATCGCCTTCATGGTGAACGCGAAGAAGAAAGAACTTGAGCCGCTGTTCCAGTATTT
>CAYGDM010000082.1:0-4559 GCA_964348685.1 uncultured Candidatus Peribacteria bacterium | reverse complement strand
GTATACAGGTCTCTACTGCAGTGGCTGCGAGCGGTTCGTGACGGCGAAAGATTTGATCGACGGTAAGTGCCCGGACCATAACATCGCCCCGCAGGAAGTGGTGGAAGAAAACTGGTTCTTCAAACTGAAAGACAAAGCGGACTATCTGCAAAAGATCCTCACGGACGGCACCTACACGATCCTGCCGGAGTATCGCGCGGCGGAGACACTGGAGCTGCTGAAGAACGGCCTCGAAGACGTGTCGTTCTCGCGCCCGAAGAAGAGCCTGCAGTGGGCGATCGACGTGCCCGGCGACCCAGAGCAGGGGATGTACGTGTGGTGCGACGCGCTCACGAACTACATTTCGAGCACGGGGCTTTTGACCGACGACCACGACGCCAAATTCTGGAACGACGGCGAGGTCACGCACGTCATCGGTAAGGACATCGCCCGGTTCCACGCGCTCATCTGGCCCGCGATGCTCTCGTACGCGGGGATCCGCCCGCCGGACAGGTTGCTCATCCACGGATTCGTGACCAACGAAGGTCAGAAAATGAGCAAGTCGCTCGGCAACGTCGTGCAGCCGACGGAGGTGCTCGAGAAGTTTGGCGGCCAGGCCGACCCGATCCGTTTCTTCCTCTGCCACGAGATCCCGGTGGGCCGCGACGGCGACTTCAGCTGGAAGCGCATCGAGGAGTTGTACCAGGCGAAGCTCGGTAACCAGCTCGGGAACATGCTCAACCGTGCGCTCGTGCTCTTGAAGAAAGACGCCGGCGTGGTGAACGTCCCGACCCGCCCGGGCGACGTGGAAAACGCAGCGAAGATCTGGAAGGATGTAGCGGAAAAAATGGACGCGTTTGAAATCAGTGTCGCGTTGCAGTGCATCATGGAGCAGGTGTCGTGCATGAACACGGCCTTCAACGACGCTGCGCCGTGGAAGATCAAAGAGGACGCTCAGCTGCGCATCGAAACGCTCGGCACCTTCGCCGAAAGCCTGCGCCAGATCGCGCTGCTGCTTCTGCCATTTTTGCCGGACACGGCCTACCGCATGAGTAAGCAGCTCAACGTGCCCTACGCGGAGCAGATGCTTGGCAAAGACTTCGTGCTCACGGACGAGTTGAAGGCGTGGGGCGGCTGCGGCGAGAGTTGGAAAGCGGTGGGGGAGCCGGAGATCCTGTTTAAGCAGCTGGAGCCGAAGGCGGAAGCATGATAGAATAAGGGCACTTCGGAGTACGACCGAGCGCGTGACCACACAGGCGACGAGCGAGGCGGCCGAATACCTACTTCCTTCCATTCTTTCTATGTTCGATCCCATGTCAGAACTCACGGGCGGCGCCCAGCACCATGACGACAGCGCCCCGTCACAGGGCCACTCCCACGGCGGCGCACCGCGCCCTCCGCGCGGCGGTCCGGGCGGCGGCGGTAACCGTAGCTTCGCCGACGACATCCACTCGGTGACGATCCACGCCCGCCAGCGCACCTTCTACGTCGACCTCAAGCAGTCCGGCAACGGCAAGTTCTTGAAGATCAGCGAGAAGTCCCGCGGCGGCCAGAAGACGACGATCATGTTCGACGTCGAAGACCTCGATAAGATGATCGAAGCGCTCAGCGAGATGAAGACGCGCCTCTGAATCGCATCACAAAAAGAGGTTTCATGCGCTGCATGGAGCCTCTTTTTTAATTCCTCACTCCTCGCGCCCATTCCGCCCCCGTCATCGCTTTTCCGCCCGCTTCCTGCACCATCACGAGTTCGAGCGTCGTGTTCTTCGCGCAGACGATCTGCGTGGAGGTCGCGGTCGGTTCGAGCGCGGTTTCGAGGATCTTCAGCTCGCGACCTAACACCGTCGCGGTCACGCCCGGCCACGGGTAGAGCGCGCGCGCCATGCGGTCGATCGTCACGGCATCCATCGTTTCCGTGCTCGCGCGGCCGTCGTCCCGCGAGAGCTTGCGGCAGATCGTGATACCATCCGTTGGCTGCGGCGTTTCATGCAGTGGCTTCGCGAGCGTTTCGAGCAGGATGTCCGCGGCCATCGTCGCCATCCTCTCGCGCAGTTGCAGCGCCGTTTCGCGTTCGCCGATGGGTGTTTTGACGACGCCGAGGATCGGCCCCGCGTCGAGCTCCTTCACCATGCGCTGCACGGCGATGCCGGTTTCTGTGTCGCCGTTGAGAATGGCGTGTTCGATCGGCGAAGCGCCGCGCCAGCGGGGAAGCAGTGATCCGTGCACGTTGATCGGGGCGATGGTGGGCCACTCGAGCACGGCCGATGACAACAACTGCCCGTACGCGACCACCACGAGGAAGTCAGGGCGGTCCGCCGCTTTGTAGCTTCCTTCTTCGATCTGCTTGTTGAGTTTTTCCGGTTGCCATACCTCGATGCCGAGATCGACGGCGACTTTCTTCATCGGCGTCGGGATGGTGCGGCCGCTGCGTCCGATTGGTCGGTCGGGCTGCGTGATGACGAGCTTCACGTCGAAGCGGGGATCGCCCGCGAGCGCGCGCAGGCACGGTGCCGCGAAGTCCGGCGTGCCACAGAAGACGATTGATTTCTTCTCCATGCATGCAGTGTACTCCAGAATGTTGCCATGGTGCCGAATGTCAGTTGTGGATATCACGCAAGGTCTGCTGATTGTGGCGAAACGTGTTCCTGCGTACGATTTCCCCCTTTATGGCAATCGCGATCAGCGACGCACAGGCAGTGGAAACTCTCCTCGCGGGGGCACGCCGCCTGCTCGTGATCTGCCATCGCGGCCCGGACGGCGACGCCATCGGTTCGCTCACGGGCATGGCCTTGTTGCTTGAGCAGCGTTTCCCGAACATCCCGGTGTCGATGCACTGCGTCGACGAATGCCCCGAAACATTTCGTTTCCTCGCTGCCGCGCAGCGCATCCAGGGGCCGCCGACCACGCAGCCTGGTGATGCTGTCGTCTTCGTCGACTGCGCGGAAACGAAGATGACGATGCTGCATCTCACGCACCCGCAACTGTACGACGGGACGATCCCGAGCGTGAACATCGATCACCATCCGAGTAATCCCGGCTACGGCACGCTGAATCTCGTCGTGCCGAGTGCGGCGTCTGCATGTGAAATTGTCGTATCATTGGCTGACGCCCTCAAGTGGCCGATCAGCAACGACATCGCTACGTGCCTGCTTACGGGCGTCTACACCGACACGGGCGGTTTACTGCACAGCAACACCTCGGCCGAGGTCTACCGCACGGTGGCGCGTTTGCTCCGCGCGGGCGCACGCCAGCAGATGATCGTGACTGCGGTGTTCCGCACGGCGAGTTTATCCGCGCTGAAGCTGTGGGGTCGCGTGCTCGAGAAGATCACGGTGACCGAAGAAGGCGGTGCGGTGTCGGCCGTCACGGAAGGGGACTTCCGCGCGACGGGCGCCCAGTACAGCGACCTCGGCGGCGCGATCGACTACGTGAACGCCGTGCCGGGCATGAAGTTCTCGATGGTCCTCTCCGAGCGCGATGGCAAAGTGAAGGGGAGCATCCGGACGCTGCGCGAAGACGTCGACGTCGCGGCGATGGCGGGGAAACTCGACGGTGGAGGGCATAGGAAAGCCGCCGGCTTCGCGATGCAGGGAAAGTTGAAGCCAGAGATCCGCTGGAAGGTGGTGGAGGAGGCGATTACGCCCTCACTTCCGTCCGACGCTCAAGGCGCGTGATGCGGCGTTCATGGTCAGTGATGCGGTCTTTCTGAATGCCGAATGCATCGTGGCGCAGATCTTCCGCGACGACCTGAAATTCGTGGATGATCTCACTTTTCCATTCTTTCATGTCTTTTCTTAGAGCATCTTCACTGCCGCCGATCCGCTCCATAAGAAGTTGAATATCTTCTTTCGTTGCCGGTGCTGATGAAGCCTTCGCCATGAGTGGCAATACTATGCCGGCGTTGGATTTGCACAAGAATACTCCATGCCAATTACGAAAGACCGCTACGTGGAAAGTGGCTACATTGAGCGATGAAAACAGTTCTACTGAGGTAGAGCACATTACGCCGCCTTCTTCGCATCATCCGCCGCGCGGACTTCCGCCGGCTTGGTGGTGACGAGCTTGGTTTCTTCCGGTCCTGCGATGACTTCGACCGCCACGTGCTTGTGCTCGGCGAAGAGGATGCCTTGGCCCACGCCGCAGTTGAGGAGCAGGTACTTCTCGCCGTCCGTGAGGTAGAAGAGCTTCTGCAGCGCATCGACCGTGGCGGGGGATTGTTTGAGGAGGATCTGCAAACTGGAGTTCGTGATGATCGGTTTGCCGAAGGGCGATTCGACGAAGTCGTCGATGTCCTGCGTGATGGTGGTGACGCCGAGCCAGTACTTGCGGGCGCGCTTCACGATGCCGTAGAGGAAGCGGGCCGAGTCTTCGTACTGCATGAGGTTCCACGCTTCGTCGATCACGAGGATGCGCTTCTTCAGCTCCGCGCGGATGCGGTTCCAGATGAAGTTAAGCACGATGTAGATCGCGATCGGGCGCAGCTGTTCTTCCAGGTCGCGGATCTGGAAGACGATCATCTGGTTATCGAGTTCGACGTTCGTGCGCTGGTCAAAGAGCCCGGCGAAGCTTCCTTGCGTGAA
>CAYGDM010000081.1:0-4606 GCA_964348685.1 uncultured Candidatus Peribacteria bacterium | reverse complement strand
TGTTTTATTCATTAATCAAATTCGGCATAAGATTGGTATCATGTTCGGTAATCCCGAAACGACCGCCGGCGGCAACGCCCTCAAATTCTATTGTTCCGTCCGCTTGGACATCCGCCGCATCGAGAAGATCGTCGAGAAGGCGGTCGGAGGTGCTGCGGAAGGTGAAGCGCAAGAAATCATCGGCAACCGCACCCGCGTGAAAGTCGTGAAGAACAAAGTCGCTCCGCCCTTCCGCCAGGCCGAATTCGACATCCTCTACGCCCGCGGCATCTCCAAAGAAGCAGACATCCTCGACCTCGGGGTGAAGTTCGGCTTCATCGAGAAGTCCGGTGCGTACTTCCGTCGCGGCGACGACACGCTCGGCCAGGGGCGCGAGCAGGCCAAGGCGTTCCTCGCGGAGCACAAGGAGGTCGCCAAGGAGTTGGAAACGCTCATTACCGAGAAGGCGGCGCACGACGCCGCTGCGGCGTAAGCTGCATGGTTCGTCTTCGCTCACCATGACAGCCGCCGGGCGGCACTACATACACTTTCCACAGGTTATCCACATGCTGTCCCCTTCCGTCCGTCGGCGGGGGGCAGCACAATGCGTCTCCCATGGCCATAACTCCCCTCGCCTTCGACACGCCGCCACACTCGATCGAGGCCGAAAAAACGGTCTTGGGAGCTGTTTTGCTCGATCCGGAGGCGATCATCAAAATTTCGGACTTCCTGAAGCCGGAAGATTTTTATGACCCCACCTATCGCACGATCTTCAACGCGATTTTCGAACTATACAACAATCACGAAGCGATCGACTTCATCACCGTCAGCAACAAACTCGCCGACAACAAAGCGATCCAGCAGGTCGGCGGCAGCGCATTTCTCGCCGAGCTCGCGTCGTCGGTTCCGACCAGCTCGCACATCTACCAGTACGGGCAGATCGTGAAGGCGAAGGCGTTGCACCGCTCGATCATCGACGCCGGACGCCGCATCGTCGGCCTCGGCTACGAAGTTGATACGCCCGTGCCGGAACTCCTCGACGCCGTTGAACGGACGATCTTCCAAATCACGAACGTCTTCATGAAAGACAAGTTCGTGCATATCAAAGACATCCTCGACGAACGGTACGAGAAATTCGCGGAGCTGCATGCCTCGGAAGACAGCGGCGGCGTGAAGGGCGTTCCGACCGGGTTCCAGGCGCTCGACTTTAAATTGTCCGGGTTCCAGCCGAGCGACCTCGTGATCCTCGCGGCCCGCCCGTCGATGGGTAAAACCGCGTTGGCGCTGAACATCGCCGTGAACGCCGCGGTGCGCCACCGCAAAACGGTCGGTATTTTCTCGCTCGAAATGAGTAAGGAGCAGCTCGTGGATCGCCTCTTCGCCTCGATGCTCGGCGTCGACTCGTGGAAGCTCCAGCGCGGAAAACTCGACGACAGTGACTTCCAGAACATGGGCCCGATCATGGACGATCTCGCGAAAGCGAACATCTTCGTCGACGACTCTTCGGCATCGTCGCTCACGGAATTCCGCACGAAAGCCCGCCGCCTGCAAATGGAACACGGTCTCGACATGATCGTGATCGATTACTTGCAGCTCATGAGCACGGGCAACGCGAGCTATGCCGGTAACCGCGTGCAGGAGATCTCCGAAATTTCGCGCAGCGTGAAACAGATCGCTCGCGAACTGCGCATTCCCATCCTCGCGCTGTCGCAGCTCTCCCGCGCGGTCGAAAGCCGCCCCGATAAGCAGCCGCAATTGTCGGATCTCCGCGAATCCGGCTCCATCGAACAGGACGCCGACGTCGTGATGATGATGTACCGCGACGAGTACTACAACGAAGACACGGATCGTCCCGGCATCTGCGACATCTTCATCAAGAAGCACCGCAACGGCCCCGTCGGCCGCGTCGAGCTGATGTTCAAGAAAGAACAGCTGCGCTTCTACGACATCGACCAGAAGCACTCGTCGGGTGGTGGAGACGATTAACCCTTCGTCCGCATCGGCGGATCAGGGTGACTCTTCGTTTCTATAGCGGTAGCATCGTGTCCATATGAACCCCACCGACATCGTCAGACCTGACTTCTCGCTGCTCGAAATCCTCGGGTACAGCTTCTTCGCATTCGTCGTGGTGCTCGCTATCACGCCGGCGTTCGTCGACTTCCTCAAGCGCAACAAAATCGGCAAGCAGCTCCGCGTCGAGACGATCGACGGCAAAGATCCCGCGATCTTCCGCACGTACCATCAGGCCAAGTTCGGCACGCCGACGATGGGCGGCATCCTCATGTGGGGCGGAATCCTCCTCACAGTCCTCTTCTCGCGCGTCCTCTCGCTCACGGGCGTCGTCGATACCTCGCTCCTCCAGCGCGGACAAGTGTACCTCCCGCTCTTCGCGCTCGCCGCTCTCGGCTTGCTTGGCGCGCTCGACGATTACTTGAACATCATCTCGGCCGATGACGACCGCATGAAGAAAGCAATGCCGCGCATCAAGTGGCTCATCATCGTGGGCGGCGCCATGCTCGTGGCCGCGGTCGCGTACCTCGTCTTCACGACGGGCGACGCGGTGGCGTATATCGGCCAATTGACGGCAAGCACGGGCCCGATCGGCTCCGTGATCATCGGAGGCATCGTGGTGCTCCTCATCGCGTTCGTCGCGCTCGGGGGCAACTTCGGCGGCGCGATCATCCGCAATATGGTCGGTAACCAGAAGAAGCAGAAAGGGCTCGGCTTCCGCCAGAAGATCTTCACGCTGCTCCTCCTTTCGCTCGTCGCTGCGCTGTGGTTCTACCTCAAGCTCGGCTACGAAACGATCCACGTCCCGACCGTCGGTGACGTCTTCGTCGGCTGGTGGTACGTGCCGATCTTCATGTTCATCTTCATCGGCACCGTGAACGCGGTGAACTTCACCGACGGCCTCGACGGCCTTGCGGGCGGCCTCCTGGCGATCGCCTTCGGCTCGTTCGGCATCATCGCCTACATGGCGGAGCTTTACGTCCTGGCGGGCTTCTGCGCCGTGTGCGTGGGCGCCATCGGCGGCTTTCTCTGGAACAACGTCCCCCCGGCGCTCTTCTTCATGGGCGATACGGGAGCCCTCGCGCTCGGCGGCGTCCTCGCGGTCATCGCGATGATGATCGGCCAGCCACTCATCCTGCCGCTCGTCGGCTTCATCTTCGTCATCGAAATGCTCTCCGTGATCATCCAGCTCACGAGCAAGCGCCTCCGCGGCGGCAAGAAAGTCTTCCTCTCCGCGCCGATTCATCATCACTTCGAGGCGCTGGGGTGGGGCGAGAGCAAGGTCACGATGCGCATGTGGATCGTGGGTGGGATTATGGCGCTCTTGGGGGTGATTGTTTCGGGGTTTTAAGGCTATGCCTAACATCCTCCTCATTCGCGGCCCCCTTGGCGTCGGTAAATCGACCGTTGCGAAAGCCGTGGCAGATAAGCTCGACGCTTCATACGTGTCGATCGATGGTGTATTGGAAGAGCTCGGATTGGATACCGCAGACGAGAACGGCATCCCTTTAGAGAATTTCCTCGCAGCGAACGCTCATGTCATCGAAAGATTGAAGAGTGACGTGACCGCAGTGATCGATGGAAATTTCTATCACAAAGAACAAGTCGATGATTTTGTTGCGCGTTTTGGTGATGCCGTGCGGATCGTGACGCTCAAGGCTCCCGTGGACGTGTGCATTGAGCGTGATAAAGCAAGAGAGCGATCGTACGGCGAGGATGCCGCACGTGCGGTGCACTCGATGGTTTCGTCGTTTGATGCGGGAGCAGTTGTTGATACGGACAACAAAACAGAAGATGAAGTTGTTATAGAAATTTTACGATTATAAAAACAGCCCCTCCCGTTTGCACGGTGGGGCTGCAGTCTCTGACACTACGACCAATTTTCCTCTACGCCGGTAAACCATCGGGTATCGAAACCCTTTTCAGCGACATAGACCAAGAGCGCTTTTACGGATCGACTAATGATGAAATGTTTGAAGTGCAGTACGTTGTTGGCCGAAGCATAGAGCTCCTCCCAACGTTCGTTACCGTCTGCGCAGTCAAACCCGAAGGCGAACGCCCTTTCTAAAGAGGTGTTCCAGTTCGGATCTTTCTTCAGCATTCGAAGGCCGTCCAAAATTTCGTCGTAGCCGAACATCGCAATCCTGTGCATTGCTAGTCCTCTTACGGAATGAACTCTTTCGGATCTGCTCGTTTTCCACTGACTTCTATACGGATGATAGACGTCAGGGGCAGCTTTCCGAGATTCCGCTTCGACGAGACAATGTCGAAAAACTCGGTCGTTACCATCAGCAATCGAAACCGTCACCATAAACAGAGACATGGAATCGCTCCC
The DNA here is from genome assembly GCA_964348685.1 of uncultured Candidatus Peribacteria bacterium. Taxonomy (GTDB): domain Bacteria; phylum Patescibacteriota; class Gracilibacteria; order Peribacterales; family Peribacteraceae; genus DALYDP01. The sequence goes on along the minus strand of CAYGDM010000081.1, from coordinate 282 downwards.
ACGAGTCTGCCCACGACCTGCGCATTCCCAAAGCGGGAAGTCCGTACAAGTCACGGTACAGAGGGGTGGTAACGGGTATTGATGGCGTGTCAAAGAACTTATGATAAATTACGCCATTTACATACAATGGTCAATAATAGCGAGAAAGCGCACTATTAATCCCAATACGGCTCCTGCAGCGCCTTCTCCATCACGTCGTCGAGCGTGAGCGTGCGTTCCGCTTCCGGTACTTTCCCTTCGATCTTGTAGATCTTCTTCATCGTGCGGTACGTGCCCCAGGGG
>CAYGDM010000080.1:0-4879 GCA_964348685.1 uncultured Candidatus Peribacteria bacterium | reverse complement strand
GGAATGTATTGGGTAGGTCTAAAATAGGGATGCGATCTTTTTTTGCTTGCTCCAAGATCGGCTGGTAAAAGGAGTTCATGAGGGCTCCTAACATTGTCATCCCAATCTTTTTCCCTAGGAAAGCATTGGTGGTCACAGAAAAAGCCGACATGGGCTTCGGGTACGACGGCGACGGCGACCGACTGGGATTCGTGGACGAGAAAGGTGAAATCCACTCGTCCGACTCGATCATCCTCATGCTCGCGGAGGACATGCTCAAGCGGCACCCCGGCACCGCGGTGGTCTTCACCGTGTGCAACTCGAGCATCCTCGAAACCGAAATCCCCCGTCTCGGCGGCACGCCCGTGATGTGCAAGGTCGGCCACGGCAACGTGGAACACGCGATGACCGAGAGCAAGGCGCTGCTCGGCGGAGAACTGTCGGGACACATTTTCTGCTTCGAGGACTACTTCGGCTTCGATGATGCGCTCGTGGCGGCGATGAGATTGGCCTCGATCACGAAGAACGCCGGCATGCCGGTCTCGGCGATCATGGACCGGTTCCCGAAGGTCTTCAAAATGCAGGAACGCCGGCCGGACTGCCCCGACGACCGCAAGTTCGAGGTCGTCGAGGAGGCGAAGAAACACTTCGCGACGAAATATCCCGTGAATACGATGGACGGCGCCCGCATCGATTTCGGCGACGGCGCGTGGGCGGGCATCCGCGCGAGCAACACGTCGTCGTGCCTCTCGGTCACGGTCGAAGCCCGCACGCCCGAAAAGCTGAAGCAGATCGACGACGAAGTACTGGCGCATATGAAGTCATACCCGGACATCGACTGGGACCATTTGCACTGAACCCATCCCCTACCCCTTCCATGAAACTCCTCGCACTCATCCTCGCGCTCTCGCTCGCGGTTCCCACTGCCGATGCGGCCGTTCTCGCGACGACGAAGCAGAAGAAACTTCCGGTGATCGAAAACGCGTACGTCGGCGCGGACCTGAAAACGTTCGGGTTCGAGATCGCCAAAGCTCCGACGACGAACGGATACGACGTATGGGCGAAGGTCGTCGGCGGCAGGAATAAAAAGATCGGCCAGTGGTTCGTGAAATCAATGAAGCTGCGCACAAAGAGTGCGAAATTGCCGAAAGCGGAGTTCACGTCCAGCCTCGCGGACGTACTCGCGTATTCCAGGCCCGGCACGTACGTGCTGACGCTCTTCGTCTGTCCGTCGAACGTCGACCGGCCGACGGACATCGCCTGCGCCAACGCATCGACCAGCTTCAAGAAACAGTAAGCCTTTTGCCAGCGAAACGGCGTTCCGAAGAGCTTTTTCATCGTAAAAATCTGCTATACTGGAAGCCACATGTGGCCCTTCCGCAGAAAGAAAAAATTGAACAAAACCAAGCTCGTCGTGGGCTTGGTGATCGGCGGTGCCATCGCGGCGACGGTGGGCAAAAAGATCATGGAACGCCAGGCGGAGCTGAAGGAGGAAAACGAGGAAGAAAACCAAAACGACTGATCGATTCATGCACGCAAAATTCACCCCGCTCCGTCCCAGGCTCGAATAGTTTGTCGAGCGCGGAATGGAGCGGGGTGTAGCCTCTTCAGCACGCGTGTACTGAAGAGAGATGCTGTGACCTGCAGCACTCCCTACCACGGTTCGGAGAGAGGTCTCCGTAGCCGTGTGTGTTTGTGTGGAGTGAATGTTCGTCCCTATGAGCCTGGGAGAGGCGGGCGGTTGCCCGATGTGTGTGTTTGTGTGGATCCCTCACGTTGGAGGGAACCGGGTGATGCGACTGGTCTTGTCGCAGCGGCAGGGAGAGGCAAATGTCGCTTCAGAAGCGGCACTTCCCCCTCATCGCGTGTCTCCGGGGTGAAAAGAGCAAATCCAATCAGTATAGCACAAACGCGGTTTGCGGACAAGGGTCACCCTCCGTAGAATCACTGCATGGGAGAGCCAAAATCAGGCACCGGGAAGCTTGTTTTGATCATCGGTCCGAGCGGCGTGGGCAAAACGGCGATTGTGCGCCAATTGCGGAAAAAACACCCGGAATTCCACTATCCCCGCTCGGCGACGACGCGCGCCCGACGGAAAGACGAAGGCGACGACGCGTACCACTTCGTGACCGACGAAGAATTCGCACGGCTTCTGGCGGACGACAAAGTGCTCGAGTGGGCCATCGTCCACGGGCGCGACCGCTACGCGACGATGTACGACGAAATCATCCCGCACATCGAAGCCGGAAAAATCGTCCTCCGCGAAGTCGACGTGCAGGGATTCCTGAGCATCCAAAACTCGCAGATCTTCAAAGACAAACTGCACCCGCTGCAATCCATCTTCATCGCACCCGAATCGGTTGGGCAGCTCGTGACGCACATCGAGAAGCGTTCACCGATGACGCACGACGAACTGCAGCGCCGCATGCACAGCATGGATAAAGAACTCGCCTACGCCGACCACTGCGACGCGCGCGTGCTGAACAAAGAAGGAAAGTTGAAAGAGACGGTGGAGGAGGTGGAGAGGCTCATTATAGGTTGAGCTCAGGCGATCGAACGCACGAGGTCAACAAGCAAGCCACCGAAGGACGCGATCAAGAAAACGATCGTGAGTCTGCGAAACCATGCGTCCCCCAGACGGATAACCAATCGCGCACCGCAGTACGAACCGATCGTGGTCCCGATGAGCAGCACAAGCCCGCGTTCCCAATCGACCATCCCCTGCAGTGCGCAAATCACGAACATAATGATCGAAACGAAGAATGCTGGGATTTTTCTCGTTCCGGCAGAGTCGAGGAACGTATGGCCGAAGAACAAGATTAGGAGCAGGTTCGAAATGATTGAACCTCCGCCACCGAAAAACCCAACCCACAGTCCGGTCAGAGCGTAGAGCGCGAAGCCCCATGCCTTACGGGAGCCTGTGGCAGGGGCAGCAACATCTACACCCAAGCGCGATTTGACAAGGAAGACGATGAGCGCGAGGAGGACGTTGCCCATTGCAAGGAGCGTCCACACGAGATCGGGCACATCCTGAAGTAAGACAAGACCGACGATGGCGCCGATGACCGATACAACCGCGAGCTTGAGGCCTAGGGCTGCATCGAGTTTCCGATTCCGGGAAAACGTGACGATAGCGGTAGCCGACGATCCGATACCGGCGAAGCGGCTCGTACCAACGGCCATTTGCGGGGGCAACCCGAACGCCACGAGCGTCGACGACACGAGAAATCCCCCACCTCCGACCGACGATCCAAGCATGCTGCCCACAAATCCCACTCCAACGAACGAGAGTGCTTCGTACAAAGGCAACATCATGCGCGGATTTTAGAGATCGACGGCGCGTGTTACACTTGCGGTTCAATGAAACTCGCCGTGAACTGGTCACCGCAGGCCGAAGCATTACTCCTCGCAGGGAAGATCGACGTGGACCTGTGGAAATGTTCCGACTGGCCGGAACTGGTCGAACCCGCATTACAAACGAAACCGGCCTACGTGCATTTTCCCCTCAAGGCGGGAGACGGTTCCACCCCCGACTGGGCGATGGTGCGAATGTGGATGGAAAAAACCGGCACGAAGCTTGTGAACATGCACCTACACATTCCCCCGAACGTGATGCCCGACATCCCACACGATTCGCGGTCGCCCGAACACCGCGCACGCGTGACCGACGCGATGATCCGCGATGTACAAGCAGCGGGAAAAGAAATGGGCATGGAACGCATCATTGTCGAGAACCTGCCGACGTTCCCTGAAGATGACGGCCTGCATCCCCCGTTCTGTTGCGTGGAACCCGAAACCATCCGCGCCGTCATAGAGGCAACGGGCTGCGGACTCTTGCTCGATATCGACCACGCGCGTGCGGCCGCCGAGGTATTAGGCATAAACCCGCATGCTTACATCGAATCGCTGCCCGTGGACCGCATCGGCGAATTCCACATGACGGGCATGCGCTACGAAAACGGCCTACACGTCGGCCATCGCCCGATGAGCCGGGAGGATTGGGAGTACTTCGACTGGGCGATCGAACGGTTCCGCTCGGGAGACTGGAGAACACCGGACATCTACGCATTCGAGTACGGCGGCATCGGTCCGAACTTCAAAGAAAATACCGACAGCAATGTTCTCGCCGAACAGGTGCCGATCCTCTACGAGAAGATCCAATTATTGAACAAATAATGTATTCGGATTAGCGTGTTCTCAAACCTTTCGAGCGCGCTCCTGCTGACTTTTGAGATACGCCTGCGCGATGGGATTGCCGGACGGAGGCATGATCACAAGCGGCTTCTGATACAACACGAAACTGACACCAAGCGGCTCGGAAACAGATTCCGCACGCGACATGAGGGCGTGCTGGTCGGTCGTGAGCACGGCCTGCTTCAGCCAGTTGCACAAGTGCGCCCTCGCGGGAATATCGGGCAAGAAGATGCCTATTTTGTATGTCATGACATAACAACCCGTTTCCGCTTCAAGCTCAGCGCGCATGCGTTCAATTTCCGGCGACGGAAAAGCGAACTCCCCCGGATCCAGCTCTTCGAGAATGGACGATGGAAGATGCTGCAGGAGCGGAATCGCCGCCCTAAACTCTTCAATATTGTCAGCGCCACTCGCCATGAAAAGAATACTATCACGGATAAATTGAACAAATAATGTATTCATTGTTCGTCCGCCTGAGGTGGATCACCATGACAGTCCATTTGTTCGCATCATCGGCATTGTTTCGCATGGATGACGATGATAGTCTTGCGCGGCTCTTTTAGTTTCCCCGTGCGCCCGTAGTTCCCGGCTTCGCTCTCCTGAGCTACGCCGAGGCGGGCAGCCCGAAAACCGCTCTTTCCTTCACCCATCGTGCGCCCGTAGTTCAGCCCGGATAGAACGCCAGATTGCGGATCTGGAAGTCGTA
>CAYGDM010000079.1:0-4929 GCA_964348685.1 uncultured Candidatus Peribacteria bacterium | reverse complement strand
GTGTATCCCTTCGCGGCGAACGCCGTCCTCGACGACCAATCGCGCGACCGATTGCTGCTGCTGCACACGAAGGAACTCGACCGGCTGAAAACATTGTCGGACGAGAAAGGCATGGCGATCATCCCGCTCGAACTGAAAGCGGGGAAACACATCAAGTTGGTGATCGCGATCGGGCGCGGACGGAAACAATTCGACAAGCGCGAGAAGATCAAAGACCGCGAGTCGAAGAAGCGGGCGAAGATGCAGGTGGAATGAGCCCTCTCCCGGCCCCGCGGGGCCACCCTCTCCCGACGGGAGAGGGTCGTTCTCGCAGTGCGAGAACGGGGAGAGGGGTTAGGGGTGAGGCAAAACCTGCGGCAACGCTTCTCCCGCAAGTAACACGACGTACGCCGCGAGCACGAGGAACGGACCGAAGGGGACCATGTCGCCGCGGCGGAGTTTTTTCGCGAGGATGAGGACGATCGCGACGTTGGCGCCGATGGCGTAGGAGGCCAAAAGCGTCCAGACCGCGGCATCGATCGTGCCCACGAGCATGCCGATCGCGGCGGCGAGGAGGATATCGCCCGAACCCACCCAGCGCCCGCGGCTAAGGACCCACTGCAGTAGAAAGAATCCCGCGAGGATGAGCGGCGCGACGTAGGGGACCGTACCGAATGCGAACAGCTGATAGGCGATGGCAGTAATGAATACGACAAGCGTGAGGACGTCGGGAATCGTCTTCGTGTGCATGTCGATCACCGCGATGAGCAGGAGCGACCACAGCGCGATAAAGAACGGGATCGCGAGAACGACATCACCGCCGGTCGCATACATCGCAGCGAATGCGAGGATTCCAGAGAAGAGTTCCACCAGCGACACGCGAACGGGGATCAATGTTTTGCACGAGCGGCAACGGCCACGCAAAAAAATCCAACTGAGAATCGGAATCAATTCGAGCGGGGAGAGCGGCTTCTTGCAGCCGTCGCAGTGAGAGCGACCAAGGATCGATTCGCCGCGCGGCAACCGATCGACGAGCACGTTGCCGAAGCTGCCCATACATACGCCGATGACGACCGCGATGACGTACGTCACGGTCTCAGTGTAGCGATCTGCGCGCGTGTGGATTAATCAATCTCTGACATGGTCGATGGGAGAAAGCGTCGATGGAGGAAGGCACATCCCGCGGCAAGAACGAGCATGGCGAGGAGCCCGACCGTGGCGATGGAGAACGAACCGCGCAGGAATTCAAAGACGCCATAGAGCGCCAACGCACTAACGCAGCCAAGGCCCGCACCAAGAAATTCCCGAATAACAGGGAGAGAAGTGACTGTTTTGATGATCTTTGTGTGCATTTCGTATTATAATATCATAGATTTTACTATTTGTCAAAATAAGTTCTAGGTGTAGGATGCCGGTAGGTCAGATCATTCTCTTCAACGAAAGGAGCAATTCGTGGATTGGTCTTCATTCCTGCAAAACATAAGCGCCGTGCTTATGGTCACCGGATACCTGCCGACCTTCTGGCGGATCTGGTGGAAGACATGCGCTCCGCTGAACATGGCGAGCTGCATCGTGTGGGTCGTGTTCGATGGCATCACGCTGTTCATGATGAACAAAGCGGGCACCGACACTCCCCAAATCTGGGCATGTGCGTCGATGAACGTCGTGCTGGTGATACTGGTCATCCGATACAGCACGCTCGCGTGGTCATGGGTCGAGTACCTCTGTCTCGCGCTCGCATGTCTCGGCCTCTCCATCTGGCTTGTGTGGGGGAACACGTCGCTCGGTATGACGTGCTCACTCATCGCCATGTGCATCGGAACGTTTCCGATGGTCAAAGACGCTTGGAACGCTCCGCACGAATTCAGCCTACTCGGTTGGATGTTCTGGGTCCTCTCAAGCGCGCTCGCGCTCGTCGCGGTCGATGCATGGGAATACAGCCACTATGCCCAGCCGCTCTATTTTCTTGTCATGTGCCTGATCGTATGGATCCTGCTGTTGATTCGGCCCTTGTGGCTGCCTCCGCGGCGCACCGACCCCCGGCTTCACTCTTCGGAGTGAGGTTGGGGGTCTTTTTTTGCGCGTATAATCGATGATTTGTACATCTCCGGTTCGAACGCCGGCAGCCGCTCGACGGGGCAGGGGAAATCATTGTCGAGAACGCCCGGCGGAAGCTTTTGGTCATACCCAAGGATGACAAGATCCGGCTCCACGCTGCGCACCGGCGCGAGGAAGTCAGACACATCGCCGAGGAGCACCGTCGCGTTCGGCACCACGGCTCGCACGTTCTTCGCGCGCGTCTCTTCATCATCAATCGGCGCGCGGCTTTTGATCTTCATCACGTTCACATCGCGCGCAATGACAACGAACAGCACGCCGCGTTTCTGCGCTTCCGCGAGGACGAACCGGTGGCCCGGATGGAGAAGGTCAAACGTGCCAAACGCCAAAACTCTCATAATGCCGCACCTTCGCGCTCGCCCTGCTGGTTCAAGTCGATGATGAAGATACGCTTCTCGTCCATCACGTAGAGGTGCGACTGATCAGGGTCGACGTACACGTCCCGCAATTCGCCGAGCTGGTCGATCTCGAGAACGTACTGGCGCAGATACGTCGCTTCGCCGGTCGCGCCGCCATCGCTCAGGACGATGACACGGCCTTCCACGGGGTCGAGAATGTAAAAGTTTCCGTCCGTGACCTTGTAGAGCTTCGTAGCATTCGTAAGCAAATTCTCGGGCGCCTGGCGGATCTGGAACGGCTGCGACTCGCCGCGGAAGAGCTTCACAATGCCGCCGCCTTCCTTGAGCGCGTACACGTTGCCGTCGATCGCGATGTCGATCGCGCCCGTGAGATCACCGTTCACGTTGTACGGCGTGGGCGCACCGTAACGATTCTGCAATCGCTCGTATCGATAGATTTGGTTGCGGCCGCTCGTCGTACGGTCGGGAGCAAGCACATACACGTAACGCAGATACGTTTCCACCGCGGTGCCGGTCACCCAGCCCGCCGGATCATCCGTCTTCATCGTCGTCGCCGCGTCATTGCTCCACTCCATGACGACATTGCCGGTGAGGAGGAAGACGAGCGTGCCGAAACGCTCGAACCACGTGCCAGCCACGATAAGCTCGTCGCCTTCGGGCAGTTTGGCCGGATCGTCGACGGTGTTCAGAAGAACGCGATACACGTTCTGCGCGTCGAACGCGGCGAATTCACCGTCGCGCAAACCAATGAGGCCCTTCGACACCACGCTGGCGTTTTTTGTGGCGAGGCTCGCGACCACGCGCGGCGTGACGCGGAGAATGTTATTGAGCTCTTCCCGCTTGGCGCGGATGGAATCGAGCAACGTGAGCGCCTCGACCCGGAAGAGACCGGATTCGTTATCCATCACTTGGCGCGCCGACTCCTCTGCCTGGGCCAAAATGCCGTTGGCGGCGCTGAGGTCGCCGATGATACGGCGGTTTTCCGCGGTTTGAATCTGCTCATTGATGGTGCCAACCAATGCCTCGAGCTCGGCCTGGCTCTTGTTGCGCTGCGAGAACATGAGGAGGTTAACGATCATCCACACAACGACGAGCGACGCGATGCAGAGCGCGAGCAGGAGAAGGTGAGCGCGCTTCTTGCGCTTCGGATCGCGCAGGTCCACGAGCAAACCCGAGAACCATTCGCGCCCGCTCCGGACGACCGTATCAAGCGCGCCCTTCATGCCGCGGGGCTTCGGGGCCGGGCGGAGCTTCTTCACAAGGTCTCCGAGGGGGAGCGCCTGCAGGAACGACATCGCCTTCTGCGCGTACGCCTGAATCGCGTTGTCCGAACCGCCGCGACGGCGCGGGGCGCGGCGCAATTCTTCGACCGGTTCTTCTTCGTCATCATCGGCGGCGAAGGGGAGCGACATCGGGGCTTCCACTTCGACCGTTGCGAGGGCGGCGTGTTCGCCTTCGGCATCGAGCGCGCGCGTGAGTGCATCGATCGGTTCCCCCTTCTTCGGCAATCCGGCCATCTGGGCCGGGGTGAGCGAACGAAGAAGGCGTTGCGACGACAAAATGACGATGTCGCCCTTCTGCAGCGCGCCGCTGGAGATATGAACGAACGCGGGCGTCGATTTGCCGCTCGTGTATTCGGTGATTTGGCTCGCGAGACCCTTGCGAACGAGGTATGCCTCGCTGCGGCCGGCGTGCGACACGTGCATCATGCCGCCGCTTTCGACGACCGCGATGAGCATGTGAAGGTCTTCGATCGTTCCCGACACGAGCATCCCCTTCAAAAGACCGTTGAGCTCTTTCAATGCCCCATCAAGACGCTCGGCGCTGTCGCCTTCGGTTTCGAGGAGCGCGTGCTTGAGGACGTTCTCACACTCGCGTTGCACCGTCTTGGCGGACGATTCGTTGCCGTGGATATGGAACAACATCACGACGCGTTCGTCCTGCAAACTACGCTCATCGCTGACGGCAAGGAGAACAGAACGCGGTGCGCGGGTATTCCCCGTCTTTATGACCATATCCATACGGTACGTCAGGGTACCCGCTTCACGGCGCCACGCAAAGCCCGCAGACCCGTTCCCGCGCATCCGGTCCAGCTGCAATTTTTCTCCAAAACAAAAAATCTATGTAAAAATTCGTTGAGCTGTAGCCAAAATCACTGATCACAGAACAAATGACCTTGCTATGTGTGGGCCCGGAGCGTAGACTGAGTCCAGTTTCAGTTTCATTTCCAAACATTCCAGATGAAAACGGTGAAAGAGTGGATGCAACGCTCACTGTCGAGCGGTACTAACCGTACCCCCGAACAGCCGATCGCTCCTCCGCCCCCCAGCTTCGCCCCCGAAGAGGGAACAGCCCCCATGCCGCGACAGCGCGGTAACGTACCGCCTCCCGGAGGAGATCCACAGCGCCAACAGCGCGGCCAACGGCCGCCGGCGAATCGAGGACCCCAACCGCAGCGTAACGAGCCCGTCCT
>CAYGDM010000078.1:0-4933 GCA_964348685.1 uncultured Candidatus Peribacteria bacterium | reverse complement strand
CGCGCGAAGACTTCGCAGTCTCGCAACTGCGCGATCTCCCGATCAAAGAAGAGATCTCGAAGGCGCACCTCATCCCCGAAACCGAACTCGCGACGTTCGACACGCTCGAGAAGAACATCACGACCGCCCTTCGTTCGATCCACTCGATCGCCTAATCGCTCTCCACCCGCCACTCCCCCAAATCGTATGTCCGTTACCGCTTACAAGACCGTCTCCGACGTCGCCGGCCCGCTCCTCATCGTCCGCGCGGTCGAAGGCGTCGCCTACGACGAACTCTGCGACGTCGAACTCCCGAACGGCGAAAAACGCCTCGGCAAAGTGCTCGAAGCGCGCTCCGACATGGCCGTCGTGCAGCTGTTCGAATCGACCCAGGGCCTGCAGACCGCCGGCCTGAAAGTCCGGTTCCTCGGCCGCCCGTTCCGCCTCGGCGTCTCGGAAGAGATGCTCGGCCGCACGTTCTCCGGCGCGGGCGCCCCGATCGACGGCGGCAGCCCGATCGTCCCCGAGGCCGTGCTCGACATCAACGGCAACCCGATCAACCCGGCGAGCCGCGAATTCCCGGACGACTTCATCCAAACGGGAATCTCGACGATCGACGTGCTCAACACACTCGTCCGCGGGCAGAAGCTCCCGATCTTCTCCGGCGCAGGCCTCCCGCACAGCGTCCTCGCCGCGCAGATCGCTCGCCAGGCGCGGGTCCTCACCCAGGAAGACCGCGACACGCAAGGAAAAGCGCCCGTGAACGCCGAAGACGGCAAGTTCGCTGTCGTGTTCGCGGCGATGGGCGTCACGTTCCAGGAAGCCGAATACTTCAAGCATGAATTCGAGAAGACAGGCGCACTCGCGCGCACGGTGCTCTTCCTCAACACGGCCGATAACCCCGTGGTCGAGCGCATCGCCACGCCGCGCCTCGCGCTCACCGCGGCCGAATACCTCGCGTTCGAAAAGGGCTACCACGTCACGGTGATCCTCACGGACATGACCAACTACTGCGAAGCGCTCCGCGAAGTCTCCGCCGCGCGCAAGGAAGTGCCGGGACGCCGCGGTTATCCGGGCTACATGTACACCGACCTCGCCTCGATCTACGAACGCGCCGGCCGCATCAAGGGCCGCGATGGTTCGATCACGCAGATTCCGATCCTCACGATGCCGGAAGACGACGTGACGCACCCGATCCCCGACCTCACGGGCTACATCACGGAAGGCCAGATCCGCCTCGACCGCGGATTGCACCAGAAAGGCATCGCGCCGCCGGTCATCCCGATGGGATCGCTCTCGCGCCTCAAGGGCAAAGCCCAGGACAAGACGAAAACCCGCGCTGACCACAGCGGCATGGACGCCCAGCTGACTGCGGCCTACGCACGCGGCACGGAAGTGCGCGAACTCGCGGTGATCCTCGGCGAATCGTCCTTGAACGACGTCGACAAGGCATACCTGAAGTTCGCCGACCGCTTCGAGAAGGAGTTCATCGCGCAGGGGGAGCAAGAAAACCGCTCGATCTACGATTCGCTCGCGATCGGCTGGGACCTGCTCACCGAACTACCGAAGAACGAACTGAAACGCGTGAAAGGCGAACACGTCGACCTCTACCTTCCGAAGAAAGACTGATGGCGATCCTTCACGTCAATCCGACGCGCATGGCCCTGATGGAACTGAAGCGCAAGAGCGCGTCGGCGAAACGCGGCCATAAGTTGCTGAAAGACAAGCAAGACGGCCTCATGCAGCAATTCCTGATCGTGATCCGCACCGCCAAGCAGCTGCGCGAATCGATCGATCTCAAGCTGCAGCGCGCCTTCCGCACGTTCATCCTCGCCTCGGCATGGCTGTCGGAATCGGAACTGCAGAACGCGCTCTCGAGCCCGCAAGCGGTCGTGTCGCTCGATTACGAGATCAAGAGCGTGATGGGCGTGAAGATCCCGGTGTTCAAGCTGCGCAAAGAAGGCACGATCCGCAGCTACGGCTACGCGAACACCAACGCCTTCCTCGACGAGGCGATCGACCTGTTCGAGGAAACCTTCGCGGACCTCGTGCGCTTGGCCGAAATCGAAAAACAAGCAGAGCGCATGGCAATCGAACTCGAAACGACGCGCCGCCGCGTGAACGCGCTCGAACACAAAATGCTCCCCGACCTGAAGGACACCGTGAAGTTCATCAAGATGAAGCTCGACGAATCGGAGCGTTCCGCGATCGTGGGCACCATGCGCGTGAAGGCGCAAATCGAAGCAGCGGGGCGATGAGTGCTATACTCACTGCATGGACTTCCATGAAAAACACGTCGTTTTGACCGGCGGCAGCAACGGCATCGGCCTCGCGTTGTCCGCGCTTCTGACATCGAAAGGAGCTCGCGTCACCAGCCTCGATCAAGCGACGCCCGCGAAGGCGATCGACGGCGTCACGCATGTGCATTGCGATGTCACGAAACTGGACGACGTCCGCATGGCGCTCGTGCAATCGGGCGGACGCATCGATGTGCTCGTGAACAACGCGGGCATCGTCCGACGCGGCCCGACGCTGTCGCACCCGGAAGACGAGTTCGACGCGCTCTTCGCCGTGAACGCAAAAGGCATCTGGCTGATGCTGAAAGAAGCTGCCGCCTTGCTGGCGCCGCATGCGACGATCCTCCACGTCTCCAGCTACCGCGCACTGCAATCGCCGGACGATCCGGGGCTCTACGCCGCGTCGAAGGCGGCAGGCGAGCACATCGCGCGCTGCGCGGCGGCGGGGCATCCGGGCTGGACGCTCAAAATCGCGCATCTCGGCCCGTTCGACACGGCGATGGCCCGCGAAGGATCACCCGTGCGATCCCCCGCCGAAGCGGCGGAACTGCTCGCGGATCTGATCGCATCCGATCACGACCACATCACGTACGATCCCGAGAAAGACGACTACAAAACCGCATAAAAAAACCGCTCCGCGACGGAACGGCTTTTTCGATGCGGGATCGATCAGCGCGCGGACGGCAAGTCGGCGCGGAAGACTTCGTCGAGAATCGCATCGATGCGCGTTTTGAGTTCATTCTTCACGCGCGTCATGCACTCGCGCGACGTCGTGTCGTTCTCCGCAGTACGGTCTTTGCAGAAGCTCTTCGCCATCGTGCTTACGTACTTGACCGTTGCTTTTACCTTTCCTTCGATCTTGTTGAGGAAATTCACCCACTTCCACTGGTCGCTGTCCTGATTCTCCGTGTCGACGGTTTCCACATTCTCCTTGGCCGGCAAGCGGCGGATCAAGCGTACGCATCGCTCGTAATCGTCCCCGTTCGAGAAACGCTTGCAGCGTTCGATGCGCAATGTCGTTTTGGCATCCGACGACTCGGAGGACGACGAGGCGGAAGACGAGGAAGAGGACGACGAGGAAGAGTCGTCATCGTTTTCGGCAAACGCCGGCGCAGCGGAAACGAGCAACGAAGCGGCTGCGAGCGCTGAAAGAATACGTGAGGGATTCATGCGGCGTACGGGGAAAGAAGTACGAAATGGATCGTACCACGTTTCCGCGCTCAGAGATCGAGCTTGATCGCTCCTGTAACGCCTTCCTCGCGATCGAGATCCAGCAAGGAATCCTCGCTTGAATCATCATCATCGTCATCTTCATTCTTGCTGTGTGTATCGTCATTGCTGTCGCGACCTTCATTGTTATCGTCATCGTCGTCAACAGCATTGTCGCTGTTGTCGCTATCGTCATCAGTGTCATCATCGTCCGTCCGGGAGGAGCGCGTGGAAGAAGCGCGGACCGACGCGGCCGCAGTATCGCGCAGTGCACGAGGAACGGGTGCGATCGTCGTGGGGACCGGCGCATCGAATGTCTCGGCGCGGTCCTTCAGCGCTTTCAACACGCGGTTAATGCGGCTGGCGCGGCGGAGATCAGCGTCTTCCGTGCCGATCGCCGAGCGGATCGCCGTGCGCATCGCGGCGCGCTCAGCGGCAGCAGCAGGCAGGGCTTCGACTTCAACCTCCACGTCGTGCGCAGCCGCTTCGATACGGTCGCCGATCACAACGTCAATTTCTTCTTCCGCTTTGCCACGCGCTTCGAGGCGGTGCAATTCATCGATGCGGCGCTCCAAGCGGAGCACCGCCCATTGTGCGCGTTGCTCGGGGGAAACGAATTGCGCTCGGAGCGCTTCGGTCACGTGGATTTTCACGCCGTAGAGAGGATCACCGGGGATGGCATATTCGGCCGCGTAGACGAGACCGCCACCGGACGCGGAAAGCAGCAATAACGCAGCAAGCGCCATGGTCGGCAAGCGAAATCCATCAAAGAGCGTATTCCACGAAAATGAAGGAACCGGCTCCGTGTAGACCGCATGCTGGATGACGCGCCGAATATCGGCCTTTTCCTCCGCGGAGAGCGAAAGGCTCATCCTGGCTTGAAGTGCGAACTTCCCAGCCGCGCGTTCCTCGGGGGCGAGGGATAATTCGTGAGCGTCACTCAGTGATTCTGGATCGTTGTAATTCGGATGACTCATGGTAGTGCGATCGAACCGGTATCCGATCGAGGGACGGTGGTAAAAAACGGAGAACGTGGATGAAGGTTAGGCTGGATTCACGACGGCGGCGAGTTGTTCGATGCCGCGGTGGATCCGGACGGAGACGACGTTGGGGGAAACGCCGAGCGCGTCTGCTATGTCGCGCGGAGGGAGTCCGTCGACGTAGCGCATGACGACGGCGGTGCGGTACGGTTCTTCGAGCTTCGCAACCGTTTCCATCACCATCACGCCGTGGGTCACGCGGGAGGGGTCGGGGGCCGTATCGGGCAATTCCCAGCCGTGCTGCTCCTGCATGTCCTCGAGCGATTCCTCGGTACGCAACTTCCTGCGACGCACGTCGTCGATGATCAGGTTGTTGGCGATCCTATAGAGGAAGGCCCGCATGTTCTCGATGGTCGTGCCTTTCTGCATGCTCTCCCATGCGCGGACGAACGTGTCCTGCATGAGGTC
>CAYGDM010000077.1:0-5020 GCA_964348685.1 uncultured Candidatus Peribacteria bacterium | reverse complement strand
AGCATATGACCGAGCGGTTCGACCGCGTGCTCTGCGACGCGCCGTGCACCGCGCAGGGAACCGTGCGCAAAGACAGCGACGCGCTCCAGTACTGCGGTCTTGAGAACATCGAGAAGATGGCGCGTCTTCAGGTGCAGCTGCTGGAATCGGCCATTCATGCGGCGAGGGTCGGCGGGCGCATCGTCTACAGCACCTGCACGCTGACGCCGGAAGAAAACGAAGGAGTCGTGCTCCAGATGCTGAAGATGTTCGGCGACCGCATTTCGATCGTGGAGCCGGAAGGGGAGTGGGCGAGGAAGCCTGTCGAGGATTCCGTTATCGTCCAGCGCGCGATCGCCGCGGACCTCGGTGTGGAACTTTCCGGGGGCGGCTACCCGATGGTGCGTCTCTGGCCGCAGACGCTCGATACCGAAGGGTTCTTCTCCGTCGAAATCCGGAAGAACGGCCCGACGAAAAACGTCGACCTGATGAGTATGGAGAAATTTCAGGAAGAGCCCTTGCCGTCGCGCAGAACGCGCGAGGCAATGGAATACTTCACGGCGCTTTATGGCGTACCGTTCCTGCGTGATAACGAAACGCTCTATCAGCTCGGCGAGAACGTAGTCATGACCACGGTCGATGTGGCGCACTTCCCGATGCCGGTGCAGGACTTTTCGATCGGCGTCCCGTTCGCGAAGCAACTCAAGGACGGGCGCGTGCGCATCGCCCATGAGACGGCGACGCTTCGGGGGCACGAAGCGACGAAGGGCACGCTGACGTTGGACGAAAAACAGATCGAAGACATTTTCGACGGTAAAGACACGACGTGCGATCCGACCCTCCGCGGCGACATGCTCCTTATGGCCGAAGGGCGGTGTATCGGCAGGGGGTTGGCCAAAGAAGGCATTTTGAAGAACAATTTGCCCAGAT
Source organism: uncultured Candidatus Peribacteria bacterium (assembly GCA_964348685.1). Classification (GTDB taxonomy): domain Bacteria; phylum Patescibacteriota; class Gracilibacteria; order Peribacterales; family Peribacteraceae; genus DALYDP01. The sequence goes on along the minus strand of CAYGDM010000077.1, from coordinate 4,111 downwards.
TGATGATCCAACAATCATAGTTGACATATACAAAAAATATAGTAAATTGTCATACATATGCGCAAAACAATGTTTCGTGATGTCGTTCAAGAGGTGCTTCCTCCGGATGCGGCCCTGGAGCCGCTCGACGGTCTTTCCCCCTCGCAGGTCGCGTTTTGGGTGAAGGATGAAGTAGGAAATAAAGATGTTCGATACAGCCGGAAAAGTAGAGATGTGTACGTCGACGGTGAGAACGAGGAGGTGCAATGGTTCGCCGTGTCGGAATCGATCTGCGAAAGGATTGTTGATACTCGTAGTGGGTGGAAATATCTCGGTCTCGGCGGACCATCTCCCATGCCGCCAGATTTGCACATGCCAGATAAAACACCCGTGAAACGCTTGCACTCGGGCGAGGCGTACTTCGTGCTCACAAAAGAGGGGAAGGACGTGGCCGAAGCCGTGGCTGAGCGCACGTCGGACGCGACGGTGCGCGTCCTGAGCGAGAGGGCCGCGATCGTGAAAAACGCGATGCTTATTCGCCAATCGCCTTTGTTGCTCCAGTATACGATCGATACTCTTCCGAATGCGGTTATTCCCGTCGCGCAGGCGCGCGAGTTGTACAAGAAGGCGCTTGATACGATCCTTCGAAAGCACGCAGTTCTCGGTGATGAGCACATGACGGAAGAAGAGCGCGTGCTCATTGATAATCTGACGTCGTTTCTTCGAACATGCGAATGGGGAACAGTGGAGAATGGCATGATGTACGTTGAGACGGCTCGGCGCGACGGTAGCCAAATCGGAGGCGCCATGTTCATCGTGCCGCGTGAATCGCAAGATCAGCACACGCATTTCGCGAGCCGCCTTGAGGACGGTGTGCCGTACCTCAACATCGTCAACAATGATTTCACCTTCCCTTGGGCTGCTCTTGGATTTGCGAAACAGGCCGCCGTTCTCATGAATCTTGGTAAATTGAACGGTGCGCAAGAAACACGCACGCAGTACCTTGATAACGAGCGCGAAGCGTCGCAGATTGAAATCGCGCTGGCGAACATTCTCTCGAAAGGTATGTTGAAGAAAGCGGCAAAGACGATTGCTCGTAGCCTGAAAGCGGAGCATACAGATGGTGCGTCGTTCGCGCGCGCGGTCGACGATCTGTTTCGCACGGATTCCGAGATGAATCGTATCACGGTGAGTATCGATCAATGTATAGAACCGCAGCGGCCGAAGAGCAGGGCGGAAATGATTTTGCGCCACGGATTCCATCGCTTGGTCGTCATGTTCGCCGTCGCCGACGAGGCGTCGGAAGGAAGCGTTCATCGTGCAAACGCTTTAAAGAACGAAATGATCGATTTTTGCTATCGCGATATGGGCGCAGGTTTCAAAGTCCCCGCGGACAAGCCCGCCGAACCTGGCGCGAACTGAGCACGGACGGTGTATAGTGGGCCTCCATGGACACCGTCGCCGACATCAAAGCCAGGTTGCCGATCGAAGAGCTCGTTCGCTCATACACGCAGCTGACGAAGAAGGGCAAAAACTACGTCGGGTTGTGCCCATTTCATAACGACACGCACCCCAGTTTCCTCGTGTCCCCCGACAAAGGCATTTGCTACTGCTTCCCGTGCCAGAAGGGCGGCGATATCTTCACGTTCTACCAGCAGATCGAGCACGTCGATTTCCCCCAGGCGCTCCGCGACCTTGCGGAGCGCACCGGCATCACGTTGCCCGACACGCCGAAGGGCACGCCGACCAAGGATGAAAAAGAACGGTTGCGCGACTGTCTCGATGCCGCGAACGCGATGTATCGCAAGCGCCTCGCGGGGTCGCCCGCGAAGGACTACCTCGACAAGCGCGGCGTGACGGCCGAAGAAATCGCGCAGTTCGAACTTGGCGTCTCACCGATCGGATTCACTGATACGTACGACGAACTGCTGAAGGCCGGGTTCAGCCGCAAGGAAATCGTGCTGAGTGGCCTCGCCATCCAGAAAGATTTGCAAGAAGACCGGCCCTACGACCGCTTCCGCAACCGCCTCATGTTCCCGATCCACGACGGGCAGGGGCGCGTCATCGGGTTTGGCGGGCGCACGCTCGGCGATGACGATGCGAAGTACCTGAACGGCGCCGAGTCGCCGCTCTATCGTAAATCATCCGTGCTCTACGGCCTGCACCACGCCCTGCAGGCGATGCGTGACGCGCAGAAAGTCATCGTTGTCGAGGGCTACTTCGACGTGCTTGCGTGCCACCGGGTCGGGATGCACAACGTCGTCGCGACCTGTGGCACCGCGCTCACCGAAGAGCACGCAAAATTGCTCAAGCGGTACGTTGAAACCGTCGTGCTCTGCCTCGATAGCGACAAAGCCGGCCAAGCCGCCGCCGAGCGCGCGTTCCCTATCCTCAGCCGCAACGACCTCATTGTCGAAGCGGTAACCCTCGGACAGAAAGACCCCGCCGACGCCGCGCAAGAATCCCACGACATGCTCCGGTCGCTCCTCTCCGAAGGCCGGCCGTACCTGCAGCTTGTCGTCGATGCGATCGCCGTGTCCGACCTTTCCACGCCCGCCGCACGCCGCACCGCGCTCGCGCAGCTTTTGCCGCTTCTCGAATCGATCGCTTCCGCGACGGAGAGAAATTTGTGGATCGAGAAAGCATCGGCGGCCATGTCGACGACCGTGACCGCGATGCAGGAAGATTTGAAAGCGTTCGAGAGCATGTCGCGCTCCAAAGCGGCGCACGCCGAAACCGCGCCGGTCATCGGCAATTCCAATCCGTATTCCACGCTCGAACTCGCGCTCGGTTTGATCATGATGTATCCCATGCAGCGCTCGCTCGCCGACGAGCTCATCGCTCCCGAAACGGGACCCGCCGTCGAACTGTACAACGCCGTAAAAGCGATCTCGCCCGGCGTCGATTTCGACCTCTCCGTGCTCCCAGCGGACGTGCAGGAACGCGCACGCATCCTCCTGCTGTTCTGCGAGGAAAACGGCTTTTCCGGCTGGGGAGATTCCATCGCCGCGCGCGAAATCCGCCGCAACTGCCAGAACGCCAATCGCGACGCGCTTCGAAAGAAGCTTCAAGACATCACCCGTGAGATGATGGTGGCTAAGAAAAGCGGCAAAGTCGCCGATGAGGAATTACTGCGGACGCAGTACCAGCAGGTGCTGAAGCTAGCGAAAATCGCGGGCTGAAGAATGGAATGAATTGCCTTTTGCTTCCTTCATGGTTGCATTACACTACCGCCACGCAGTTTTCCGCTGCATCGCATTCACTATGGCATCACACCCCCGAAAGTTCATCGCTCAGCCTACGGATGACGACTTGAAAAAGTTTCCGGAGGCTATTCGCCACCTCGTGAAAAAGGGTCGCGAACAACGGTACGTCACCCACCAGGAAATCATCGCCGCGATTCCGAACGCTGAAGACGACGTTGATCTTCTCGATGAAGTTTACGTGCTCTTCACCGATCTCGGCATCGAGGTCATCGACGTGAAGGACGCGCTTATCTGGGAAAAGAAGAGCAAGGGCGGCGGAGACGCGAAGACGACTGACCTCGCCGATATCGTGACGGAAGAACCGGAAGAGGCTGAAGGAGCGGACGCAGCCGACGAAGAGGACTCTGACGAAGGCAGCGTGGCGGAGAAGCTCGACGAAGACGACGACAGCGACGTCATGCAGATGGTCGCAACGGCCGGTATCGCCTCGAGCGGCAAGGAAGACGAAGAGAAGAAAAAGAAACGCAAAGAGCGCGAAGTGGATTTGCTTGAAATCTCCAACGATTCCGTCCGCATGTATCTCTCGGAGATCGGACGCGTGCCGCTCATCGACGCGAAGAAAGAAGTGGAATTGGCGCGCCGCATTCGCAAGGGCGACGCCTCGGCCAAGCAGCAGCTCGCCGAAGCGAACCTCCGTCTCGTCGTGTCGATCGCCAAGAAGTACATCGGCCGCGGTCTCTCGTTCCTCGATCTCATCCAAGAAGGAAACATCGGTCTCTTCCGTGCGGTCGAGAAATTCGACCCGGAGCGCGGCTTCAAATTCTCGACCTACGCCACCTGGTGGATCCGCCAGGCCATCACGCGTGCCATCGCCGACCAGGCCCGCACCATCCGCATCCCGGTGCACATGGTCGAAACGATCAACA
>CAYGDM010000076.1:0-5201 GCA_964348685.1 uncultured Candidatus Peribacteria bacterium | reverse complement strand
GCCCGGTACTCGCGCTCCGCCGCGCCCCAGTCGCCCTGCAGCGCCAGAAGGTCTCCCTGACGCAGATGGAGCAGGACGGTATCGCCCGTGGTATCGATGCCATCAGTGGGCGTGCCCGTCACCTGGCTACCAGATGCCGTGCGGAACACCGCGCGAAGCTGCTGCTCCAGCGACCATGCAGTGTCGCTCAGTTGCCACCATGCATACCCAAGAAGGCCGCCCGAAAGCAGTACGGCTGCAAGAATGGGGACAATGATACGGGCGGGGACTCTCACGGTTACCAGAATAGCATGAAGTGACCGAGGTGACCGATGTGACAGAAGTAACCAATGTCAAAAAAACCTCGGCGACCTTGGTCACCTCGGTGCCGTCGGTCACTTTACATCGACGGACTCAACTCCCCATCATCGCCATGCCTCGATCCTCCCACCTTCGCCTTGGCCGCCGCGTCCGCGACGTTCTTGGGGATCACGGCTTCCACCGTACCCCACTTCGCATCGCCGACTTCCGGCAGCAGCACTGTCACCTGATCGCCAACTTCCGCGCGGTAAAAAGTGACCGAAGCCAGGAGTACCCGCAGAGCCTTGCCTTCGGCGAGCACTTTGTACTGCCCGTCTTCCTGAATCAGCACCCCGAGCGCCGTTCGGCGGGGGATGGGGGCGATCTGCTTGTAGATGAATTTGCCTTCGTCGGTGATCGTCAGCTTCATGCCGTCGCCTTCGACGAGCTTGCTCTTGCTGGCGTAGTTGGCGGGAACTGGGTAGCTCTGGCCCGCGGAATCCATCATGTTCTGTCCGTCGAACACGCCTTCGATGATCTTGCCGGAGACGGGGGCGCTCAGAGACGGGCGCACGGCGCGCGAGACGAGGCGTTCTTTCATCGGGTCCGACACGCCGGTGAGTTCGCGAAGCATCGCGGTCGCGGTCTTGAGAGACTGCTGCGCGCTTTCGAGAAGTTCCTGAATCTGAAGCAAACCGTCGTCGGACAGGGCGGGGGGAGGGAAGGGTGGGGGATTTGGTGTGGATCAGAGTCTCGTTTCCGACACGGTGACGTCGTTTTCCGCGAGGCGCTTTTCCATGTCTGCGAGGGTCAGAAGGCCGGTTTGCGCACCGACAGAACCGACGACGCTCATTGCGTTTATTGTACCGGCACGGAGGGCCGTTGGCAAGTTTTTGCCGGTCATGAGAGCCCATGTCACGCCGGTGCCGAACGCGTCTCCCGCGCCCGTCGTATCCACGACCGGCGCATCGCCCGGTAAGCAGTGGAAGAGGCTGCCGCCGTCGGATGCGAGCACGCCCTGCGCGCCGTCCGTGACGCACACGACCTTTGCGCCGCTTGCAAGCAGGCGCTTGATGGCCGAGAGAACGTCGGGCTGCGCAGAGAAAGCAAGAGCCTCCTCTTTATTTACGAGGAGTACGTCGGTTTGGTCGAGCAATTCGGCGATGCCGGGGCGGTCCATGCCCATCTCGATTTGGCAGCCGCCGGGGTTCCATGTGAGGCGTGCGTGCGGCGTTTCGGCGAGGATGCGGATGACGTCGTCTTCGATCTGGCAGGATTCTTCCTGGAGGCTATTGAGATAAATCCAGTCGACGGTGCCGGCCGCCTCGCGGGCGAACGTCGCGTCGCTCAGGTGCTTGCTCGTGCCGGGGTGTTTGAGGATCACGCGTTCGCCCCCGCGTGCCGCGAGGATGATCGAGAAATCCGTCGCTTCGTTTTCAACGACCGTCACGTGCGCGGTGTCGACTTTTTCCTTGGAGCAGTTCTCGAGGATCGCCTTGCCCCACGGGTCGTCGCCGATGACGCCGCAGTACGATGCATCGCAGCCGAGGCGCGCGAGCCCGACAGAGGTGTTGTGGGCGCCGCCGCCGCTTGCGCGGATCACGTCGTCGATGCGGATCTTGGATCCCAGGGGGAGCGTGAAGGCGCGGGCTTTTTCGTTCTTATGGATGACCTCGTGGTCCGCGAATACGAACAAATCGAACGTCGCGCCGCCGATCGACATCGTCGCGGGCGATTGTTCCGGGGTCATCGGACGTGGGGGAGCGATGCGAGGAACGACTGCGTGCGTTTGCGCTCGGCGGTCTTATGCAGGTAGAGCCACACGCCGCCGATCGCGGCCGCGATGGCCGCCCAGAATGCGACGCGCGGGATGCCCGTGCTCGGGGTGCTGACGGGCGGATGGTCCTGCAATTCGCCGGGGAGGGTATCGATTTCAAACGGAATGCCGTCGCCGGCGGCGGGGTGGAAGCCCGAGCCGTTCGGCGTGCCGCGCGCGATGGCCGAGAGCTCCGCGAGCTTCTTGCCCGTGGAGGTCACGGGCGTGAGGCGCAGGACGTACTCGACGCCGTTCAAGAGATCGCGCAGGGCGAATTCCGTCAGTTCGCGGTTGAGCAGACGGATTTCGACCAATTGAGATTCGTTCGCGCCGTATTCAAGAAGGAAGTGTGAGAGGGGCGTATCGGCGTCGACCTGGCTCCACTGGAGGCGCAGGGCTTGGTCTTCGGGTGCGACGGTCAGCGTAAGGCCGAGGGGCTTGGCTGCCGCAACGACGCTCTTATCACTTTCGCGGTCGCCGAGGAGCGATGTCACTGCGAAGTAGTACTGCTTGCCCGGCGTGAGCCCGGCCACAGTGGCGCGGTTCGTGCGGACATCGGTATCGAGGAAATAGCCGAACGACGACGGGTTCTCGCCGACGTACACGCGGTACTGGTCGACCTCTTCGTCGGTTTCGGTCCAGCTGACCGAGACCGAGTTTACGCGGCCTTCGGCGGCGACATCCTCGACCCGCAACAGGGCGGGGGAGCCGATCGTGAGGGTCGTGCGGAGTTCCGTGTCGTTGCCCGCCTTGTCGACGGCGACGAGGCTCGGCTGGTATTCGCCGGGTTTCGGGGCGGTGAAGAATGCCTGGTACGTGCCGGCCGACGCGGTTGGTGTGAGGGCGACTTCCTGCACGGCGCCGGTGTCTTCGTGTGTGATCGAGAGGACGAGCGATTCCAATCCTGCTTCGCTCTTCACGACCGCGAGCACCTTCTCTCCTTCTTCCGGTTGTTCCGGCTTGAAGGTGATCGAGTCGATCGCGGGGCCATCGGCGTCGACGCGCACGAGGACCGGACCGCTGTCGTAGCGGCGGTCTTCGTCCTGCACGCGGAGCGTGTATTCGCGTTGGTCGGCGCGCCGCGGGACGATGATCGAGAAGCGGCCGTCGCCGTCGCTCGAGCCGTCGATGTCGGACGCGCCGCCGAGGACCACCAGGTTCGTGAACGCCGGGGCAGTGCCTTCGACGGTGACGGATGCGGCACTGACCGTGTCGCCGTCTTTCGGCGAAACGATGACGATATCGCCGTTGCTCGGGTCGCCGTCGCCTTCGACGTCGATGGTCGATTCGCCGAAGATCGAGCGGTCGTTCTGGTCCTCCACGCGGAAGGTCTGTTCGCCCGGCGACTTGAATTTCAGCACGAGCGGGAAGTCCTTCTTGCCGAGGTCGCGTTCCTTGAACGTGTACTTGCCGAAGTTCGGGAGCGTCGCATCCGGGTCGGTCGACGAGAACACGACCGTACCCACGTAGTCTTCGACCGTATTGCCGTCCATGTCGACGGCACTGATCGTGATCTTCGATGCTTCTTCGCCGAGCGGCATGTCCGACGGTACGTCGATCGCGAATCCGTCGATTACGTCGAAGTTGGCGACTTGGGCGTAGTAGAACCGGTCACCGTCGCTCATGCGGCTGATGCGTTCGGCCGCCTCTTCTTCGCGTCCGCCAACAGCGGAATCGCCGCTGCGGATGGTCGCGGAATCCACGAGCGGGATGCCGCTCAGGAGGTCGATGGCGCGGAGTGAAATTGTGCCCGCGTCGTAGCTGCGCACGCTGAAGTGCTGTTCGCCGTTGTCATCCGTCTGGTTGGTTTCCGGCGAGACGTCATCATCGCCGCGTCCACTGACGAGGGTCGCGATGCGGCCGGGGAGCGCGTTCCCGTATTGGTCGCGTAGGGTAACCGTCACGCTCGCGGCATCGTCGCCGTCGTTATCGATCATCGGTGTCCACACGTCGATCGTGGAGAGCACCGGGTCGATCGCATCGGGGAGGACATTGATCTCCGAAGTGGCGCCATCTGTTTCGAATGCGTATGTTCCGGCGCGCTGCGTCGTCGAACCTTTTACTGCGAGGTACGCTTCGCCGCTCTCATCAGCCTCGCCGCGCAGTCCGACCGTGCCGCCGTCCGGCGTGTCCATCTGTACCGCCACCTGCTCGTTTCCCCTCAGTCCGCTCACAAGGAGATCGAACCCCAGGCCCGCGATCGCATCCGCTGGCAGCTGCAGCATGACGGCCGCAAGGGCAGTCGGGGGAACGACGATGCCGACGAATGCGGCAGTCCGAATGAGGTGTTTCATGTGTGTATACATCGAGATAGTATAGCAGATTTGGCTTCCTGCCTCAATTCCAAGGGGGTATATCCGACGTGTTTCTTGTCCGTTGTCCAGCATAGTCCCGCCTGCAGGAACGCAGGCGGCTATCGTTTTTCGGCTGTGTTTGCGTAGAATGTCGGCCATGAACACTCGCCACCTCTTCGCATCCCTCTCACTCGTCTCTCTTGCCGCATGCGGCGGTTCCACGGCCGTGGAATGCACCCAATCGTACTGGGACGGTGAGGTAGGAACCTGTTTACCGGATGGTTGGCACGTGTTGGACCGGTCGAATTTGGATGATCGCGGCGTGCCGGAAGAGGCCGTCGTGGCATTCCAAACGGACGAATCGGTGGCGGGGCAGTACCTCACGATCGTGGTGACGCGTGAAGATTTGGCTGAAGATATGCTTTCGACAGATTACAGCGAAGCGGGCGTGGCATCCGTCGGGTCGCTCCCGGGTTATACGCGCATCGACGAGCGCACGGTGGCGATCGACGGCGAAGACCACATCCTGCATATCTTCACGGCACAACCGAGCGATGCGCAGCCGGTGGCGCGCTTCTACCAACTCAGCCTCGCGAAGGGCCGCCAGGGGTATACCTTCACCGCGGCGACGCCGGTCTCGATCGAGGATGCATCGGAAGAGGCGATCACCGCGATTCTTGAGAGCGCCACGCTCAACGGCTCCGACGCCGAAAACGCGGAGGATGCTCCTGCGGAGGGGGAGTGAAGATGGAGGTGCTGGCGAGAATTGCACCCGCGTATGAGGGTTTTGCAGACCCTTGCCTTACCGCTTG
>CAYGDM010000075.1:0-5267 GCA_964348685.1 uncultured Candidatus Peribacteria bacterium | reverse complement strand
GCGTACGGCGTCGGTCGCGGCATCGCCGCAGCTGCGCAGTACAAAGAAAAACAGGCGCTCGCCGCGCGCGCCAACGCGCTCGTGAATAGCGAACGCGCATCGCTCACTGCCGCGCGCGCGAAGGTCGGCGGAGAGGGGATAGCCCTCGCCAAGCAGGGCACGCAGGTGAACGCCGCGCCCGAAGCGCTCCGCGCGAAGACCGACGCGAAAACGACCGCCGAAACGCAGAAGGTCGCAGACCTCTCCGCGCGTACGGCCGCCGAGCAGCAAGCGACGACGGAGAAGGTCGCCGAAATCGAAAACGCCATCGGCCGTTCCGATGAGACGGGAAAGAAAATCGAGCAGCTCAAACAAGAAGCCGAAGCAGAGGCATCCGCAGGCAATCCGGAAGCGCTCGATGCTGTCGCGCAGATCCGCACGAAAGCCGAAGAGCTCGCCGATCAACGCAGCGCGATGGATGAAGCGCGTGGAGCGCTTTCCGTGAAACTCTCCGACTTCGATACCTTCCTCGGCGAACTCGCGAGCACCGACAAGACGATCCGCGAAACTGCCGAAGGCGACCACGCGCGTCTCGATGCGCTCGACGCGGATCTCGGCGGCGACGTGCTCGTCGCGAACGTCCGAACGCTGCAGGCGCAGGAAGGGTTGAACGAAGAAGGCAAGCAGCTCGCGGCGCTCCAGACCGTGACGCCCGAAGCGTTCTTCTCGTCCACAACGTGGACCAGTGGCTTCGACGGGTTCGCCGCGGGCACGAAGTGGTTGCTCAAAGACACGATCGCCGCCGCCCTGGATAAGGCGAGCATTTGGCTGAAGGAAGTTCCGGTCATCGGCGGTCTTGGTTACAGCCTCGACATTGCTTCGGGCGTGATCGAAGGCGTGGCTGACATGGGCGAAGGTATCGCCACGCTGCTCGGGCATCCCGTGCAGACGGCGACCGGCCTCGTGACGATGCTCTCAACGCCGGAAGGTTGGAGGAAGTTTGGGGAGTCATTGATTTCGTACGAAGATTTCGCGAACGGACGCATCGGAAAGGGTATCGGCAAACTTGGATTGAATATTCTCACCACGGCGACGGGCGTCGGCGCCGTCGGCAAGGGCGCGCAGGCCGCGCGCATCGCCTTCGCGGGAACGAAAAACCTCATGCCAGCCATCGTGAAAGCCACGTACGTCGGCGCGCGCGTGGGCGCCAGCGAGCTCGTCGCGGGCACCGTGCGCATCCCGGGCAACATCGTCGCGGGCGCGCGCAACATCGGCCGCACTGTGAAGAATCTCGGTTCGAGCAAGCTCACGGCCGCGACCAACGCGATCACATCCGCGACCGACGACATCGGGCGATCCACGAAGGCGCTCAAGCCGTTCGACGACATCAAGGCGCTGGTCGGCGAGAACGCCGACGAGCTTGCGAAGATGGGTGGCAAGGAACTCGCCGCGCTCGGTATCTCGGACGCGCGCTCCATCGGGCGCTTCTTGCGCTATCGCGATCTCATGAAGCAGAACGCCTCGCTGAATGCGGCGCGCAAGGCCGCGGAAGCCGCGAAGGTCTTGGAACAAACCTCACCGGGCTTGTCGCGTTTGCAGCAGCTGGAGGCCGATCTCGCACGGAGCATCGCGAAGGGCGATGACGCCGCGAAGGCTAAAGCGCTGAGCGCGATGGATGAACTTCTCGAACAAACGAACGCGACGATGAAAGAGTCTGCCGGAGACATTAGCGATGTTATTCACGCGGGCGACAATTACGTCCTCGGCGTCGGAAAGTCCGGCAAACTCGAATTGCTTACCAACCCCGCAGATCTCACGCGTTGGATCGACAACACGGCGACGTTCGGCGGTAAAAGCCCGATCGATGTTCGCATGAACGTCGCGGAGAGGGTCCTCGGTCGTACGCTTTCTAAGAAAGAGATGGCCGCTGTGAAGTCTGCCCATGAGATCGAAGGTTTTGGTACCGTCGCAGAAGGAAAAATCACGAAACCTCAACTTCGGCAAAAATATGCCACGGTGAAGGAATCATTTACGGAGGAGTATATGGCGAAGGGTATTCCAGAAAAAATCGCCAAGAAGCTTGCGGCCAAGGACGCTGACACGCTTATGCGCCGCGGCGTGACGGGTGAGCCGGAAATCAGCGTGGCACGTCCAAAAGAAAGGATCAGTAGGTGGGACAGTGATGTTGATTATTCGGAAGTGGAGTATCGCGATGGCCAAGAGATTGAAGTGTTCTACATGAAAAACGGCGATACCGTTGAGCAGGTGCTCGACGATGCCGCAAAGCGACCGACGATGACGTTCCAGGATGATTTTGATGATCTCGATCTCGATCTTGATGAATCATCGTTCGCTCGCCGGCCTGTAACCGCTGATGATCTTGGCGATGGATTGGACGATGCCGTAGGTGGAGCCCCCGATTCCGTCGCATCGTTCGATCCTGATCGTTTGCCGCCGGCCAAAAAAACAACGCAACAGCCTCCCGTGCTCGAGTACGTCGACGATGTTGATGAAATGCCGTCCAGCGTGGTCCGTCTGGATGACGTCGACAACGTTCTTGATGATGTCGCGGAGCGAGCGGACGGAGCTGGTAGTTCCGTGACGATGTCCGCGGATCCGACGGACGTCGACGATATTTTCTCGGATCTCCGCCAGAGAATAAAAGCATCCCCGACGCCGCGCAGGCTCGTCGAACTGCGCACGCAGTACGCCCAAGAGCTGAACATGCAGCCGGGAAAGTCGTACCGCCTCGATCTCGGCAACGGCCGCGGATTGGATCATGGATGGGTCTACGATTCCGTCGACGGCGACGGCATGCTCGTGTTCAAAAAAGAAGGAAAAACGATGACCATGCGTCCCGAGCGCCAGACGACGTCGGTCCCGACGGTGAAAGTGAACAGGCCGGCTCCCGGGTCCTCGCAGGTTGTTCCTGACTCTCCTGTACAGCCCATCGAGCCCGTTCAGCCGCCGCGTTACACGAAGATCAAAGGCGAATATGCGAGCGCCCTCGATTTCCATACCAAAGAAGGATTACTGCCCGGCGTGCGCCACATCGCGGCCGCGTTCGAGCCCGCCGTGTGGAAAGAAGTGGCCGAGTCGATGTGGAACGGCGAGTTCGCGAAGCACGGCTGGGATCTTTTCAAGAAAGAGCTCGTACAGGACGCCAAGAACATCACGTACGTTCGGAAAGTCGTCGGCGACGTGTCGGCGAAAGTCACGCCCGCAATCACGCCGAAGCCGCGGCGCCTCACGCCCAAGCCCAAACTGTACGAGCGCTTCGCCGATGCCGTGGACGCACGCGACGGCCAGTCGTTCAAACGCATCAAGAGCGTGCTCGAGATGGCGATCGGCAGGGACCCGCTTCGCATGCAGTTCAAGACGTTGCGCAGCAACCAGCGGAATATCGTGTACGCGGATCGCCGCATTCAAAAGTTGCAAAAGAAGCTCGACGCGAAGCCGCGCACGGCGCGCGCCAATAAGCTGCGCGAACAAATCAAAGATATTCAATCGCAGCGTGAGACCTATAAGAAGGATGCGAAGTCGCTTCGTACGGATCTTCGATTGGACAAACCGAAACAGGCTCCGCCCGCGGCCAATCCGAACGTCGCGCCCACGTCTCCCGCGAGCGGCTTCGATCCGAAGGTCACCATCGATCCGGCCACGCTTCCCGCGGCTCCGGCCGATCTCAGCCGTTGGATCGCCGCCGCCGCCGCTTCGACCGGCAACGACGCATCCGTCGTCCGTCAGAAGGTCGCGGAGGCGATTCTTGGACGCGGCGATCTTTCCGACATCGAACTGTTGTCGATCGAGTATTCCCACGGCATCGAAGGCTTCGGCAAGATCGGTCGCAAAACCGCTAACAAGAAATTTCGCCCGTTGGTCGCCGGGTTCCAGGAGGCATACATGAAGAAGGGATTCGGACGAAAAGAGGCCTTTGCGCTGGCCATGGAAGACGCGGATGAGCTCATCCGTCGCGGCGTCACGGGCACTGCCCAGAAGATGCCATCGTTCGCGAATATTTCTACGTTGAAAGCGCCGCCGGCTCTCCCGAAACCACCTGCTCGCACGGTTTCGGTCGCACCCACTCCTTCCGCTTCTGCCGCTCCGACGAAAACCCCGCCCCCGCCGCCGAAGGCCCCTTCCTCCGTCACGAACGCGCCGAAGCTTCCACCTCCGCCGCTGAATTTGCCCGATGGCTACAAGATCCAAGGCCGGTCGCTCGTTGACGCGAAGGGGAACATTCTTCCGCCGCGCGACTACGAAGTCCTCGGCGTGATGTCGCAGAACGAGAAGATGGGCGTTCTTACGTACAAGGAAGGGAAAGAGTTCGTCAGGGTCGAAGTACCGGTCGTGGAGTTGAATAAAATCCCGGTTCCTAAACCGGGGCCCACTCCCGGGGTCGTGTCACCGAAGCCCGCCGCTCCCGCAGCGCCAACGAAAGGTCCGCCTCCACCCCCGCCGATGAGGAAGCCGTCTGCCGCCGCTCTGTCGAGCGCACCCGCTCAAGCGCCCGCGGTCGTGGCAGCTCCTAAGAAAGGTCCGCCCCCGCCGCCGGGCAAACCTTCATCGAAGCCCGCGGCTGCTCCCGCCACACAGCCTGTCGCACCACTGACGTCGAAACCGGCCGCAGCGCCCACTACGAAACCCCAACCGGCGTCCGCTCCCTCTTTGAAGCCGGCGCCAAGTGTCGCGAAACCCTCCGCAGTCCCGACGTCGAAACCCCAGCCGACTGCCGCACCGACCTCGAAGCCTGCACCGGCCGTTACGAAGCCCGCGGTAACACCCGTCGTGCAAAAAGCTCCGAACGTCGCCCCGTCCGTGAGCAAATTCAAGCCCAACGATATTGTTGAGGTCTATGAATATATTCGTGATATGGATGGAAAAAAGCTCGATACGGGAGCACAATTTACGTTCGTCGGTCCTGATCCCGATAATCCTGCCTCTGTTCAGCTTCGTGTGAACAATGGTCCAAATAAGGGCGCGATCAGAGTGGTCAGTGCCGATCAACTTCGAGATTTTTCTCACGGTGCAAAACCACGTCGTTATCTTTCGTCGATCGATTCCGCGGTTCGGGACGGCGTTATCTCAAAGTTGAAATCCAAACTGAAACCCGGCGAAAAGATCGGAGATTTTACCTACGAACGCTTCGAACCAAAGAAACAGTCCTGGTTTCTTTCGACACCAGATGAGGCGTACGTCTTTACGGATGCGAATGGCGCCACAGTGCGTCTTCCCGAGAAACAACTCGCGGAACTCCTCGATCTCGATCCGGGTCTCGAGAGGAGCAT
>CAYGDM010000074.1:0-5341 GCA_964348685.1 uncultured Candidatus Peribacteria bacterium | reverse complement strand
CGCATCGGCAGCGCGTTCGCAGAAATCTGCGACGGCATCGCAGTGCGCGGAGACGTTCGGCGGCAGATGTAATTCACGGCGCCATAGCTCGATTAATGCATCGTCGGGCCACAACACGTCGTTGCAGGTTATCTTGATGTCGCGTGTGTCGTTCGCTGTTTCCGTGATGGTCACGTTGATATCCGCGCGCAGTTTATCGCCCGCGCGTTCGGGCCATTCGATGCAACGGATACCGGAATGCTCGTCGTTTCCGTGCAGGATTGTTCGGGCTTCCGCTTCGTCGAGCCGGTACAGATCAACGTGCAGAACTTCGCCGCGCGGACTGTCGTAGCGTTGCTCGAGGGCGTAGGTCGGGCTGGTGACGCCCTCTGTGACGCCCAATTCTCGCAAAAATCCACGCATGAACGCCGTTTTCCCGCTGCCGAGTGCCCCGGAAAGGCCGATCGTGACCGGAATTTTGTGAAGCGAACGCGCAAGAGAGCTTCCTGCCGCTTCCGTGGCACTTTCCGCAGCCGTTCGCAGTAAAGCTCGATCGATCATTGACGAAATAGTAGTATTATGATACAATAGTTACAGAACGTCCAACACACAAACACCATGCATCTTACACGCATCACCACCGCCAAGAAGGTCGGCTTCAAGCGTAAGGGGCTTCATCGTAGGAAGGAACGCGCGAAGCAGGCGAGCACATACTTGAAGCAGAAGTCCTCGTTCTTCATGGCCGCGTTGTCACTCGTGGCGTTCGTGACCGGCAACATGGCCGGCGAGCACGGATGGTACGCGTTCTGGAAAGCGGTCGTCGGCAATGCCGATGATGCACTCATCACGTACACCGGCACCGTTACGCCGATCGCGCTCGTGCCCGACTACGATAAGTGGAGCGTATACGGCGGCGATAGCGAGCAGCACACCTTCCGCCAAGTGCCGAGCGACGCGCTCATCCCGATGCCCGCGTACGACCAGTCGGCTGCGAAGAAGGGGCTCGACATGACGGGCGTCTATTCCGTCGGCGATCGCGGCTCGTACGCGACCGGTGCCGAAGGAGAGGGTAGCCACCCGGGCGTCGACATCCGCGTGCCGGTTGGTACGCCGATCCGCTCGATCGCGAACGGCATCGTCACGCAGGTCCGCGAAGATGCAGGTGGCTTCGGCTTGTACATCACGATCCGTCACCCGCACATGCCGGATCCGGATAGCCCGAAGAACGAGACCGTCCTCCACTCGAACTACGCCCACTTGAGCGCGCAGCTCGTGAAAGAAGGAGACATCGTCGAGAAGGGGCAACAGATCGCTCTCTCAGGGCAGACGGGCTTCGCGACCGGGCCTCACGTGCACTTCCAGGTCGATCGCGACGAAGCGCCGTGGCACCCGTATTGGCCCTTCACCGGTTCCGAAGCGCGCGCCGCCGGACTTACAACGACGCAGGCGATCAACCAAGGCTTTCATCAGGAGCGTCTCGTCGAGTACACCGAGCACCCGATGCTCCTCGTGCAGGCCAATCGCAGCGCGCCGGTCAACGACAAGCCGACCGTCGCGAAAACGAGCACGAAGCGCAACCGCGATCAGATCGTCGCCGTACGCAATGAACGCCGCAACGCCCGACTCGCGCGTGCACAGAAGACGACGCCTACCCCCGTGGCCGTTCAGCCTGTCGTGACGCCTCCCGCTCCGGTCGCCGTCGTCCCCACGGTCATCACGCCGGAAGCGATCGCGCCCGATACCGTGGCCATCGCGACTCCCACCGCGCCGACGCACGCCGCTGCATCGAACGCTCCCGTCGCATCGTTCGATATCCAAACGCCGAAGCAGTTCACCGGCCGCGAGTGGGTGACGGTTCGCATCACGCTGCAAGACGACACGGGCAAGAAAGTGAACGAAGATCGTCTCGAAAAGGACATTTACCTGCGCACCGCCTATGGCGAAGCCGAGTTCAAGCCCGCGATTCTGAAGAAAGAAAACTTCACGGACGGCGTCGCAACGGTCGAGATGCTCCCGCGCGGCAACCGCACGGTGATCATCCTGCTTCAGCCGTACGCCATCCAGAGCGACCCCATCGCTCCTGCTAAATAAAAAAACCCTCTCCCCACGGGAGAGGGTGGCTCCGCAGAGCCGGGAGAGGGCTTCAGCGGTTCAAACGTGCGTCCCTGCGCGCGGCGGCCGGATCGGCCAGGCGCGTCTTCGAGCCGATGTTGAACGTGATCGAGAGCGACGTTTGCGCGTCGGCGCGGTTCGTCTCGGGGTCGTAGCTCGAGTAGCCGTCGACGTACGTGTAGAGCGAGGCGCCCATGACGTCCGTCAGTTTTTTGCCGAGGAGCTTCTCGAAGACGACCTTGCGCTTGTTGATCTTCGTAAGGAGCTCGTCGAGCACGCCGGTTTCGTAATCTTCGGCATCGACCATGCGCACGTCCCAACCCGGGCTGCAGTTGTTGTCGTCGAGGATGTCCGAGATCTTCTGCGCGGCGCCGATGCGCGTGACGCGGATGAAGATGTTCAAGCTGCCGGACATCTTGCCCGAGGGCTCGCTGCCGTAGACGTCGTAGTATGGGTACACCGACGGCGTGCCGTTGCGACGAACGCGTCCATCTTCGCCGACGGCGGCCTTGATCGCGTTATACATGCGCGTTAATTCGGCGCGGACTTCTTCACGCGTGTCGAAGCCGATGGCTTCGCAGTAACCACTCACGGCGACGTAGTCGGGAGTCACTTCTTTCGTGACGGTGGCGTCGACCGTGATGCCGTTGCCGTACGGGCCGGGGTAGTACATGGCGTCGCCGCCTCCTCCGCGTTCCATATCGGCGGATTTTTCATCGAGGACCTGCAGAACTTCTTCTGCGGAAATGTCGGTCGTCGCCGTAGCGGCGAAGGCCGAGAGCGGAGCGAGACCCATCGTGAGGGACGCGACCGCTGCGAGTGATACGAACTTACGCATACGTACGGGTGGGGAAGAAAGTGGGAAAACGAAAATCAGTATATTGCTGAGAATCGGCCTATGCAATGGAAAATTGCTTCTTAACGACTGTTACCTTTTTGGAGTTTCCGCGTAGGTGACGACCAGAGCGAGAGCGCGGTGATGATCATTGCGAGTAAAACGCCGGCAATAAACTTTTCGAACGTAGAGAGAAAGAGTGCGGTGATGCCGAAGCACGCGCCGAGGCCCGTCGTCAACGCAAGGACGCCCCATTGCGGCCAGCCGCGCGCCAGCAAGCGGTGATGCAAGTGTTCGCCGCCTTGGGATCCACGCATCGGGTTTTTGCCTGCGAAGATTCGCCTGGTGACGACGATGAGCGAATCGACGAGCGGTACGCCGAGCACGAGGAAGCCTGTCGCGACTTTGCCTCCTGCGTAGATCGTGAGCACACCGAGCAGAAGGCCGAGAATCATCGCACCGCTATCGCCCGGTACGACTCTCGCCAAGGGAAGAGGCAATTCGAAGAGAGCGGCTGCAGCGGCAAGGCCCGCGAGGACGAACGCGATGAGCGCGAGCTCCGGTTGGTTCACGCGATCGCTGAGAGAGAGAAAGCCGATCGTCGCGAAACCGATCGTCGAGAGGAGACTCGTTTGCCCCGGAACGCCGTCGAACCAGTTGAGTGCGTTCACGGTGAGGAAAATCCAGCCGATCGTGAAGAGGCCGCTCAGGATCGGCAGCGGACCGACGTCGGGAAGAATCATCGTCCATGCGTCGAGCTTCAAGAATTCGCCAAGGCCAAACGACGCGAGAGGATTTGTGAGCGTGTAGATGCGCGTGCCGGTGATGAAGAGCGCGACGGCGACGCTTCCTTGAGCCAGCAGTCGCACGAAGGGGGAAAGGCGTGCGCGGTCATCGATGAAACATACAAGTGAAAGTGCGATACTGCTTAGCAGCAAGCCATTTTCTTGCGTTGTTTCGTTTCCGATGAGTAGGAAACCGACGATCAGCGCGCCAGTGAGGATGCCGGTGGGGTAGGGGAGTCGCGCCCGCAGTAGCCCGTAGCGTTCCGGGAAATCGAGGAGTCCGATACGGGGAAAAAGAATCAATGCGAACGCGTGCAGCAGCATCGCCGTCAAAAACGCCAACAGGGGAGTGGTCAACAGGGGAGTCATCTCCATGCGATGATCGTAGCAGCGAGCGATCGAAGTCGGTACACTCCTCGCCGATGACGAACTACAAACAATTGGCGGACCTGGACATCGCCGGAAAACGTGTGCTGCTTCGCGCCGGATTTGACGTACCAATAGAGAATGGCGTGGTGACCGATACGACGCGTATCACGGCGATCGTTCCGACGATGATGGCGATTCTTAACGCAGGCGGATCGCTCGTGATCATGGCGCACCAAGGAAGGCCGAAGGGGAAGCCTCTTCCCGAAGAGAGTCAAAAGCCGTTGGTGACGATTCTTGAAACGATGCTTGCTCGGCCGGTCGGATTCGCGCCGTCGTGCATCGGCGACGACACCGTTGCGATGACGAAAGCGTTGAAGCCCGGTGAGGTGCTGTTGTTGGAGAACCTTCGCTACGACAGTCGCGAAGAATCCAATGATCCCGCGTTCGCCGCGGAATTAGCGAAAAACGGAGACGCGTACGTGTGCGACGCTTTTAGCAACGCGCACCGCAGCCATGCGAGCATGGTCGGCGTCCCGGCGCTCGTACCGAGCGCGATGGGGTTGCAGATGCGGCAAGAAGCAGAAAACCTCTCGAAGATCCTTGAAGCAAAAGACGGCCTGTGCGTGATCGTGAGTGGCGCGAAACTTGAAACGAAGGTTCCCGTCATCGAGGCGTTCATCGGCCGCGCGCAGACGGTGGTCGTCGGCGGCGCGATCGCGAATACGTTCCTTGCCGCGTCCGGTCGGGCGATCGGCACGTCGCTCTCTGATCCGAACGAAGTGCCGACAGCCAAACGCATCATCGATGCGGCGGGTGCGGCATTACTCCTCCCGAGGGACGCGATCGTCGCGCCCTCGCCGAAAGAAGGAGCGTCTGCGCATGCGGTGACGGTGGACGACATTCCACCGAACGAGGCGATCTTCGATCTGGGACCGGTGTCCGCGCAGTCAATCGCCGACGCAGTGGCGAGGGCGAAGGTCGTGGTGTGGAACGGCCCTCTCGGATTCTGCGAGGAAGAAACGTTCTCGAAATCGACGATCGTCGTGGCCAACGCCATCGTGCAGGCAACGGCTGCCGGCGCCTTCACGGTCATCGGCGGCGGCGACACACTCGACGTCCATGCGCGGTACGGGATGTCGCTTCATCCGTACTCGTTCGTGAGCACGGGCGGCGGAGCGATGCTTGATTTCCTCGCGAGCGGCGACCTTCCGGCGCTCGCGGTTCTCCGTTCCGCGTGACGCTCCCACTCTGCATCCTCGGC
>CAYGDM010000073.1:0-5354 GCA_964348685.1 uncultured Candidatus Peribacteria bacterium | reverse complement strand
GACGATGGGTGCCTTTTTCACATTTCAAATAGCCGTACGCGGGGTCGCCTTCCACGAGGATCGTCGCGCTCTTGATGCCCGCTTCCGCGCCGTCGGTTCTTTCCAGTATTTCAGTCTTCCATCCTTGGCGTTCGCAGTAGCGCAGGTACATGCGCATGAGGAACCCCGCCCAGTCCTGCGCTTCGGTGCCGCCCGCGCCGCCGCTGATCGTGAGGTACGCGTTGCTGTGGTCAAACTCGCCGGAGAGGTACAGCAGCGGCTGGAGCTTCTCCCATATCGCTTCAGCCTTTGCGACGTCGGCCGCCATGCCGGGCAGATCCGACTCACTCGCCATCGGCACAAGCTCGAGCAGGCTGAGGGTCTCCGCGTGCAGATCGCGCACGGGTTCCCATGTTTTCTTCAGCGCGCGCAGCTCGGCGAACAAGGCATTCGCGACTTTTTGGTCGTTGTAGATGTCGGGCGACGAGGCTTTGGCCTCCAGCTCGGCTATTTTTTCGGGGACCTTACGGGCCTCAAAGTGAGTCCTTCCCCGTCGATACGGCTTCCTTCAGCGCCTGTAATTTTTGGAGGAGTTCTTCCATGGGGGAGAGGACTGGGACGAGGTTATAGGTTTTAGGAGCGAGGAGATAGGGTTAGCCATTGCTACGCGTTCTTTCTCTAATTTGACAATTTAAATAAAATGTACAATAGTATCATTAGTTCGATGGCCTTTCACATCGCTGAAAGAATCAATCATTCGGTGTGCGTACACCGAGCGAGCCATCTCTATGATTCTATGACGCTCACTGTTTTTACGAAAAGGAAGGTCTGCATGAAGACAACGATCTTAGAAGCGCTCGGGATCCTGTCGGACATCCACTACGCGCCAAGCGAATGTGGGTACCATTTTTGGTACGGCACGTTGGATGGAGTGCAATATCCGATCAACCTGGATCGCCAAAAAGCATATCCGCATGTGCGCGTGAAGCCGAGCGTGCTACGCAAGGATCCAGGCGGCGGAAGTAATTTTTTCCGTTACAACTCGGAGCTGTATACCGATTGGGATTTCATCCTTCAGCAGATACAGATTCATGGAAGAGGCGAATGGCTCGGTGTCCAGAGGGAGCTGATGCTGCGTGACATTGAGATGTTGAGACGCCAGCTGCGCCTCGGTTGGATCGTCGCGGACGGCGGAATGGTGCATCCGACGTTGGGCTTCGCACAATTGTGCATCACGTCGCATTTTCCCGAGTGATTGATTCCGGCGATGCATCGAATCTCTAGGGCGGTACTTCGGTACCGCTCTTTTTTGCATAAGAAAAGCCCCAGCTCCGGCGAACCGGGTGGGGCGATGGTTTATCGTGCGCCGTTTTCTCTACGGCTTTTCCTTCCGGGAGACGCGATACGCGAGGCTCGTCGCGAGGTCGTGGATATCGCGCATCATCCATGAACGGTCCGAAACGCTCTGCGACGCGCAGTGTTCCGGATCCAACACGACCGTCACGTCCTTGCCGCGGATGCGTAGCTCTTTAAACTCCGGCGCGGGTCCGTGGAGCATTAGGTAATCCGGATATCCGCTGACCACCGTGATATCGTCAATACGGTGATCGGTCCTGCGGGCGTACTCGTTCGGTATGTAGCCTTCGTGCTCGATCGTGTATTTCCGATCCCGGAAAAATTTTTCCACGATCGCCACGTCGGCGTTCTTCAGACTGAAGACCGTGATCTCTCGCATGGGTTTGCCGTTTTTTTCCACGTATCCGATTTTGCTTTGGATCACGATGATCTCTTCGATCTCGAACGTGACTATCATCGGGTCGGGCTTTGGCGCGAGGTACGGACTGCCGAATGCGTAGCACGACCACACGATCGCCATGATGAACAGTGTTGGCGCGGCTTGCAGCAAGAGCCACCCGATGCAGCGCCAGAAGAAGTTCCACACGGATCGAATTTCTCCCGCGACGTACGATGCGCGTTCCTGGCATTTTCTCCAGAAGACTCGGCGATGCGTGAGCGTGAGGATGGCGGCTTGCGTGTCCTGGTTCTCCAAATCCAATGTGTTCTGTTTCACGGTTTTTACTCCCTATGAGGAAATGAGCGATTACTTTTCAGTCCCTGGAAAACGTTCCAGGGGAGGGGAATGGTAGTCCTGCTTCTATGTCAAAAAAAGCCCCAGCGCGGATGAACCGGCTGGGAACTTTTCAACGATGCGCCGCACCCGGTGACCGGGTGAGTGCGTTACTACTCTCTCGCTGCGAATGTGAACTCGCGATCCTGTACTTTGTCGTCGATTTCCAGGCCAAGGCGACTGGCAATCGCGATACCGATGGCATATGCCTTGAGGAAAGGAGCGTCGACCGTGAGTCGCACAATCTCACGATTAGAGCCTTTGCATCTGTGCGTTTCAAGCTGTACGTCGCCACGCATGAATACCACCACACCGCCTGACAGCGCTCGGACGACCCGATCGCCGGGTTGGAGCTGGGTTTCGACGCCATCCAACGTAAAGAGATAACTTTCGACCATGATGCACATTTCCTTGTGTTAAAGAGCGTGGACTGGAATTGCTACCAAGCAACAATAATATTATAGAGCAAGTTACCGATCGAGCAAGAAGGCTGATTTTCTGCTATACTGAGCAGAAACCTCATGACAAACACCCCTATCGTCACCGCGCCTACGGTTGAAGCCCCGTCGACCACGATTCTCCAGCGAATCGCCCCGCCGTTCTTCGCGTTCAGCATGGTGCTGTTTTTGTCTCTCCTGGCATCGCAGACGTTCCTCCTCCCGCAGCTCACGACGTTCCGGGTCGGAGAGGTGAACGTGTCAGTTGACGAAGCCATGGCCTACGAACGCACGCTCCGCGCCGAGGTCCTCTCGCTCGAAGACGACCGCGAGCAGTTCGTGCTGCCGTACATCGACGACACGCATGATGCGCTCATGTCGCAGAAGCGCCATGCACCGTCGATCATCGATATTCGGTCGCAGGTCGAGAAAGCCATGCGCCGCGTCGTTGAAGAGGCCGGTGCGACTATTTCCATAGACGCTGTGTTGTTCGAGAGCGAGACACGCACCGTCACCGTTCGCGGTTCGGTCACCGATCCCAAGCCCTCGAGCATGGCCATTCTCGCTGCCGCGGTCGACGCGGTACGCGCTCTTCCCGATGTTGCCGATCTCACGCCGCCCACACTCACGCGTGAACAGGTGACTGATGGGTATCGGTCGCCGTTCAGATTTACCTTCAACCTTACACAGTGAAGACCTTCTTCCAACAGCACGCGCTGGCCCTCCTGCTCCTTGGTACCGCGTTCTTCGCGGGGTCCGCCGGGCTCACGGGCGCCCACGTGCTGCGGATCCGCACCATGCGTGACGTCGGGTTCCCGATCGCGGCCGAGGTGAAGCCGCTCATCCAGCGCAAGGCGATGCTGTCGGAGCAGGCGGAGATCGCGAAGCTGCATGCCTCCGCGCGCGGTTCCGCGTATCGCGAGATCTATGACCTCTACGTGTTGCCCGAGAAGCCGGACGTGCCACGCACGCTCGCGATCCTCGAAACGCTCCTTACGCATCTCCAAGACCAGAACATTCTCCGTTCGATCGACGGCATCGAAACCGGTGAAGCAACCGACGACGCTGCTGACGTAACCATCACTGTCATCGCCGAAGAGGGGAAGGCCGGCGACCTCCTCGACCTGCTCGATATCAGCGGTGTCCTCACGGTGAACGACGCCTTCACGCCCGCCGAACGCACGGCGCTCCTCGCGCTAACCGAACGCGAAAACCCGGCGGTCATCGCCGCGGTCGAACAGTTCCTCGGCGGCGACTTGCTCCAGTACGCGAAGGTCCCGCAGCTCGCCGAATCGCAGCTCTTCAAATCGGTCGGCACCGAAAGCTTCGAACAGGATTTCCGCGCGCTCACCGACACCTCGCGCCTCCGCTCCTTCGCGCAGACGGCGCTGCTCCTCGATGGCGGCGATGCGTCGCTCTGGCCGTTGCCGCTCTTCACGGTCGAACGTTCGCACTGGGAGAAGGTCGATGGCGGCGAGAAGCTGACGCTGACATTAAGGGCGCACGGCAAGCGGTCGCGTTAAAAAAAACCGCAGCCGACGAATGTCGGCTGCGGCACGTAACTGTTTCGGTTTTTACTCTCCGCCAGTGCGCGATGGCTCGAGGTAGTCTTCCGCATAATCGGGGTCGCCGATGATGCAGGGTTTGTCATTTTTCAGTATGACGACGTGCAGTCCCGCGATGAGTCCGAAGAAGATCTTGTTCGGTTGGAATTCCGTGAGCGAGAATTCGTGCACGAGGCTCGCGCCCGCCTTCAGCAGATGGATGAATCCGGGCGAATGCCCCAAGGAAGAGCAAGGAATCCAAATGCCCTCCAAAGCATCTTTTTCTTCGAACGGCCCCCACACGCTGCGCATGAATTCCTCTCCGTGCGCTTCATCGTGGCCATTGAGTACATCGCCCCCGACCCTGATCGACAGCGGATCGCAGGGGCCTCTGTACCACGTTTCCTTGCGTGTCCAGATGAGCGCTCCAGGCAGGATGTACGTGCGGTTGTTGCCGAATGTGAATTGCCGCCGGGCAACGTACGCCAGGTTCCGCGTCGCTTGTTGCAATGTCATGATTCGTTCCTTTCAATGAACGGAATGTTTCTTGTGTCCTCCACAGTGGAGGCGTGTTTCATTGAAGTGATGGTACGCTATTTCTAAATTTTGTCCATTCCACGGAAGAGACCGCGAATTCTTGACCCTCTAGCCCAAAATCACTAGAGTACGGCACGTTTTTCCCCCTCTACTTTTTGCGTCAACGATCCCAGCCCGGACGATTCCAGAAACCATTGGAGAAGCGCCCGCGCATGAACGACCAAATCAGTTCCGCCGAAGTGCTGCTCATCTCCGATGACGGCAAAGCGGAGAAGATTTCTATCGATGAGGCGTTGGCGCGTGCCAAAGCCGCCGAACTCGATTTGATCGAAGTCTCGCCCAAAGCCGTGCCGCCGGTCGTGAAGATCGACGATTTCGGCCACTACCTCTACGCGCTGCAGAAGAAAGAGAAGAAGCAGAAGAGCGGCAGTAAGCAGACGGAAACGAAGATGCTTCGGTTCGGGTTCCGCACCGAGAAACACGACCTCGAACGTTTGGTCGAGCGCGCCAAGGAATTCCTCGGCGAGCGTCACCTCGTGAAATTCGTCGTTCGCCTGCGCGGTCGCGAGCTCAGCAACAAAGATTACGCAGTCCAGAAGCTGAAAGGCCTCCTGGCCGAGCTTTCGGAAGTGGCGGAAATCGAGCAGGACGTGAAGCCTCAAGGAAAGGACTTCTTCGCCGTCGTTCGGCCAAAAAGGTGAGAAAAAGGTACTTGCATACCGTGTAACC
>CAYGDM010000072.1:0-5415 GCA_964348685.1 uncultured Candidatus Peribacteria bacterium | reverse complement strand
ATATTATTAGAATAAGTCAATTATAGGGTTTCAGGCACATCGAAACGCCGTACCATTGAAGGAACGGCGTCTATCGACTATTCGGTGTATTCGTCCGAAGGACTCTTAGAACAGCGGTCCGGTGGTCCGGAGCATGGCCAGAGCAAGTCCGGCGGCAAGAGCGCTTCCCACGAGGAATGCGAGGACGTGGGGCCAATAGGCCTTGATGGCCGCATCGGGATGAGCACCATCGACTAGCTGCATTTCGTTGCGTGCAACCGAAACCGGGATTGGTACAGGTGCCCGTTTTCGCTCAATGCCAAGCAACATGTTTATCGGACTGGTGCTGCGGGGATCAAACTTTGCCATGGGGGTTTTTCCCTTCGGAGTGGTGATGAAAATGGAACAGTCGACCGAGTAATAGTAAACAATTCTTCTCATTTGTAAAAGAACGCGCTGCTACTATTCGCTCATGCCCTTCCTCCGCTCCGCACGCATCAAAGAGGAATTGGGCTGCATGAAGACCACCCCGCGCGATGAATGCGCGAGGTGGAATGTTCCTGATGCCACGATGCTCAGAACGAGAGTATCACGGCGACGGCAATGAAGACGATGAGCGCTACGCCGATGATCGACACGATCGTAAGGCCGTATGCACCAATGGAACGTGTTACGAGTGGCTTTTCGCTTTCCGACTTCTGGTTCCGCAGCTTGAAAACCAACTCTTCGTACGCTCCATTGCCCAATCTCTTCGGTGATTTCGCGGAGGACATTGCTTTGCTCCTATGAAAATGCCACAGAACAACTGAAAGAACGGTACTCCTCGGCTGGCCAAACGATCAAGATGCTTCTGCCTGTTTCCTTTATCATGCTGCTATGCCCTTCCTCCGCTCCGCCCGCATCAAAGAGGAATTCCAGGTGCCGGACGGCTATCCGTTCGACATTCCCGCGGTCGGGAAGGATTTCGCGATGGAGTTCCCGACGAACGTGACCTTCTTCGTCGGTGAGAACGGTTCGGGCAAATCGACGGTGATCGAAGCGCTCGCGATGGCGTGCGGGTTCAACGCATCGGGCGGCAGCCGCAACAACCTGTACGACCACGCGAAGACCGAATCAATCTTGAGTGACGCGCTGCGGCTGGCGTGGAACAAGAAGATGAACAGTGGCTTCTTCCTCCGCGCGGAGAGCTTCTTCAACTTCGCCTCACACCTCGACGCGGAGCACGAACTCTCGAAAACGATCCCGCTCATGGGCAGCCCGCTCCCCTACTACGGCGGCACGTCGCTGCACCAGATGTCGCACGGCGAATCGTTCCTCGCGCTCCTGAAAAACCGCTTCACGCACGGCATGTTCTTCCTCGACGAACCGGAAGCGGCGCTCTCTCCCACGCGCCAGCTTGCCTTCCTCTCTCTGCTGCATTCGATGGAATCATCCGGCGAGTGCCAGTTCGTCATCGCCACGCACTCCCCCATCCTCCTGGCCTACGAACCGGCGACGATCTACCGCTTCGGGCAAGATGGCCTCTCGACGACGAAGTACAAAGACACCGAGCATTACCGCGTCACGAAGGACTTCCTCGACGCGCCGGAGTTGTATGTGAGGAATTTGAAGCGATCCTGAACTTGGATAGCACGTGTACGATTTACACTTATCGCTACAAGTCTCCAATATCAGAGCTTTATTGACTCCGAGCGCTATCACTCTATAATAGGGACTGCTAAAATCTCATTCGCAAAATGACTCCAGTCTCCTCACCGGCGAACACAATGACCGGCTCCACCGTCGAGGGGGTAGGAGGACTGAAGGTCAAGATCGGCCAACGAATTGGCTCAGGCGCGTTCGGCGTTGTGT
This sequence comes from uncultured Candidatus Peribacteria bacterium, assembly GCA_964348685.1. Lineage (GTDB taxonomy): Bacteria > Patescibacteriota > Gracilibacteria > Peribacterales > Peribacteraceae > DALYDP01. The sequence continues at coordinate 3,585 of CAYGDM010000072.1, read as the reverse complement.
ACTCGGGTACCAGCGGACGTAGTAAGCAAATCTCGTATGCAGTAAAGGTGATCGCACCCGTGACCGATCCGGATGTGCGCCTCTCTTTCGAGAACGAGATCCGCGGTGTCGAGAAGCTGAAGCACGATAACCTTCTGCTCCCCCTTGATCATGGAGAATGCGACGTACACGGAGAGAAGGGCTTCTACGTCGTCTATCCGTTCTGTGCCGATGGCAGCTACCGTGAACGATTGGCCGGACGCTCCATGCCGACCACCTCCGAAGAATTCAAAGTGATAATCGATGAAGTCGAGCAAATCCTGGAAGGGTTGTACACCCTTCATACCAAGACCGTTCATCGAGATCTCAAGCCAGAGAACATTCTGGTAGATGGGGACAAACTTCTCATCGGAGACTTCGGCCTCACTAAGTTTGTGGCAGACGCAACGCGCACACTAACGTTCAAGGGCTCTGGTACGCCCCTCTACATGGCTCCTGAGGTGTGGAGCATGCAACACATTGGAATTCCAGCAGACCTCTACGCCATTGGTGTCATGATGTTCGAAGCAATGGTGGGGGCGCGACCTTTTGAAGGGGGTGCGCATGAACTTCAGAATCATCATATGTACACGCCCGCCCCTCGTGCACGCTCGATGAACCCAAATATCCCTGTTGCGATTGACGGAATCATCAAGAAACTCCTACACAAAGATGCTGGCCAGCGATTCCAAAGCGCTAGGGAAGTACTGGATGCCCTTCGTGCTCCAGTTGCAGCCGTACCCATAAATGCAGCAATCTTCGTCGAGTCGATGCAACGCCATCACGATGCCGAGGAGCGACAGCGTCTCGAAGCGGAACGTGCGAGCAAACTCAAAAGCGACAAGGCAGCCCGCAACGCCTACATGGAACAGGAGGCGTTAGACATGTTCACTGAGGCAGTTGCCGGCATCAACGCCCTGACCCCAGACGCGCAGATCAAACAAGGTCATTCTCGCAGCAATGAAAAGTCATACAGCTTCGCAAATCGCCAACTAGAGATCGGTTTCTACTCGAGTGGCAGCTTCCCAAAGGAAGACCCCCGAGGCTCTCGTTATGGTTATGCCGAACACCTGCACAAGGAAAATGTTGTGCACGGTGGTCACGTCAGTGTCTCGGAAAACGGGCAGTTGAGGATCGGGTGGAATCTCGTACTTAAGCGACCACCGGAAGGCGGCTACGGACAATGGTACTTTGTTACCGTGGAGTTCTCGGCATTCACCAACAAGAGGTACATCAACGGTACGATGCCGGTTGACGCTGAAACACTAACCGATGCGTACGGACAACACATTGGGCATGTCATGGGCATATACAACGTCCGTGCGAAGCCTTTCACTTCCGAGGACGTTCAGACAATGCTCTCCTATCTCATGCCCTCTTCAAAATTGAATGGTACGGAGGAAGAGGAAAGGAGGAAGCGCGGACGATCTGACTTCAGTCGTTTCGATACCACATACTAGGTTCGTTGATACGAATAGTTTAAGGACATTAATCTAGCCTTAATCTTTCGCGTATACTCTTTCGCCATGCACATCCTCATCGTCGAAGACCACGAAACCGTCGCCGAGAACATGAAGAAGTTCCTCGGTATGCAGCAATACACGGTCACGGTCGCCAACGACGGCAACACCGGCCTCGAGATCGCGATGACCGAGCCCGTCGACTTGGTGATCCTCGACATCAACCTCCCCGGCATGGACGGCTACACGCTCTGCACGATGCTGCGGAAGGGCGGCAAAAACATGCCCATCCTCATGCTCACCGCCCGGAGCAAACAGGAAGAGATGATCCGCGGGCTCAACCTCGGCGCCGATGACTATCTCACCAAGCCTTTCGACTTGGACGTATTGCTCGCACGAGTGCGGGCATTGCTCCGCCGCAACGCCGTCGAGAAAGCCCCCGTGCTCACGACCGGCATGATCACGGTCGATACGAACACGCGTGAAGTCATGAAAGGAAAGAAGAAGATCGCCCTCGCGCCGAAGGAGTATGCGCTGTTCGAGTTCCTCCTGCGCAACAAAGGCATGACGCAAGACAGGCCATCGATCCTCGGGCACGTGTGGGGCAATGCCGACAGTCTCATGTTCTCGCAGACCGTCGACGTCCATATCGCGTTTCTACGGCGTAAATTGGGCAAGAGTGTCATCGAAACGGTACCGGGTTCCGGCTATCGTATCCCTGCATGATCTTCCGCCGCATCAGCTACGCACTGGCCGCGCAATTCACCGCATTCGTCTTCGCGCTCCTTCTCGTGACGGGCACGATTTTTTTGGCGGGCGACATGACGCAGCGCAAGCGCGACGCGGAAGACCGGCTGCAACGGCAGCTCATCCAAATCCTGGACCGGCCCAACGGCGTGCGATCGGTCCCGGCGCTGCCGCCCTTCCAGCGCGAACGCATTCGCATCGTCGACAGTCTCGGTAAAACGCTCTTCGCGGGCGCGCTCTTCGAAGACATTCCGTTCAAGCGCATGCGGCGCATCACGACCGTGAGCGTCGGCGACGAATCGTACGACATCCTCACGGCGCCGTTCCTCGAAAACGGTTCCGTGGTCGGATACCTGCAAGTGGCCGACCGCTCGCCGCACAATGACCTGCAGGCGCGTGTGTTCCTCTTCCTTCTCATCAGCACCGGCATTTCGGCTGTCACCTTCGGTGTCGGTCTGTTTTTCGCACGTAGAAGCTTAAAACCAGCCGAGCAAATGATGGAGCGTCTGGAGCAATTCACGCAGGACGCGAGCCACGAACTGCGCACGCCGCTCACGGCGATCGGCACGTCGCTCGACCTAGCGATGGCGACGAAGGATAACGAGCGCGAGCTGAAGAGCGCGAAACGCGGACTGAAAGACGTTACGATGCTCGTGGAGAGGCTTCTCGAATTGGCGCGGCTCGATGCGTTCGCGCTGCGCAAGGAAACGGTCGATATCTCGGCGCTCGCACTCTCCGTACTGGAATCGCACGCACACGAAGCCGTGCAGCGCGGCGTCATGGTCGAAAAAGTCATCGCTCCGAATGTCACTGTGCACGGCGACGCATCGCTGACGAAACAAGTCGTCGCCAATGTGGTGAGCAACGCGATCAAATTCACCGACAAAGGCGGACGCGTGTCGGTCACGCTCACGAAAGACACGCTCATCGTCCGCGATACGGGCAGCGGCATTTCACCCGATGCATTGCCGCACATCTTCGATCGATTCTACCGCGAAGACACGGCGCGCTCGAACCAACGCGACGGGCTGGGGCTCGGCCTCGCGCTTACGAAACGCATCGTGGACCTGCACGGGTGGAAAATGCAGGTCGCGAGCGCGAAGGGGAAGGGAACGACGTTTATCGTGAAATTCTAGTGCCTCGATACATTCGCTGCTGCGGCATCGAATACTCGGCATGACAATCCACATGGCGCTGTTTTGTCAGGCCGAGTGATTTCGCGTCGCGCGAAATCGTACCGAGGCATGACAGCGGTTAATCCCCTCTTAACATCCCGCGCCTACGATGATCGCGTCCTGCAGACACCCCGTTCTTTCCCCCCTATCCCCTACCCCCCTCACCCATTAAAAAGACATTCGCA
>CAYGDM010000071.1:0-5547 GCA_964348685.1 uncultured Candidatus Peribacteria bacterium | reverse complement strand
ACTTTGAATTCGCTCGCCGCCGCGACGTTCACGTGGTGCGCTGCGACTACCGAGAAGAAGTATTCCGCCGCCGCGCACGCCTTGTGCGCGGTGCCGCAGCCCACGAGGAACGTGCCCTTCGCGTTGCGGATCGCTTCGGCGATGGTTTTGATTTCTTCCTCTGGTTGGTTCACTGCGCGCGCGACGCTTTCCTTTTGGTCCATGATTTCCTTGAGCATGTAGTGCGCGTAGCTCCCTTTCTCCGCTTGTTCCGCGGTCCAGGTGATCTCGATCTCGCGCTTCGGTTTCTCTTCGCCGGTGTAGAGGTCGCAGAACAGGATGCTTTCTCCATCCGTCACGACCATCTCGCCGTCGTCGATGTACTGCACCGTGCGCGTGTGGTGCATGAATGCCGGCGTATCGGACGCGACGAAGTATCCTGAATTCTTCTCGACGCCCACGATGAGCGGCGAACCGGTGCGTGCCGCGACCAGCATGTTCGACGCGGTGTTGATGACGACGATGCCGTAGCGCCCGGTGAAACGCGCGCACGCCATGCGCACCGCCTGCGCGAAGTCCGTCGTCTGCTTCAGATATTCCTCGATGAGGTGGGGCGCGACTTCCGTGTCCGTCTCCGACACGAATACATGGCCTTTGGCTTTCAATTCGTCGCGCAGCTCTTGGTAGTTTTCGAAAATGCCGTTTTGCACGACGGCGATCGTCTTGTCTTCGTTGAAGTGCGGGTGCGCGTTCGCCGCGGTCACGCCGCCGTGCGTCGCCCAGCGCGTGTGGCCGATAGCTAAACCGCAGTCGGAACTGAGCGCCGATCCGTCGACGCCGGAAATCTTGCCGATGTCTTTCTTAGAGAGGAGGGCATCCCCTTCCTTCCACGCCACGCCCCACGAGTCATAGCCGCGGTATTCCAAGCTTTTTAGTCCTTCGACGGCCATCGCGGTCGCGTCTTTCCTTGAGCCAGCGTATCCGAAGATGCCGCACATAGCTTGTAGTGTAGAGTGCCAAAAAACCCGGTCAACGATTGCGAAAGGCTATGTACGGCGTACCATACATTTATTGCATCTCCTTTTGCCTTAGGGGCTGCAACGTACCCTGTGGGGCTCCTGGCGTTTCAACCGCGCCAGGGGCTTTTTCTTGACTCTTAAAAGGCTCTCCCTTACCCTCCGCTCACCCAATTTCCTATGCCGATCACAAAGTCAGCCATCAAAGCAGCCAAGCAGAGCAAGACGCGCCAGTCGCGCCTCCTGCCCTACAAGACCCAAATGCGCACCATGATGCGCAAAATGCGCGATGCCGTTGCCGAGGGAAAGAAGGAAGAAGCGCAGAAGCTTCTTGCCAGCGTGTATAAGTCGATCGACACCGCTCAAAAGAAGGGCATCATCAAGCCGAACAACGCCAGCAATAAGAAGTCGTCGATGGCGAGGGCGTTGGCGACGCTTACGAAGTAAGCATGAAGCTCATCGCGCTCGATGTCGGTGAGCGCCGGACGGGAGTCGCGTTTTTCGATGCGCAGATCGATTTCGTCATCCCGCTCGACACGATCCACCATAAGAAAGAAGAGGAACTGCTCGACGCGGCGGAAGTGGTGTTGAAGCAGCGCGGTGTTACGAGCGTCGTGATCGGACTCCCTCTTCTGTTATCGGGTGTCGAAGGTTCGCAGGCGAAGTTCGCGAAGCTCATCGGTGGGCAACTCGCGGCGCGCGGGTTCGATGTCGACTACATCGACGAACGCTTCACGACCGATCGACAAACACCGAGCGACGGCGATGCGAAAGCGGCGTGCATCGTGCTCACGACGTATCTGCAACAGAACGCGAGCAGGTCGTAAGCGGCGTATTTTCGGTATCAGGCGATATGCTCGATGAAATCATCGCTTTTTCGTGAAAATGTGAATAAAAGTGTGATTCATGCAGGTTTTCCACTGTTGACATACAGAAAAAATGCTATAAAGTAGCTTATCCAGCTTCTTCGAATCATCTTCGTTTCGCACGTCACATCCGACTACGACTGTGGATAACAGTCCAGGCGAACCACCGGAATATCTTTTGCTCCTGTCAATGTTCTGGTAAAACGAAGGTTGTTCTTCCTTCCCGACCTTATGGCCGACCACTCCTCCTCGACCACCGCGCAGCCGACTGCACAAAACACGAAGGTTGCAATCAACCTCCAGTCGTTGCTCGATGACCTGTTCATGGTCCTCACCGAGAAGGAAGCGATGGTGATCCGACGCCGTTTCGCACTGCAGGGTCAACCTAAGCAGACGCTTGAGAAGATCGGAAAGCATTTCAAAGTAACACGCGAGCGCATCCGCCAGATCGAAGGCATCGCTCTCAGCAAGCTCCGCCGCACGGTCCGCACCACGAAGCTCAACGAAGTAAACGAACTCGCCAAGAGCATTCTCCGCGTCCACGGAGGCCTTATGCGCGAAGACGAATTGATCTCCCAGGTGCTCAAGCGCATGCCGAACTCCACGGAGCTCGACGGTGCGGTGCTCCGCCTCTCCTTCTCCATCGACAGCGAGATGAACTCGTCCGGTCACTCCGGCACGTTCGTCCCCTTCTGGCGCCTCGAAAGCCTCGCGATGGAAGATGTGTCGCTCATCGTCGACCACATCGTGAAGATCTTGAAGAAGCACAAGACGTGCATGAAGAAAGACGACGTCCTCGGAGTCGTCCAGGCGTTGAACCTCTTCAAGGATCGCATCCCCTCGAAAGAACTCATCTCCTCCGCCCTCACGATCGACGAACGTCTCCGCGAGATCGACGACGGTTGGGGTTTGACGGAATGGCGCTTCGTTCGCCCGCGCTCGATCCGCGACAAAGTCGAGATCATCCTTCGCAAGGCCGGCACGCCGCTCCACTTCATGGAGATCGCCAACCGCATCCGCGAAGCGCGCTTCGACCACAAGAACGTCACGGTTCAGGCCGTCCACAACGAACTCATCCGCTATCCGCAGTTCGTCTTGGTCGGTCGCGGCCTCTACGCCCTCCGCGAATGGGGTTACGAGCCGGGCACCGTGGCCGACGTCATCGAATCGATCCTCAAGGAAAAGGGCCCCCTCTCCAAGAAAGAAATCATCTCCGAAGTCGCCAAGCAGCGCACGGTGAAGGTGGGCACCATCTCGCTCAACCTCCAGAAGATGCCGTACTTCGTCCGCGTCGGTCGCGCCGTGTACGCCTTCGAACAGAGCAAGAAGAAATAATCCGGCTTCGTCTGCGGACTACGCCGAGATTATCATCATAGAATCTAAACGGGGCCTTCGGGTCCCGTTTTCGTATCTGCACGTATATTTGACTAAATATATTAAAGTTATAAAATATACTACTCTTTCACACCATCCCCGTTTCCCGTCACGAGCTCCCACGTTGGAAGCTCGTATCCGGGAAACATGATTCAAACTTTTGTGGAGATGACTGACATGTACCTACGTTTGACCATGATGAAGAAGTGGGAAGATTTTTTGATCTTCGTCGGCGAGATCCGCAAAGCGCTTGCGCTGGATGACCAAGAGAAAGAGTGGGCTTTCAACCGACCGCCGACGATCACGGAAGAGGAATTCCACGAGTTGCGCATGAGCGAACGCGGCGAAGGGCCGGCGAGCTCCGAGAATGATCCGGAGGCCATCCGTTGGGGCGAGCTTACGGGTAAGTGGATTGGCTGGAATGAAACGGCCTTCCATGGCCATGATGATAATTGGTCCTTGAACATGGGACCCGACGTCTTTCTCGAGTACGACAAACAGAGCGGCTGGCTCAAGCTCGAATGGAATGAAGAGTGGGAAGAGAAAAACATCGTCCCGCTGATGACGCGCCTTCTCCTTATCGTGCCCCATGACACGATCGTTCGTTATTCGCATCTTCTTGTCTCGAAATCCACAGAAATACAAGATGGCCAGATTTCATTAGTGGTGAGTTTCGAGTGCAGTGGTTTGGAGGCTCAAGGTGATTTCATGACATTCGCATTGAAAACCGCGTCGCTATACAACGCTGCCGAGGAAAAGCCGAAGCACAAACTTCTTCATCCGAAGAAAACCGTTACCTCCTGAATCGTGTTCCCCTCATCCTCTCCCCCTCGTAACGGGAGAGGATTTGGCGTGCGGGTTCGTTTTTTTCATGGGTTGACCACGGCCTCTGCACAGGGACAATGGGCCCATGCACAACCGCCCGGTCCAGATCATCGCCGCCATCATCGTCCTGCTCCTCGCGGGGGCGGTCACGTGGTCCATCCTCTCCGGCCCCGGACGGCCGCGCATACTCCCCGAAGGCCCGCAGACGCTCACGGGAACGCTCATCCCCGCCGAGCTCTCTTTGAGCCGTCGTGGCACGCACATGCTGAAAGTCGACAATGAAGAGGTTACCTACGTGGAGAGTTCCTCGGTGAGCCTGCGCGTCTACGAACTGACCGAGGTCGGCATCACGGGCACATTCCAGCATAATACTGACCCCTCCGATCTTCCCGTGTTCGTCGTGTCGTCGATCCGCGCGGTCGAAATCCCCGCCCGCAGCGTCGACCTGCCCTCGGTCGGCCTCACACTCCGCGTTCCCGATGCATGGACCATGCAGCAATTCGACGACGGCGTCGCATTCTCGCTGACGGGATCCAGCACTCCCCTGCTCCGCATCGCCCGTTCCGCGCTCACGCGACTCCCCGCCGGCACGCCCATGTTCATCGGCGGCTACGACGCCGTGCGTATCGAAGGTGACGACGGCGCGCAGACCGTGCACATCGAAGGCGGTCGCACGATCGTGACGTTCACATGGTCCGGCAATAGCGAACATGCTCCAGCCTTCGCGCAGCTTCTGCGTACCGCGATCGTCCGCGCGGCATCATCGTCGAAAGCAATGACCGGCGCCGTGCTCAGTGCATCATCGCGATCTGCCGCTAGGTCATCCATCGGCGGATCCGCCGGATCGCAGGCATCGCTTAAGCCGCAACCCTGCGGCGGTCCCGCCGGCGTGCTGTGCCCCGCGGGCAGCTTCTGTTCGGTCAATTCGCCGGATGGCGTGGGTACGTGTGTACCGCTGAACTGAGGTGTACGATAGTACACCGCAACATCTGTTCCATTACGCAAGAGAACCTACTTGATCGCTGGGATTGGCGATGACACAGTGGGTGTACGTTCATGCACCTCGCACGAGCGGTTCACACACTTTCATCCCCCCACTAGTATGAGCCCGAAGACTTCTTCCCCCTCCGCAGTCATGGACGCACCGAACATCGAAACCCCGAAAGCAAAATCCCCCGCAGCAAAGAAGGCCGACCCGATTGCCGCCGCCAAGCTTGCGGCGATCCAGAACGCCCTCGCGCAGATTAAAAAACAGTACGGCGACGGTGCGATCATGGAAATGAGCGACAAGAACGCAACCACGATCGGACGCTTCCCCTCCGGCAGCCTCTCCCTCGACCTCGCGCAGATGCAGAAGCGCCTCGATCGCAAGGACAGCAGAAAACGAGCGAAGGTCGAGGCGAAGGAGCACCGCGTCGCCATGCAGCGGCAGTGGGCCGACCAATGCCGCCAGCATGACGACGATGGCCGCGACGATCATGATTTCG
>CAYGDM010000070.1:0-5639 GCA_964348685.1 uncultured Candidatus Peribacteria bacterium | reverse complement strand
ACGGCGATTTTTTGATTTCGCCGATTTTCCTGACAGAAGAAACGGCCCTGCACGTCATCACGGGTATCCGCTATTCGTTTTCCCCCATATTCCATGCCTACGCAAACACTCGAACACACCACGAAGAACAGCAGCGGCCAAGAGAACCGCGAAGCCGGCAAGCGCACAAAAACGAACCGCGGAAACTTCGCGAACAACCCGGATCGCGCCCGCGAAGCCGGACGCAAAGGAGGCAAAGCCCGCGGCAAGCCGCGTCCGTAATACCTATTGTTGAATAAAAAATGTGTACGCTATGCTCACGCCATGCGTACCTCACTCTCACTCGCTTCCTCCCTCGTTCTCGCCTCCGTTCTCCTCGTGGCGTGTACTCCGGATAGCGAAGCTCGTCTTCTGCGCGATGCCCGCACTTCTTCCTCCGCTGCGTCGTCGGCGCAGGCAGCAAAAGACCGCCGCGCGGAACGGTTGACCCAAGCCGCCTCGCGACCGAAAAGCTCCGCCGCGTCGTTCGTCGGCGTCCCGCTGACGGCGTATCGCGTGCCTATCCTCGTCTACCACCACGTCCGCGCACAGGAAGGATGGGCGAAGAGCACGTGGAGCTGGAAGATGACCGTAACGCCCAAAACATTCGAGCGCGACATGCAGTGGCTAGCCGACAAAAACTACACGACGATCACGCTGAGCGAGATGACCGCCGCGATCCGCGGCGAACGCGCGATGCCGGAGAAACCGGTCGTGATCACGTTCGACGACAACAACCTGAGCCAATACGACGTCGCAGTACCTATCATGGAAAAACACGGGCAACGGGCGGTCTTCTACCAAATCACGAAGTACCTCGATTCGCCGAACATGGTGAATCGCGAACGCACGCTCGAACTGCAAGAGAAAGGCCACGAGATCGCATCGCACACGATGACACACCGCGCGCTGCCGGGCCTGAACGACGAAGAACTCGCATGGGAACTAGCCGAGAGCAAGCGGATCCTCGAGGAACTCACGGGCCGCACAGTCAAACACGTCGCGTATCCTGGCACGGCGCATAACCAACGTGTGCGCGACGCGGCGAAGGCCGCAGGCTACGAAACCGCGACGATCATGGACCCGATCACCTTCACAGAAACGCACGACTGGATGAAAATTCCACGCATCATGATGACCGACGATACGGATCTATCGAAAGTGTTGCCGTAAGAACACACCAATAAACGAAGACCGTCCTCCGGAGGACGGTCTTCTCTCCTTGCAGCCAAGGCCTATCACCCGGGTTTACTGATCACACTCACCGAAGAAGAGGACGACTCGCATAGGTACGCCTTACGAAAAACCCACGGAATTTTTCACGGAAAGAATCGCGCCGCTATGATGCCGCTATGCGACAATTTCTCCTCTGTGTTTTCCTCCTCGTCGGATGCTCGACCGTGCCCGAAACCGCCGCTCCCGATACCGCGATTTCTTCGTCATCGCGAACCGCATCGGTCGTAACGCAGCAACCACTCCTACAAGTGACGCCAGAACTCTCGATCACGTCGTTGGCGGACATGCGCCTGGAAGGAAAAGATCTGCAACTCACGAAAGTGCTGGCAGACAACAACGCCTACACGCGCCACGAAATCCGCTACCTGAGCAACGGCCTCACGATCAGCGGCATCATGAACGTGCCGAAAGGCGACGGACCGTTTCCGCTTCTCGTTCTTAATCACGGCTACATCGACCCGAAGGTCTACACGATCGGCCGCGGGCTGAAACGCGAGCAGGATTATCTGGCACGCCAGGGCTTCGCGGTGCTGCACACCGATTACCGCAAGCACGGAGCATCGGACCCGAGCCCCGACGTGCGAGACACCTACGATGCGGGCCTGGAATACGCAATGGACTCTATCAATGCCGTAAACGCCGTCCGCGCCAACCCGCCAAAAGGCGTCGACGCAACGAAGGTAGGCATGATGGGCCACTCGATGGGCGGCGGCGTGTCGCTCAATATCGCGACCGCGTTCCCTGATCTCGTATCCGCGTTCGTCTTGTACGCGCCGGTACACGGTGACGCGTGGGAAAATTACTATCGCTGGCGGCGCGACCGCGAAGATAGCGACCAGACCGTCGTGAACCTCGGCACGCGCGAAACACATCCCGCATTATGGGACGCTCTCTCATCGAAAACGTACTTCAGCCGGATCAAAGCGCCTATCCTGCTTTTCCAGGGCACGAACGACAAAGACGTTCCCGTGGAATGGTCGGACGATTTGGATGCGCAACTCACGGCGATGGAAAAACCGCACGAATACGTCCGCTACGAGGGCGAAGGGCACGAATTCGGGCCGCAGTGGAACGACTTCATGAAGCGCACTGCGGAATTCTTCGCGCGCGAGCTCAAATAACGATCGCGCGTGTTACCTTTCTTGCCGGTAGCCGTTAGTGTTAGTGCAACAGTTGCACACCTCGGTGCCGTTCCTTCTTTCCTTTCTATGACCCACGACTTCGATGCGCTGTATACGGCGCACGTCGATTCCATCTACCGGTACCTCTACCGCCGTACGCTCGTTCGTATGACGGCGGAAGATCTGACGAGCACGACCTTTTTGAAGGCGTTCGAGAAGATCGACCGCTTCGATCCTTCCAAAGGCGGCTTCGGCGGCTGGGTGATGACCATCGCGAAAAACGTCTTAACGGACCACTATCGCGCCCTGAAACCCCAGGAGAACATCGACGACGTGTGGGACCTCTCGTCCGACGACGACGTCGCCGGATCGCTCGAAGACCGCGAAGCGCATGCGGAACTCCGCGACGCGCTTGCGAAACTACCGAAGGACAAGCGCGAGATCGTGCTGCTGCGCGTGTGGGAAGACCTCTCCTACGCCGAGATCGCGACGATTACCGGCAAAACCGAAGGCAACTGCAAAGTAATCTTCTCCCGCGCGATAAAAGACCTCCGCGGCCTCATCCCGCTCTCCACGCTCCTCCTCATCCTTTTCCCACCCCTGCCATGACCTCTACCCACCAGACCATCCTCGCCGAACTCTACGAAATCGACCCGAGCCTGCGCGAACACGAAGCGGAGCTGCTGCCGCTCGTGCAGAAACTGCTCGCGAACGACCCTGCCCAGAAGCCGTCGCCCGCGTTCGTGAAGAAACTCCGCGCCGAGCTCAAAGCCCGCGCCGCATCCGCGGAAAACGGCGCCGTCGAATACCGCGCATCATACGCCGCGCCGTCCGCCTTCGCGTCCTTCTTCAACCGCTTCGCTTATGCAACGGCCGGCGCGGTTGCAGCGGTCGTGATCGCCGTCCCGGTGACGATGCAATTCATGCAGGGCGACCAATTCTTCGCGCCTGCATCGCCGACCGGCGACGAGATCGCGATGAAAGCAGAATCCGACGGATTCACGACGGACCAAGCCAACCCGATGCCGACCGGGAACAACCCCGCGCCCGGCGCCTACAGCCGCACCCAAAGTGGCGGCGGAGGCATGGGTGGCATGGACGGCGGTATGAGCACGAGCATGCTCATCGCTCCGTGGAACCCGGTGAAATACCGCCTCGAAGGCGATCTGCCCGCGCTCCCGACGGGCGACGTGGAAGTCCTCGAGCGCACGATGCGCGCGATGAACATCCCCTTCTCGGGCATCCAGAACGCGTTCCGCGACGCCGCGATCAACCTCTCGTCATTCGACGGCGCGAACGTCGACAACATTTCGATCACGCAGCGCCGCCAGTTCGGCTACACGATCAACCTCTCGACGGTCGACGGCTCCGTGAGCATCAACCAAGCGTGGGCATTCTGGCCGCATCCGGAAAATAACTGCCGCGACGAAGAGTGCTACCGCAATCTGCAGCCGAAGCTCAGCGATATTCCGGCCGACGCCGAGGTCATCGGCATCGCCAACGCGTTCATGACCGAACACGACATCGCGCTCGACGGTTACGGATCCCCCGTCGTCGACGACACGTGGCGCATCCAGTACGACTCGATGGCCGACAAGCGCTACGCCTACGTGCCGGAATCCATCCGCGTGATCTACCCGCTCTTGATCGACGGCGAACCCGTCTTCGAATCCGGCGGCGAACCCACCGGTATCTCGGTCCAGGTCTCGATCAAGCACAAGCGCGTCTCGGACGCATGGGGCCTGACGACCTACCAGTTCGATTCGGAAAACCACGACGCCGTATCGGACCGCGCCACGATCGAAAACTTCCTCGGCCAAGCAGGCAGCCAAATGCCCGATGCACCGACGGTGACGCTCAGCAACCCGACGCTCGGCATGGTGCGCATGTACCTGTACGAGAATAACGAATCGCGCGAACTGTTCGTCCCTGCCCTGATCTTCAAGATGCCAACGATGCCCGAAGGCATCGGCTACTACCAGCAATCGGTCGCCGTGCCGCTCGCGAAGGACCTCCTCGAGAAGGCCACGCCTCCGCCCATGCTGATCGACCCGATGCCCATGCCCCGCCCAATGGACGGCGGCGAACCGGCTCCGGAGCCTCTGATCATGGAAGACGCCGCTCGGTAAGCGCTTCGTATCAACGAAATTCAAGACCCCGCCCCAACCCCGGCGGGGTTTTTGGAGCAATTCCAGGCGGGGTTTTTGACAAACGACCGCCGATGCGGATAATGCCGGTCAGTGGCGTTGGATGTACCGAAGACTGAGAGGCTCATCACAGCTCGCACCGAGGTACGCCACCTTGAAGCGACCGACCGCAGTACCAAGAAACCCCCGCCAGGCTGACGCGGCGTTTTTCCGTGTTTTACTTTTCACCTACCCCACTCCCTATGGTCACCACCATCCCCGACAGCTTGGAACTTCTCGTATCCCGCACGGAAGAATTCGCGCGCCTCACGGCGAAGGGCAAGATTTCGCAGCACGCATTGGGATACGCGACAGACGTGCGCTCACTCATGCACATTCTCGACACGGACGAACAGAAAACGGAATTCGGTCCACGTTGGGACGAAACGTACCGATACGCGGACGTCCATGAAACGATGCGTGTCTTCGGTAATGCTAAACATGCACGCGCTCAATTCGCGTTATGCGACAAATACGTCGTGCCAGCGCTTCCGCAGGGCGACGTGCACCGTTTCTCGATGCGCGGATTTCTGATCAATCCGAGCAAAATCCCCGGCCCGCTTCTCTTGAAGACAGGCCTCGTGTCGCAAGAGGAATTCGACGCGGCCGACGAGAAACCGCTCGACCGGCTCATCTACGCGCACGACTCGGTACCGGCAGTGAAAAAACTCCTCGAAGCCGCGACCCCGATCGTCGAAGGAAACAACCGCCTGCTGCGCATCAACGACCCGGAAAAAAACCCAATCGTCGCGGCGCGCTATCCGGACGTCCCGAATCCGTCGGAAAAAGCGATCGGCAGCATCATCTACCTACGCCGCAAGCCGGGAGCCGAGAACGAAGAGCAAACGGAACTCTTCACGTTCGCGGACAGCAGCATGTATGACGCGGGCAGGAAGACGCTGCACTCCGAAAACGAACACAACGTGGAAATCGGAAAACTCGTCGAATGCCAACGCGAGTTGGACCGCATCATTACGCGTTTGGACATCGATTACCGCCGCGACAAATCCGCGCAGGTAAAAGCGGAAGCCTGGAAATACGCGGAACATCCTGTGGCTTGTGTGGATTGTCACGACCC
>CAYGDM010000069.1:0-5652 GCA_964348685.1 uncultured Candidatus Peribacteria bacterium | reverse complement strand
CTACAGACATGCCCACCCTCTCCCCCACCGCTCCCCTGCCAGGCGTACCATCCGTCTTCATAGACGCGTGCGCACTGATGCAGCAGGGAGACCTCGTGGTCCAGATGGTGCGTGATTTTCCGGTCCCCTGCCAGGTCCGGGTCGTGCTCTCTCCCACCAAGGATAGCGCGGCCCGGCGCCTGCAGAGCCGGCTCCAGGCAATGGGCTGCACCGTCACCAAGCGTGTCCTCTTTTCCTCCATCCGCTGATGTCACGCGATACAAAAAACGCAGGCTACGCGCTCTTCTTCTCGCTCATGATCACGGTCGGCACTGCGGCGGGAGCGGCTGCGATGTTTTAGTCGTTGAGCTCGCCCCAGTCTCCTTTCAATTTCGACGCACGGATTTCGGAGTCGGTGCGAGGATAATTTCTCTCTGAAAAGAAATCGCGAAGCTCGGCCCTGGCATTCGTAGCGATTGTCGTTATCGAAGGTGCGGGAACGCTGACATTCGCACTATGTTCGTTTTGCAGCGCAGCCTGTCTCCGTACTTCATCACGAAGAAGGTTGTAATTGGTATCCCGGATGTCGTTTGAGAATGAGACCATTGCTCTTTACTATTTCATCATTTTCTACGATGTCAATTATTTGATGCGGAGGAACTTCCTCTTTCCCACCTTCACCACGCCCTTCGTCGCCGGGGCGTGGATCTCGGTGACGTGCTCGCCATCGAGCGTGATCGCGCCTTGGTCGATGAGCCTGCGCCCATCGCTCTTCGATGCGATGAATTTTTCGCGGCAGAGCAGGTCTAGAAGGGATTCCCCGTCCTTCGCTGTCGTTTCGAGAATGTCGTCCGGCACGCCGCCCTTCGAGAAGACACTCTCGAAGTTATAGACCGCTGCGTCCGCCGCCGTCGAACCGTGGTAGATCGTCACGATCTCCTTCGCGAGGCGCACCTTCGCGTCGCGCGGATCGCCCTTCAGGAGTTTCTTTGCCTCGGCCATATCGACCTCCGTGCACAGTTCGAAGTACTGCGCCATCAATTCGTCTTTCACCGACATCACCTTGCCGAACATTTCATTCGGAGTGTCGTCGATGTAGATGCAGTTTTCGTAGCTTTTGCTCATTTTACGTCCGTCCGTTCCTTCGAGGAGCGGGACGGTCATGACGAACTTTTCACGTTTTCCCATGCGCGTTTGCAGCGTGCGTCCCGCGAGCATGTTGAACTCTTGGTCCGTGCCGCCGAGTTCCACGTCGACGTCGAGGACGACGGAGTCGTACCCCACCATCAGTGGATAGAGGAATTCGTGCACGCCGATGTCCTTTCCTTCCTTTAGGCGTTTCTCGAACATGTCCCGTTGCATCATTTGCTGCACCGTGAAGTTACCCGCGATGCCGAGGATCTCCGCAAATCCGAGCTTCTCCAGCCATTCATGGTTGTATCGCACCTGCACTTTGCCAAAGTCGAGGATCTTCGATGCTTGCTCTTTGTACGTTTCGAAATTTTGCCGAACTTGTTCCGCCGTGACAGGCTGTCGCAACGATTCTCGATCGGTCGGATCGCCGATCATCGCGGTGAAGCTGCCGACGAGGAAAATCACTTCATGCCCTTCGTCGACGAATTGCTTCATCTTTCGAAGGCATACAGCGTGCCCCACGTGGATGCGTGCGCCTGTCGGATCGATGCCCCAATAGAGCCGCAACTTCTTCCCGCTTTTGAGCTTTTGCTCGGCGAGATCTTTCGGGATCACCTTGGAGACGCCACGTGTGAGGATGTCGGACATGGGTTGATTGTAGCGGAATCAGCGCTTGGGTACCCGTTTCGTCGGCATGGTCACCCACGCGCCACCTACGTAGTGTCCTTCGCCTTCCAGAACGTGCGTCCATTCGTGCTGCTCGAGGTCGTAGAATCCGACGTCGCCGTTCTTGCGGAAGAGGATGGCTGTTTGTGAGGGCGACCAATCGAGCAATGTCGCGGTATCGATCGGCAGGATCCACTCGGAATCGGATCCGCGGTCGTACACGATCGGGACCGGGACGGGGTCGCCGTTGCCCGGCTTGCGCTTCGCGAAGAATAGCTGCGAAGCGTCGCGCGACCAGCCGATGCCGCCATAGAGGCCCAAATCACCGGCGAAATCGAACCGCTCGACGTCGCCCGTGCGCACGTCGACGGTCCCCGTATGGAACGCGATCTCGAACGTGTCCGGCGAAACGTCGCCGCTGCGCGGTGATGCCGGGAAGCCGACGGCGTCGGTCGCGGGGAAGTTCACGATCTTTTGCGTGCGCGTGCGGCTTTTCAGGTCGATCGTGACCACGGCTCCGTAGGGCGTCCCGGGGTTCTCGATCGACCGAAGCACGAAAATTTTCCCCCCATCGGGCGTGAGGCGGAGCGCCGCGGAGGACGGAACGCGGCCGATGACGCGCGTGCGGCGTTTTGGTGAGAGTGTCACTTCGATGAGTTTTGCGTTTTTGAACTCGTCGCCGCGTTCGCCGGGCTGTTCGACCGCCACGTACAGTTTCGGCTTCGTCGGGTGCACGATCCATTGCCCGATGCGGCATGCGTCGCACGAGAAGACGACGGTCGGATCCTTGAAAGAAAATGTCGTCTCGATGATCGCTTCGTCGTAACGGCGATCTTCGTCGATGCGGCGGATGCCATTGTATTCGCTGATGTTAGAGTGCGCGAGGTAGACCTTGTTCGTCGCCGGTGTGAACTGCACCTCGTCGTTGTCGTCAATACTTCCCCCTCCTTGCAGCGCGAATTCCGGTCGTGCATCGAGGACGTCAATGATCGTTTTGTTGATGCGGTCGAAGAGCACCGCGCGGATCCTGTCGTTCGGTCCATCGACGTCGTATGCGAAGACCGCATTGGGTTCCTTGATGCGCGATGCAGGAACCGCGGCAGCAAGCGGTAACGCGATGATGGCAAGCGCGAGGACGGAAAGTGCTTTTCGCATGGCCGGATTGTACAGCAATTCCCTCGAATCTCGCTAAGATGGCGCCGATGACGTCTTGGACCGTCGACCGCAACGTGAGATTGGACCGCTTCCTCGCTGAGGTCGCGGGCATCAGCCGCGTGCACGCGCGGGAACAGATCGAAGCGGGGTGCGTGCTCGTGAACGGACGCCTCGCGCGCAAGGCAGCGCTCATCGTGGAGACCGGAGAGACGGTCGAATCGACAGGCGACAATTCCCTCGCCACCGAAACGCGCGTGACACAGATGGATATTGCGCTGCCCGTGCTCTACGAGGACGACGCGTGCTTCGTGCTCGACAAGCCCGCGGGCATTCCGGTGCACCCGGGTTCCGGTATTCCGAAAGACGCGCCGACGGTGTTGCACGGCATCGCGAAATTGTTCGCGGATCGGAACATCCCATTCGCGGCCGCGCACGTGCTCGTGCATCGGCTCGATAAAGACACGACGGGCTGCCTGCTCGTGGCCAAGACTCCCGACGCGCACCGCACGCTGCAGATGCAGTTCGAAATGCGCACGGTGAAGAAGACGTACCTCGCGCTCGTGTACGGCAAGCCGTCGCCGGCGTCAGCCGTCATCGACGCGCCGATCGGACGTTCGACCGCCGACCGCACCAAGATGACGATCCTCGGGTCGGCCGCGGCGCGCGAAGCCAAGACGACGTACCGCACGCTCGGCACGGGGAATCAGGCATCATTCGTCGCGTGCGACCTGCACACCGGCCGCACCCATCAGCTGCGCGTGCACCTTGCCGGTATCGGCCACCCGATTCTCGGCGATCCCTCGTACGGTTCGGGCCAGAGCGCGAAACTCTCCGAGGAAATTGGTATCGAGGCAGTGTGCTTGCATGCGTGGCGCTTGTCGTTTCAATCCCCCGCTACACAAGAAGTGATCCACGCCGAGAGTCCCCCGTCGATGACCATCGAGCGCGCGCTCGACGCTGCGGGCGTGGAATGGGAAAGATCCTAAGCCGGTATTCGTCTGCTGTTGTAGTATTTCAACTTCAATCCCCTCTCTCATGAATTATCCGCACAAAAAAGCGCAAACGAATTTGCCCGTGATCGCACCCATCGTTGAACGATGGAGCCCCATGGCGTTCGATGCGAGGCCCGTGGAAGAAGAAAAAATCCTGACGATGTTCGAGGCCGCGCGCTGGGCGCCGAGCAGCTATAACGAACAGCCGTGGCGCTACATCTACGCACAGAAGGGCGACAAGAACCGCGACGTCCTTGAATCGCTCCTCGTCGAAGGCAACGCGTGGGCGAAGAACGCCGGCGTCTTGATTCTTTCCTTCGCCAAGAAGACCTTCACGCGGAACGGCAATTCGAATAGGCACTCTCTGCACGACACGGGCGCCGCGTCCGCCTATCTCGTCGCGCAGCTTCCGTCGCTCGGTCTCGTCGGCCACCAGATGTCAGGCTATGACCATGAGAAAGCGAACGCTGCGATGGGTGTGCCCGATGACTACGAACCGGGCTCGATGATCGCCGTTGGGTATTACGCAGGCCAAGCCGGCCTCGAAGACGGCATGAAGCAGCGAGAAGACGCGCCGCGCGTCCGCAAAGACCTCCATGATATCGCGTTTAATGGCGCGTGGAAGGCGGAACGGTAATTTGTGGTGTTATTTTCTTCCTCTTATCGCTTTGAGCTCCTCGTAGGTCAAAACTTTAAAAACATTCATGACCCTGTTGCGAGTATCTAATTCCCGGAAATACAACTGATCAAGCACGTCATGATCCACTTCCGACGAATGCACGAATTCACCGTTGCGTCGTGGCTTGTCCGGATCGAATTTTCTTCCTCGTAGATATTGAAGTGGCCATGCCATTGGTCCGTTGAGCAAGCAAAGCCATATGTCCTTTCTCACTGCTTCCCTTAAAATATTCCTTTCTTTTTCGTTGGAGGAAAGGAGTTCAACCCCCTCCTTATTCTGATACAGGGAGACATCGGTTATGGAAAAACCGAACGAAAGTTCGATGCGCATGTGGCCTTCTTCATCGATCGAAATGGTCGTATTTCCGCAGTCTTCTTTCGCAGCGTACATACCATGGATTTTTATCATTCCGCCAGAATCTTCCGTATCAACCCCTAGTGGAAGAGCCTGCAATTCCCTGCGTCGCAGTTGCGATGTAGGTAATACGCGACCCGGATCCATCGTTACCGTTATTTTCGGGCCGACTTCATCGCTGGCATCCGGTTTGAATCCAAATCGTTCCATCGCTTGGGCCTGCATGTCGTCCATGTATTGGACCAATGTGTTCATAGTATGTTTATATCATTTAAATATATTTATAGCAAATCATAGGATTTTAGCATCAATTAGCTGAAATCAATGCTTACGGGTTGTACTCCACCGTGTAGGTGAAGACGTCGAGGATCTGGTTCTGGGCGTTGCGCGAGACGATGCGGTAGACGTTCGTACCCGGCTTCAGTGTGCCGTACGCGGCCGTCGCCCAGTAATTCCAGAAAGTCCTGCCCGGTTCGTATAGTTTCAACTGGTAGCCGTTCACCCACACGCTCGCCGTTTCGCGGATCGTCGTGCCTTCGAGGAGGAATCCCGTGCCACTGTGCGTGGCGCTCGTTCCTGCCGTGGGCGAGGTTACGGTGATCGTGCCGGGCTTGAGCGGGTCGTTCTGCGGCAGCGTGCTTTCCGACACCTGTGGCGCGGCGGAGCTGGCGGCGGAAGAACCCGTTGCCGGGG
>CAYGDM010000068.1:0-5777 GCA_964348685.1 uncultured Candidatus Peribacteria bacterium | reverse complement strand
ATAATAAATTTAATGACCGAAGGAAGTGAATCGGCCGACAGCATGCATAATCGGTGGCCAAAAGAAGTCGTAAGCATGGCGCTTCGCGCCTTATGCAAAGTCTGGTATTCGATGGAGGATGAATATTTCTACGGACCCGGTCTGCCATCCACCATCCTGGATACAACCGAATTGCCGTTACTGCTTTCCGATCCCGACGGAGAATTCGAGTATGCGGATCTGGAAAAACTGTCGCTCTTCGTGGGAGTCATTGAAGGCATCGATACGATGGAAGAGCTGTTCGCATTCATGCACGAACAGCAAATAATGATAGCGAAAGCACGCGAACTCCAAGCGCAACGCATGGGTATGGATGTACAAGAGTCAGCTGAGTACAGGGCGAAGATGACGCAGCTACTGAACGGGTTACGACAAAAGAGGACTGGCGGTGAAGATTCTGCTTGATGGTCAATGATGCCCGGCTTCGCTTACGAGCACGGACCTTCGCAGAGAGGGTCCGTTTTTTATGGAGAAATGACTATCGATAGATATAGTAATCGCAATGAAACCAATCATCTTCATCGGCCCCATCGGCGCAGGAAAATCAACGATCAGCAAGATGGTCGCCGAGAACCTCTCTCTTCCATCGTATTCGCTGGATGAGGAAGAGCATTTGGCAGCATCGCTGGGCTACGATGTGGACCACTATAAGCAAATGGAGGAAGATGTGGGATTACACCAAGCATATGAGTACAGGCGCGGTTTCTACGATCGTCTCGTTCCCCTCTTTCTCGCATCACATGACGAAGGCGTGTTGGATTTAGGAGGCGGTCATCCGATCGTCCCGGATCCGGTGAAACAGGAGACGATTAAGAAGGTGCTCCAACCGTACGAAAACATCTTCTTGCTCATGCCGACGGAAGATCCAGACGAATCCCTCAAAATTCTGCGCGAGCGTAATCAACTTGCCGCTGATGAGCCCGATCTCAACGAACTCTACTTCCAGGGAGGAAATAGGACTTTTTGGGACATCGCGAAATTCCCCGTGTACACGAACGGAAAAACGCCGGAGCAAACGCTGGATGAGATTCTTAAGAAGATTGTGTAGGACGAATTGGCCCTTCGACTCGCTCAGGGTCATTCGATTCGCGCGAGAGTGGCGTGCCACGTAATTGCGAGCAGAGACGTAAAGCGGCTTGCGCCGCCACGTCCCACGTAAAATTCGCTCTCGCTTCGCTGCGAGCAATTTTACGTGGTGGGCGATGATGGATTTGAACCATCGACCTCGACATTATCAGTGTCGCGCTCTAACCCCTGAGCTAATCGCCCGTAAAAACGGTGATGAGAATGCGCTTTGGTATCCGTGACAGCCACAAGAGGGTACGGAGAACGCGCTGAACGGTCAAGAAGAGCCTTAGCGCGTCGCCTCCCACTCCAGATACGCATCGAAGGGTACCGTGTAGGGCTGAATTGCCCCGTCGATGATCGCCTGGGCCGTATCGGCCTCGGGGCTATACCGGAAGCGCAGGGCGCGGTCGCCGGAGGGCAGGGCGAAGACAACATCAGTGACATCGACTATTCCCTCCCCCGCCGTCTCGACGGATGACTCTTTCGTAAACATCGCGTTGCGTGCGACGAGCCTCTCACGGGCGCGCTGTTCGAGCGCGGGGTCGGCAACGATGATCGCAGGAGCGTCCTCGAGCGTAACGGTCGGCGCGACGGGCGCGGAGACCTCGGACAGGACCGACGCACGCAGCGTCTCTGGCGTCATGGCGCTTAGACGAGCATAGGCATCAACTGCCGCATCGGTGGCGAGCGCACCCGTGCCCATGGCACCGCGCAGTGCCTCGGCGAACCGGAGCGCGCGGACGGGGTATCCGTCTGCAGCCATGCGCGTGATCTCTTCTTCGAGCGTCGGGAGCAACGCCGAACGGAGTTCATCCGCATCAGGCGACGCAGCAAAGGCGCCGGCGAGCGCCTGCCCCCAACGGCGGACCGTCAACGGCGACGACACCGCATCGAACCGTTCGAGACGCGGCAAGAGAAGCAGGGCGATCCACGTATCGTCATCCGGTAAGCCATCGAGTGCAGGCGCGAACCCCCACGCGGCATCGCGGAAGGAAGGGCTTACGAGGCCGGATAAACGCATGTCGGCATGCGAGCGGATGGCCGCGGCCAATGCCCTGTTCTGCTCCTGCTTCGCGTATGCAGCGAGCTCCGCGGAGGTTGCGGACGCAAGCAGCGATGCATTGAACGTCGGTGCGATGGCATCGTCATCTTCTGCGCGCCACGCAGCGATCTCCTGCTCGTGCGCACGCGCGAAGTGCTCAGGCAACGGGTGTACGCTGAGCGCATCCATCCATGCCACCGGATCGGCGGAAGCATCCGGCACGAATGTCGACGGCGCGCGCCACTGGTGCATCGGGGGAACCACGGCGACGCCCTTCGGGCCGCGCACGACGACGGGCGCATCAAAGGCGGCCACGGTCAGACCGTTCTTCTGCGACGAAATATACGCGGCGCTATTCCACAACACGACTTCCCAATCACCTGCTTCCACCGTCGCGAAACCGCCGTCATAGACGAGCGATGAGCCGCCGTCAGCCACGAGATGGTCCGGCGTCGATGCAGCAGACATTGTGAAAGGATTGAACTCGCGCACGACACCCTCGCGGATGGTCAGTACGATGAGCAGTACGACGACAGGCACGACGATCACCCAGCGGTGAGCCGGGGTGTTCGGTGCCCAGGAGCGAAGGGAGAAGGACATGTGTGTTTCCGCTCATTATAGCAGAAAACGGCTATTTCCTCAATCGCCGCCCCTGCCGTAGCATCGGGGCATGCGCGTGCTTGGAATCGACCCCGGATTGGCTACAGTCGGCCTTGGGCTCATCGACGCCCCGACGCGGGACACCCCGACCGCGGTCGAATGGCTGACGATCGAGACGAAGGCAGGGGTAGCGCTCCAGGACCGGCTGCTGGAAATCGAAAAAGACCTCGTCGAGTACCTGGACCACGCCAAGCCGGACATGGTCGTGGTGGAGAAGCTCTTCTTCGCGAAAAACGAAACGACCGCCCTCGACGTGGCGCACGCCCGCGGCATCCTCTTGGCATGCATCGCGCGACGCGGCATTCCCCTGCTCTGTCCGTCTCCGTCGGAAATGAAGCTCGGCATCACCGGCGACGGATCGGCCGATAAGCTGCAGGTGCAGACGATGGTGAAGATGAGTCTGCGCCTCGCGGAGATCCCCCGCCCGGACGACGCGGCGGACGCATTGGCGTTGGCGCTCTTCGGCGTGCTATGCGGCCAACCTCAGATCGATTCCTCCGTGATCGCTCCCGGTTCGATCGCGAAGACCTTTAACGGCCGCGCCTGATCGGGCAGTCGCGTGGCCGTGAGGAACACTTGCGCGCCGGGGAACCCGGAGAGAAAGAGCTGCTGATGGCGCTCGTCGAGCTCGGAGCACGCGTCGTCGAGCAGCAAGACGGGCATTTCGCCGCGCGTGAGCTGCAGGTACGAAACCTGCAAAAAAAGCAGCGCCAGCACCGCCGTACGCTCTTGCCCGCGCGAGGCGAAGGTCGGGATATCGCGCCCTGCCACGCTCACCTGCCAATCCTCGCGGTGCGGACCCATGAGCGTGCCCTGCAGCAGGATGTCGCGGTCGCGGTTCGCCTTCAGGAGCATCACCGTCTCGGCTTCGAGTTCTTCGGGTTTCCGCGCCGTGGTCTTGCGATCGTAGCGCAACCGGACATTGTCCCAGCTTTCGCCGAGCCTCGCGATTTCTTCGCCGAAGCTCATCGTGAGTGTTTCGATAAGCTCGAGGCGCCGCAACGTCACGATCGAACCGAACCGCGCAACCTCTTTGTCCCAGATATCGAGGACCGACGTATCGCCGCCGGTCTGCGCCAAGGTCTTCAGCAAGGCGTTCCGCTGCTGCAGCACCTGCTGGTACTGCGAGAGGGCCATGAGGTATTCGGGCGACACCTGCGACAAGAGCTGGTCGAGGAACCGCCTGCGCTCGGCGGGCGGCCCGCTGAAGAGCAGGAGGTCTTGCGGTAGGAACGTGACCGTCGGGATCACGCCCACGAAATCGGACGCGGATGTTTTAATATCGTTCAAGAAGAGTGTCTTCCGTTTGCGCGGCGAAAGCTCGCTCACGACCTCGACTCGTTTACTCGAACCGTCGTCGGCCACGACCTCCGCGGTCAGTCGGTAAAACGGCTGGTCCCACCGGGTCAGCTCGACTTCGTCGTTACCGCGGCAGGAGCGCGTGAGCGACAAAATCGACAACGCCTCGATGAGGTTCGTTTTCCCCGCGCCGTTCTCACCAAGGAACGCGATGCACCCGGGTTCCCTTGGAAACACGGCCGACGCCTGCGCGTAGGAGCGGAAGTCCGTGAGCTGGAGCGACTCAAACCGCACGGGAATTACGCGGCAAGGAGCCTCTCCGCTTCATCGACGAGCCCGCGCACGATCGTGAGGTACTCGCCGCGGTGGACGAACTTCTCCAGGTCGCGCGGCGAAATCCAAATGCCGCGATCGATCTCGACGCCGTCGACTTTCATCTTCAGTTCTTCGTCAGCCTTGGAAAGCACGAACCGGATCTGCTGGCCGCAGATGCTGTCGGGGCGGAATCGCCTGTAGGATTCGGGGAAATCGTACTTGTACTCCGTCTTACTCACGCCGAGGACCTTGATGCCCTTCTCGATCCCCGCTTCTTCGCGGATTTCACGCAGCGCGCACTGCTCGGGCGTCTCGCCTTCCTCCATACCGCCCTGCGGCAGCTGCCAGCTGTCTTTTTTGCGCGGCTTATGCACGAGCAGCAGCTCATGGCGCCCGCCGCCCCGTTTCGCGGGACGCAGGACCAGGATCGAGGCCGCTGATCGGTAGGAGTCGGACATCGTCAAAGAACCTACCCCATCGCGGACGAATCCGCCACGAGACAAGCGATTTAGTTGCTGCTGTGCTTCTCTTCCTTCGCCTTCACCGGAACGCGCTTCCGCACGATCCAGTCGTATTTCATCATCCCGGCGATGTGCTCTTTCCAGCCTACGCCCATTTTATCCTGCTTGTGCAAGCGGATGGTTCCGAGACGAACGTTCGTTTCGGTCGAGAAGAGGGCGAAAACAGTGCGTTTACCGCGCGGCATAGTGGCGAGATTTTACAGAGGATAGGCTTCGATGCAAGCTTTACTGCTTTCCACGAGGAGTTAGGAGCTAGGAAATAGGAATTATGAACTAAAAAGCACACTTCTCTTAATCCTAGCTCCTAGCTTCCTAGTTCCCGTCCCCCGACTCTTATTTTCCGCTTTGGAGATAATGGAAAGCACTATTTACAGCTACCGTTCCCTCTCCCGCCGCCGTGGTGAATTGGGCGAAATGGTTGGATCCGCTCGTCACATCCCCCGCCCCGAACACGCCAGGAACGCTGGTTCGCATGCCTTCGTCGACCTTCAAGTGGCCCTTATCGTCGAGGGCGCAGCCAAGCTGGTTCGGCAGTTCGACCGCCGGGGTCGATCCGATCTCGATGAACACGCCATCGACCGTCAGCACATCCTGGCCCTCGAACGGTGTATCGAGCTTGATGCCCGTCACCTTCTGTTCGCCGAGGATCTCGGTGACGTTGCGCTCGAGGACAAACGTAACGTTCGTTTTCTCCTTCACCTTGTCGACCCAATACGGCTCCGCACGGAATTCGCTGCGGCGGTGGACCAAATACACCTTCGCCGCAACCTGTGCCGCGATGGCCGCGCCCTCCACGGCGCTGTCGCCGCCGCCGAGAACGGCCACGGTCTTAT
>CAYGDM010000067.1:0-5782 GCA_964348685.1 uncultured Candidatus Peribacteria bacterium | reverse complement strand
GATGTTCGGCTACGCCACAGACCTCCGCAGCAAGACCCAAGGTCGCGCCAGCTACGCGATGGAACCCTCGCACTACTTCAAGGTTCCGCGCAACGTGGCCGATGAGATCATCGCCGCTCGCGCTGGCGTCGCGCCGGCACGCAACTAATCATTCGATTCCGATACAAAGGGCTCCTCGACGGGGCCCTTTGCTGTATTTGACAAAATTACTATAAAATAGTATAATAATTATTAACCGTCCCGCCCTTTTAAACCACAAAAAGCGCTCCTCGGCCGGTGTTTTGAGGCAGAACATCGACCGAGGGGAGCGTTTCCCCGAATTTCATCACAAAGGAGACTGCCGTGTTAGACATTTTCAAAGCCCCACTCTTCCTTCGCTTGTTCGTCTTCGGATTTCCGTTGGTCTATGCGGGTGTCGTTGCGGGAGGTGTGTACCTTGATTGGTCGTACCTCACGCTCTTCGTTCCGCTTGCCATCATGGTCCCGTGCATGGTCGCAGCGTATGTCTACGACCGCTGCTGGAGGACACCCCGCGCCCTCAAGGCGCAGGCTGC
This sequence comes from uncultured Candidatus Peribacteria bacterium, assembly GCA_964348685.1. Taxonomy (GTDB): domain Bacteria; phylum Patescibacteriota; class Gracilibacteria; order Peribacterales; family Peribacteraceae; genus DALYDP01. The sequence goes on along the minus strand of CAYGDM010000067.1, from coordinate 5,228 downwards.
CCTGATCGCTATGTGGCGTAAGGGTGAGATCGAAGAAGGCGCGTTGAAATTGTATCGACGCGCACAGTACGGAAGCGGCCTTCGTTGCGCGTATCCAGTCGTGTGCGATTGGATCGAGTACGTACTCGAAGTCCCGTCGACCGCTGAAAAAGCCTCATGCTGATGGTGCAGGGGGAATTTCCCCTCAAGAACCCGCTGTCGCAAGGCAGCGGGTTTTTTGCGTGACTCTCTGTATACTGCGGTCCTCCCTTTCTTCTTCGCCATGTTCGATCAATTCACCACCATGCTCGTTCGTCTCGCCGACTCCATGCCGGTCGAGGCGTTCACGTTCATCGGTTCTTTCATCGAAGAAGTCGTCGCGCCCATTCCGTCGCCGATCGTCATGACGGCCGCGGGATCGATCGCCGCCCAGCAGGGGTACACATTCACCTATCTCTTCGTGCTCTCGCTCATCGGGGCTGCGGGCAAGACGCTCGGCGCGCTTTTGGTGTATGGCATCGCGTATGTCGTGGGGAACGTCTTCGTCGACAAGTTCGGCTATCTGTTCGGCGTGTCGCAGGCGGACGTGGAGAAGTTGAGCATCAAGCTTGGTACCGGGTGGAAGAGCGTCGTGCCGCTCACGGTGCTTCGCGCGCTGCCGATCATGTCGAGCGCGGTGGTGTCGGTCGGGTCGGGCATCGTGCGCGTGTCGTTTCCGATTTACGTTGTCGCCACGATCATCGGCACGATCGTCCGCGATTTCTTCTACCTCTACGTCGGGTTCAGCGGCGTCGCGGCGTATCACGCGATGGTCGACGGTTTCGATAGCATCGAGTCGATCATCCAAATCGTGATCGGCGTCTGTGTCATATTGTTCCTGGGGTGGATGTTTTGGCGCCGGCAGAAAGGAAAGCATTCTTGACACTTTCCTCCGCGTCGAACGTCTCCTTCTCGATTTGCCTAAGCCATTCGTAGAATGGAGCAATAATTCGCCATTAAATACTTGTGTTGAAACGCATTTTGCGTACAATATGTCGGTACTTTTCGCCTCTCCCCCCACTACCTATGGGTTCCCGTCTTCTTAGTTCTAAGAAACTCGGTGCTCGCATTTCGCTTGCGACGCTTTCGGCACAAGTCGTGCTCGGCTCGCTCGCTGCAGCACTTCCGGCATTCGTGCCGAAGGCATTTGCTGCAACGACGATTTTTTCCGAAACGTTTGGAACGGGTGATAGTTCAAGTAATATTTCCGGATGGGAAGAAGAGGGCAACGATAACGACTCCGCAACCCGGGCTCAGAGTGCGGAGGCATCTGGTGAAGACATTTTCAGTCCCGCAGATGTCGATGCTGATGGACGGTTTGCTCGGATTGTCGATGGTGAATGGATTTGTCAAAGCGTAAATGCAAACAATTTAGAATCCCTAATGCTTTCGTATTATTGGAATGGAGATGTTGAAGCAGAAAACGATGATTTTGGCATGGTGGAATATAGAACAAATGGAAATTGTAATACTGATGAACACAGTAGCGGGTGGAATACGGTACAGAGCCATGATTTGTCAGTCGACAGCGCTTGGTCGACGCAGGCTGCGTTTTCTTTGCCTGCGGAATTGGATGACGATTCGTCTTTCCTTTTGCGTTTCCGGACCAATGCCAGTGCAAGCGACGAGCACTTTCGCGTCGACGGCATCGTGCTGACGGGTGAACCCGTCCTTGTAGATACCACGACAACGATTACGAACGCAGCCACGTTGTCCTCCACGCCGACGGTGGTCGGTCAGGCTGTGACGGTCCAGTGGTCCGTAACAGAATCAGGCCCCGGCAGCCCGACGGGTACGGTGAGCGTGACCGTGGATGGTAATCCGGGTTGCTCCGCTGCGGTTGCGACCGGACAGTGTTCGTACACGCCGACGGCTCCCGGAACGGATGCCCTCGTTGCGACGTACTCCGGCGATGTAAACTTTGATCCCAGTTCCTCGGCTTCGACGAACCACACGGTGAACAAGGCCGACACGACCACGACGATCACGAACGACGTCGCTCTCGCGACGAACTCAACGGTCGGTTCCCCCTACGCGGTGGACTGGAGCGTGACGGTCACGGCTCCTGGCGCAGGCGCGCCCACGGGCACGGTGACGGTTTCCGACGGTACGGACACGTGTAACGCCGCGGTCGGCGCCGGTACCTGCAACCTCACCTCGACGACGGCCGGTGCGAAGACGCTCACCGCGACGTACTCGGGCGACACGAACTTCAACGGCGGCAATGACACGTCTTCCCACGCGGTGGACGCGTTGGTCGTGGCCGAATGCGGCAACGGCGTCGTGGAAGGTGCTGAAGCCTGCGACGATGACGACACGGAACCCGGTGACGGTTGCTCTGCTACGTGCACGGAGGAAGAGGGTTGGACGTGCGAAGGCACGGAACCCAGCATCTGCACGGAAGACGAAGAGCCTGTGACCTGCAATGGCCTCCCGGTCACGATCTTCGGTGAAGGAGACGGTGACACGATCGATGGCACGTCCGACGCTGATGTTATTATGGGCACGGAAGGCCATGACACGATCAACGGTAATGGCGGCGCCGACACGATCTGCTCGCTCGGTGGCCACGATGAAGTGGACGGCGGCACCGGCAACGACTGGATCGACGGTGGAGCAGGCAACGACAGCATCCTTGGAGGATTTAACAATGATGATATCGATGGCAACGACGGTATCGACTACTGCAACGGTGGCATCGGCAGCGACGACATCGTCAACTGCGAAGAGAGTGGTCTCCTTCGGGGTATCATCGTCATCCAGAAAGACGCGCAGCCGGACAGCTCCCAAGACTTCGCCTTCACGGGCGACCTCGGTTCGTTCTCGCTCGATGACGACGCGGATGGAACGTTGAGCAACGTGTACTGGGATGACAAAGGCACGGGCCTCTTCGGAAACGACTACGACATCTCCGAAACGGCGGTCGAAGGCTGGACCCTGACGGATATCACCTGCTACGACCCGGGTGGTTCGACGGAATATGATCTTGAGAATGGTTCGGTCGAAGTTGATCTGGATGCCACGGAAGTCATCACGTGCGTCTTCACGAACGTGCAGGACGAAGTCGAAGAGCCGGTATGCGGCAATGAGATTGAAGAAGAGGGTGAAATGTGCGACGACGGCAACACGACGAACGGCGACGGTTGTTCGGCGACATGCCAAGACCAACCGCTTGCGTGCGTTTCTACGGATGAGGGACTCGAATTTTATCTGCAGCTTGATGAGGTGGCTGGCCCTACCGCGTTTGATGCCACGGCCAACGACATTGACGGCACACACGTGAATGGTCCGGTTGTCTCGACCGACGTTCCTTCCGTCGATTTCTACAACACGCACAGCCTTGAGTTCGACGGCACGGACGACTACGTGAACCTCGGTAACCCCTCGTTCCCGACGCCCTCCTCCTTCTCGATCTCCGCATGGGTGAAGGCCGACACGATCGGCACCGACCGCCAGATCGTCTCGAAGGGCTACAACGGCACGCAGACGGAATGGGAAATGAAGACGACGTCCGCCGGCGGACATGTGAGCATCCAGACGTATAACGCCGGCCAGGTCGGCGTGCAGGCCCTGACGCCGCTCGCGGAAGACGCCTGGACCCACGTCGTCGGTACGTTCGACGGCACCACGTGGTCCATTTACCTCAACGGCTCGCTCGATAACTCGAACGTCGCCGCAGCCCCGATTGCCACGACCCGCCCGATTTTCGTCGGCGCGGTCGACAACCAGGGCACGCCGGTCCAGTTCTGGGACGGCAACATCGACGACGTTCGTTTCTACGGACGCGCGCTGACGGCCGACGAAGTCTCTGGCCTCTACGGCGGTGCCTGCGACGTAGAAGACGAGACCTCGGGTGCGGTATGCGGCAACGGCATTCTGGAAGAAGAACAGTGCGATGACGGCGACACGGAACCCGGCGACGGCTGCTCCGCGACCTGCACGGAGGAAGAAGGATGGTCGTGCGTCGAAAGCGAGGTTGAAGGTCCCGACAGCGTGTGCACGGAAGATCTCGCGAGCTGCGTGACGACGGACCTCAACCTCGTCGCCCACTGGAAGTTCGATGAAGGAGAAACCTCCACCGCAGCCGATGCGGCTGGCGCCAATAACACCGGCTCCGTGAGCGGCGCCATCTGGACGAGTGGCTTCACGGCCCTCTTCCAGAACCTCTTCGCCCTCGACTTCGACGGTGCCGACGACGTCGTCACGGTGTCGAACACCACGGACCTCGCATTCAGCTCATCCGACGACTTTTCGGTCTCCGCGTGGGTGAAGCCGGTGGCCTTCTCCGGCTACCAGACGGTCGTTCAGAAGTTGGACGACACGGACGGTGACCGCGATGGTTACCTTTTGACGCTCAATAACGGTTCGCCGGAACTTTGGCTCATCAACGACTACGATGGCGGCGTGTACACGGTCGTCCCGTCCATCGTCACGCTCGTGGCCGGTTCGTGGAGCCAGGTCGGCTTCACGTACGACGGCACGGGCAACGCCGCGGGCGTTCGCATCTACGTGAACGGTTCCGACGTCACGGGTGTTTCCACGCAGGACACGCTCAACGGCGCGACCTTCGCGAACACGCAGGAATTCGAAATCGGTTACCGCACGGACGCCCCGGGTCAGCCCTTCAACGGCGACATCGACGATGTGCGCGTCTACGACGTCGTGCTGACGAGCACGCACATGGGTAACCTCGCCGCCGGCCAGTGCGACGCAGGCGTGCTCCCGCCCGATGAAGACGAAGACGGCATCGCCGATGACATCGACAACTGCGTGCTCATTCCGAATCCGGGTCAGGAAAACAACGACCAGGACGAACTCGGTGATGCGTGCGACAGCGATGATGACAACGACGAAATCGTCGACGTCACGGATAACTGTCAGTTTGTGGAGAACGAAGGTCAGGGAGACGAAGACGATGACGGCATCGGCGACGCGTGCGACGAATCGGACGACGACGGCGAAGACGGAGGTGAAGAAGGTGGCGAAACGCTCGGCCTCTCCGCTCCGCCGATCGACGGCAGCTCTGGTGCGCGCCGCGGCCCACCCGGCCCCGCAGCTGGTGCAACTGCGAGAGCCCGAAGCGGTCGGCCCCCTCAATCACCATCACGGTAGCGTTGGGCACGTCTACTCCGACTTCAATCACGGTGGTCGAGACAAGAATATCAATATCCCCTGTTATTGCATGAACTTTTTCATAAATTTTATAATCC
>CAYGDM010000066.1:0-5948 GCA_964348685.1 uncultured Candidatus Peribacteria bacterium | reverse complement strand
TCGGGACCGCAAGGCCGCAGGTTCGAGTCCTGTCGTCCCGACCATTATCACTTTCAACCCCACTCGGTACGTAGCTCAGTTGCCGCCGAGCGTTTTCGCGAGGCACAGAAAAGAACCGATACACGCCCTCAGGCGTGCACGGTTCGGGACCGCAAGGCCGCAGGTTCGAGTCCTGTCGTCCCGACCATTCATTGAAAATAATATTGTGTATCGGCTATTCCGATCATTTTTCTAGCTTAAAGCGGCAAAAAATCAGCTATTGCCATAAATAGAGGAATGTGTGAATATACTTCGGCATATGAAGCATCTCCTCCGAACCAGTCTCGCAGCGCTTGTTATAGCGCTTCCGCTCGCGGCATCCGCCCAGAGTGCCGCCATCACGCGTGCGGACTTCGTGGTCAACATGATGGCCTCGAAGGGTCTGTATGGCGTCGGCAGCCATTGTTTCCCGGACGTGACGAACCAGGCGTTCGCCCCTGCCGTGTGCGAAGCGAAGGCGAAAGGATATGCCAAGGGTTTTGGCGATGGAAAGTTCCACCCGAACCAACAGGTCACGCTCGTCGACGCCGCCGTCATGGCGATGCGCCTCGAGGGCATTTCGCTCCCGAGCGACACGATTTGGTACCGCCCGGCGATCGAGAAACTCGCCGATTGGAACGCCATTCCGGAATCGATCCGATCGATCGCCGATCCGTTGTCCATTTCGCAGGCGAACGAAGTCCTCGTGAGCGTCCGCAATCGCGGCGATGACGATGATACTGACGATGACGAAGACCTCGAGCGCGACGACGACAACGACGACCTCACGGTGAGCATCTCTGACGATCCGGCCCGCGTCGATGAAGGCGACATCATCGAATACCGCATCCGCATTCAGAACGACGACAACGACGAGGTTGATCTCGACGTACGCGCCGAACTCGATGACGACGTCGCGTTCGTCTCCGCAACGGGCGGTGGCGAAGAAGACGACGACGTCGTGGAGTGGGAAGACGTGGAAATCGATGACGATGACGACGTGGTCTACACGCTGCGCGTCCGCGTGCGTTCGGGCTCCGACGACACGGTGAAACTCCGCGTGGAAGCCGACGACGAAGTGGACGAAGAATTGACGGACGTCCGCGATGGGGATGATGACGACGACGATGACGACGATGATGATGACAGCGACGAAGACATCGAGATCACGATCGAGGAAACAGATGATCCCGTCGATGCTGGCGACACGGTCACGTACCGCATCCGCATTGAGAACAACGGCAACAGCGACGAAGACATCGATGTCGAAGCCACGCTCGACGATGACATGACCTTCGTGACGGCCAGCGACAGCGGCGACGAGGACGACGACGTCGTGGAGTGGGATGACATCGAAGTGGAAGAAGACGAAACGAAGACGCTGCTCCTCACGGTCCGCATGGCGACGTCGCTCGATGACGGCGATTCGGTGACGCTCCGCGTCCGCGCGGCCGGCCAGACCGAAACGGAAACCACGCGCATCGACGATGATAACAATGATGACGATGACGACAGCGACGATGATCACGATCTCGATATTTCCATCACGGAGACGGCTGATCCGGTCGAAGAGGGCGAAGTCATCACGTACCGCATCGAGATCACCAACAACGAGAACTCGACCATCGAAACGGACGTCCGCGCGTTCCTCGACGAGGACGTGTCGTTCACGTTCGCTAGCCTCAACGGCGACCTCCAGGGCGACGACGAAGTCGAATGGGACAATGTGGAGATCGCGCGCGACCGCAGCGTAACGCTTCTCCTTTCCGTTCGTCCCACGAGCGACGTGAACGACGGCGATTCCGTCGAACTGCGCGTGGAAGCCGGTGACGACGAAGACAGCGAGAGCACGCGCATCGAAGACGACAGCGACGATGACGACGATGATAACAACGACGACATCCGCGTCACGATCACGGATTCACCTGACCCCGCCGAACCAGGAGACACGGTCACGTACCGCATCCGCGTTGAAAATAACGACAACAACGACGCATCGGTCGACGTCCGTGCGCGCCTCGACGGCGACATGACGTATGTTTCTTCGAGCGAAAACGGCGACATCAGCGGCAGCGAGGTGCGTTGGGATAATGTCGATATCGACGGAGACGACGACATCACATTGATCCTCAACGTCCGCGTGCGCACCAGTGCAGACGACGGCGATACGATGCGCCTCGATGTGGACGTGGAAGGCGAGGAAGACAGTGAATCCACCCGTATCGAAGATTGATGCTTTTTAACCTATGCTTAGCCGATGTTTCGGCGTATCGTACAACCCTATGACAACAGCCCCGACGGGCGGAGACAGTTTCAGAGGTCTCGGGATCGCTCCCGCAATTCTGGAGGTGCTCGACCGCAATAACTTCACCAAACCGACCCCGATCCAACACGCGGCCATCCCGGCCTGCATTGAAGGAAAGGATATGATCGGCATCGCGCAGACCGGCACGGGCAAGACGCTCGCGTTCGGCATTCCGATGATCCAGGCCATGCTCCAGGGCAAGGGCCACGGGCTCATCGTGCTGCCCACGCGCGAGCTCGCGCTGCAGGTCGATGAAACGCTCCAAAAGATCGGCGGCGCCCTCGGCGTCCGCACCGCGGTGCTCATCGGCGGCGCGTCGATGAACATGCAGCGCCAAATGATCCGCAACAAGCCGCACATCGTCATCTGCACGCCTGGCCGCCTCCTTGACCACTTGGAGCAGCGCACGATCACGCTGTCGAGCGTCGCCGTGCTCGTCCTTGATGAGGCCGACCGCATGCTCGATATGGGCTTCACGGTGCAAATCAACCAGATCCTCGCCGCCGTGTCGAAAGAACGCCAAACGTTGCTCTTCTCGGCCACGATGCCGACCGCGATCGTGTCGATCGCCACGAAGCACATGAAACTTCCGCTGCGCGTCGAAGTCGCCACGCAGGGCACGACCGCCGAGCGCGTGGAGCAGGAAATCATCATCGCGCGCCGCGACATGAAGACGCAGCTCTTGCAGAAGCTCCTCGCGGATCACGCGGGATCGGTCCTCGTGTTCTCGCGCACGAAGCACGGCGCGAAGAAAATCACGAACCTCGTGAAAGCGATGGGCCACACGGCCGCGGAAATCCACAGCAACCGCTCGCTCGCGCAGCGCCGCGAAGCGCTCGACGGCTTTAAGTCCGGAAAGTTCCGCGTGCTCGTCGCTACCGATATCGCCGCGCGCGGCATCGACGTGACCGGCATCGAACTCGTGGTGAACTATGACCTTCCGCAGGATCCCAACGACTACGTGCACCGCATCGGTCGCACGGGTCGCGCCGGACTCTCCGGAAAGGCAGTGTCGTTCGCATTGCCGGAACAAGCCGGCGAAATCCGCAGTATCGAACGCCTCACGCGCGTGAAAATCCCGACGAAATTCCCGAGCGATCTCGGCCCCCTTCCGGCACTCAATGCGTCGGTCGAGGCGGTGTCGTGGGCGCGAGAGCCCCGCGAGCAGCAGGGCAGGGGAGGCGGAGGCCGACGCCCATCCGGCGGCGGCGGTCAGCGTCGTCCGAGCGGCGGCGGAGGCGGAAACAGGGGCGGATCGAGGGGTTTTCGGCGGTAAGTCCGTTGTCCTCTTCGCTGTTTTAGGCTAGTATTCGCAGGAATTTCCCCCTTCGCATGTTCACGGTCTCGCTCTACGAACTCCTCGGCATCGTCCTCGCGGTTGTCGCGAGCGTCGTGATCGGCGGTTTGTGGTACTCGCCGTTCTTCGCGGGTCCGGTGTGGATGCGCGAGACGGGCCTGACGGAAGAGAAAATGAAGAACGCGACACTGACACCAGTCGGCGTGATGGTCCTCGCCATCCTGCTCGACGCGCTCTTCGCGGTTCTCATGAACGTTCTTTTTTCGTGGATCGGCGTGCGCACGGTCGCACAAGGCGCCATGTTCGCCGCCGCGTGCTGCTTCGTCTTCTACGTCGTGCCGCTCTTGGTGCACAGCGTGTTCGACGATTCGTCGAAGAAAGTGTGGGCCATCTACGCGTCGCACGAGCTTTTTCACTCCGCACTCGTCGGAGCTATCATTGCCTGGTCCATCCTCTCATGACACTCACTCTCGGTTCTGCGGCCCCCGTGTTCACCCTTGCCGATCAGGGCGGGAAGATCCGTTCGCTCAAGGATTTCAAAGGAGGCAAAGTCGTCCTCTACTTTTACCCGAAAGACGATTCGCCGGGTTGCACGACCGAAGCATGCAATTTCCGCGATGCATACGCGGAGCTCCGGAAACTCGGCGCCACGGTGATCGGCATCAGTCCAGATTCGGTCGAAAGCCACGCGGCGTTCGCCTCCACGTACGCCCTTCCCATCACGTTGCTCGCGGACCCGGCGCGCGAAACGATCAAAAAGTACGGTGCATGGGGGAAAAAGACGCTCTACGGAAAAGAGTACGATGGTGTCCTGCGCAGCACGGTGCTCATCGACGAGAAGGGGATGATTGTGAAGCTGTATCCGACCGCGTCGCCTGAAACGCACGTCGACGAGGTGATCGCCGATCTCAAAGTGGCGAACGCGTGATTCCCGCGAAAGTGTGGTAGAGTGTCGGTGTTTCTTCCACCCCTTCGTCTATGAAGCGCAACTATTGGTTCTACGGCGCCATCGCTGTCGTCGTCCTTCTCGCCCTCTGGGTCTTTTCCGGTTACAACACGCTCGTAACCGAGCGGCAGAACGTGGATACCGCCTGGAGCAACGTCGAGACCGTCTACCAGCGCCGGTTCGACCTTATCCCGAATCTCGTCAGCACTGTCCGCGGCGCAGCGGACTTTGAACAGGAAACCTTTACGGCAGTCACCGAGGCGCGCACCCAATGGCAGAACGCCGGTTCCCGCGGAGAGCAGGTTGCAGCCGCAGGTGAATTCGATAGCGCCTTGTCGCGCTTGCTCGTCACGGTCGAGGCGTATCCTCAATTGCAGGCAACGCAGGCGTTCCGCGACCTCATGACGCAGCTCGAAGGCACGGAAAACCGCATCTCTACCGAGCGCCGTGATTACAACGAGGCCGTCCGCGGATACAACCTCACGGTGAAGCGCTTCCCGAGCAATATCCTCGCGGGCATGTTCGGTTACGATGCCGAACCGGGTTTCGAAGCGACGGAAGGCAGCGAGGTCGCTCCCAGCGTGAACTTCGACGAATAACATGCTCTCGATGCGCGCGTCTGCCATCGTCACGCTTGCGCTCCTCTGGGCGCCGCTTGTCCACGCGTTCACGCCGCCTCCGAACGACGGGTTCGTGACGGATGCGATCGGCCTGCTCACCCAGCAGGAGCGCGACGCGCTTGCTGAGGATCTTCAGGCGTATGCGCGCGAAACGAGCAATGAAATCGCGATCCTCATCGTGAACGACTTGCAGGGCGAAGCGATCGCGGACGCCGCCGTCGACGTGGGGCGCGCGTGGGGAGTGGGCGGCGAGCAGAACGACAACGGTATTCTGATTCTCTACAAGCAGAGCGATGCGCTTGGCGAAAACGAGCTCATGATCGCCACCGGATACGGCCTCGAAGGCGCCGTGCCGGACTTGGTGGCGAAGGGAGTCATCGATCAGGAGATCATTCCCTCCTTCAAGGACGGGGAATATGCGGAAGGGTTCGCGGCAGGAATCGATGCGCTGAAGAAGCACATCGGGGGCGAGTACAGCGCAGACCGTTACGAGAACATGGGCGACGGGGCGTTGCCCTTCTTCCTCTTCCTGCTCTTCATGTTCGGCGATCTCATCGCCGCGTTTCTCGGCCGCACGAAGTCGTGGTGGTTCGGCGGCATCCTCGGCGGCGTATTCGGCGTCGTGCTGACCGCGCTGTTCTCGTGGTGGATCAGCATCCCGGTGCTCGTGGCGATCGGCCTCGTATTCGACTACGTTCTCTCGCGTTCGGGCTACCGCGGCATGCGCGCACGCGGCGGCAGGGGGGGACCCGGTATCTGGGG
>CAYGDM010000065.1:0-6203 GCA_964348685.1 uncultured Candidatus Peribacteria bacterium | reverse complement strand
AAAAGGCCCACCTCATCACCCGCGAAGACAGCGACAAGATCGGCGAGAAGTTCGACGTCCGCATCTTCGGCCGCACCCTGGCGGAGGATCTCAAGATCGACGGCAAGGTCATCGCCAAGCGCGATACCGAAGTCGATGCCGATCTGGTGGACATCATCGAAAAGGCCAAGCTCCCGCAGCTCAACGTGCGCTCCGTCATGACGTGCAAGACGCGTCAGGGCATCTGCGTGAAGTGTTACGGCCGCGACCTCGGCAACAACAAGACGGTGAAGATCGGCACCCCCGTCGGCATCATCGCCGCGCAGTCGATCGGAGAACCGGGTACGCAGCTCACCATGCGCACGTTCCACATGGGTGGCGTCGCTGAAGGCGCCGACATCACGCAGGGTCTCACCCGCGTCGAAGAACTCTTCGAAGCCCGCAACCCGCGCACGTCCGCGCAGCTCTCCGACCTCACGGGCGTTGTCAAAGTCAGCCACAGCGGCGGCAAGACGACGGTTACGGTCAGCGAAGAGGAATCCGGCGAAGACTCGTACCACTTGCAGCCGGGCTTCGAGGTCGTCATCTCGAAGGGTGATTCGGTCGAAGAGCGCACGGTGCTCGCCAAGTCGAAGTACGATAAGTCGGTCCTGCGCTCCGAATACGCCGGCAAAGTGACCGAGATCGTCGACGGCGTCATCAAGGTCCGCCACGTCGGCCTCCTCGAAAAGGAGTACGCGTTCGACGGTCGCGAATCGATCCTCATGAAGTCGGGCGCCAAGATCGAAGTCGGCGATCCGATCAACATGGGTCACTTCAACCTCCAGGATCTTCTCGCCAAGCGCAGCGTCTACGCCGTGCAGCACTACGTCATCCAGGAAGTGCAGCATATCTACGCCTCGCAGGGCCAGACGATCAACGACAAGCACCTTGAGATCATCGTCCGCAAGATGTTCTCGAAGATCCGCATCACCGACGCTGGCGACACCGAATACCTGCCGGGTGAAGTCGTGGATAAGGGCGAAGTCGACTATGAGAATGAACGCCGCGCCAAGAAGACGAAGGGCAAGTCGAAGCCCGCCACCTACGAGCAGCTCCTCCTTGGCATCACGCGCGCGGCGCTCGCCACGGAATCGTGGCTCTCCGGCGCATCTTTCCAGGAAACGATCCGCGTCCTCGTCGACGCCGCCACGACCCGCCGCGTGGACCTCCTCAAGGGCCTCAAGGAAAACGTGATCATCGGTCGCCTCATCCCCACAGGCGAGGTCTACCGCAACCGCTTCAACCTCGACGGCACCGAGAAACCGAACCATAAGGATGCCTAATTTCCCCGTTTGACCCTTTACTTCGCCCATTCCCTTCCGTAGGATCCCCGCACTCTCTTATGCCTACCATCAACCAGCTCATCCGCCGTCCGCGCAAGAATAAGCGCACAAAGAGCAAATCTCCCGCTCTCCAGTACACCTGGAACGCGCTGAACATGCGCCCGGTTCCGTTGCCCAAAGGCGCGCCCTTCAAGCGCGGCGTGTGCCTCAAAGTGACCACGATGACGCCGAAGAAGCCGAACTCCGCTCTCCGCAAAATCGCCCGCGTGCGCCTCACGAACGGTCACGAAGTGAAGGCCTACATCATGGGTGAAGGCCACAACCTGCAGGAACACTCCGTGGTTCTGGTCCGCGGCGGCCGCGTGAAAGACCTTCCGGGTGTCCGTTACCACATCGTCCGCGGCATCCTCGACACCGAAGGCGTGCGCAACCGCAAGCAGGGACGTTCCCGCTACGGAGCCCGCAAGCCGAAGGAAGGCGCCAAGTAACCCTTCGACTCCGCTCAGGGTGACAACCACCCGCTCAACTGACAATTTTCTCTCCAACTCCCTCTCTTCACTCTCCGTATGGCTAAGCCCGTCAAACCCTACATGCCCGAAGGCAGCAACCCCGCGATCGAAAAGTTCGTGTGCTGCATCATGATCGGCGGCAAGAAGAACACGGCCCGCAGGATCTTCAAGGACGCCATGGAAGTGATCAAGACGCGCACGAAGGAGCAGCCGTTGGAAGTCTTCAACAAAGCCATCCTCAACGCCACGCCGCTCATCGAGGTCCGCCCCAAGCGCGTCGCCGGTTCCGTGTATCAGGTGCCGACGGAAGTGAACCCGAAGCGCCAGCAGACGTTGGCCGTTCGTTGGATCCTTGCCGCCGCTCGCGAGCGCAAGGGCATGCCGATGGCTCAGAAGCTTGCCATGGAGCTCCTCGAAGCTTCGTCTGAGCAGGGCGGCGCAGTGAAGAAGAAGCTCGACGTGCTCAAGATGGCCCAGGCCAACAAGGCCTTCGCGCATCTAGCAAAACAAGGCTAATTCCTTTTGTCATCCCGAGCTTGCCGAGGGATGGCTAAGCAAGGATAATTTTCCACCCACAACGCATTCAAGCCATGCACGCCTACGGGCGTGTTTTGGTAGATGTCGCAGATCCTATACCTCATGAACAGCATAGTTAACATTATGGCCTCTATGAGCCAAAATACTCATGTTTGACCATTGACAAGAATGTTCTGGCGAGTATAATGTTTGTCCAACGTTTCCCACACAAACATCCATGCTTCAGCCGCACTCCCGCCATCTGTTCTCTAGCGACGATCTCTTCGATCGCGTGATCGAAGACGAGGTGGATCGAGCGAATCCTGCATTGCATCCTGAGAAGCGCCATGCGTGCATCCGGCAAGTGAAAGAGCGAATGGCAGGCGCGATCCAAGAGCATTTGAAGGGGGCGGATTTATCGCCCGATTCGCTTATCGTGGAGCTGCGGCAAGAGGTGACGGCCGCGCTCGACGCGTTCAGCGGGGGATTGGCCGCGTAACGGTAGGCAGTGTTGATCGATTATGGTTCAATGGGCACATGAATCGCCCAGAAGTGAAATTGGTCCCGGATGAGATTTGGCAGGGGATGGTCCGCTACGGCGTGACGCCCTCGATGAACATCGTGCTCGACAACGGCCGCGACGAATTCCTGTTTGTCTTGCGCGGCAACGAGCCGGTGAAGGGTCATTTATGGGTGCCCGGCGGACGTCTGCGCAACGGTGAAACGCGCGAACAGGCAGTGATTCGCATCGCGGAGGAGGAGATCGGCGTCCGGGCCGGTTTGTACGACATTCTGCATATCTCCGATCGGTCCAATGAAGAAATCTATCCCATTGCCGAGATGGGGGATCAGGAAGAAGCGATGAAACGATATGGTCCAGGCGTGAAGACCGTCCACTATTGGGGGGGAGTGTCGTACGTGAAGCTTCACAGCGAGGCCGCCATCACGCTCGATAGTCAGTCGAAAGGCTATGAATGGCTCAGTGCGATGCCGAAAAACCCACATCCGTACCTCCAATGGTATGTCGATACGGTGAAGCAAGCAGGTTTCCCGGTGCCACCTCCGGCATCGGAGTAATTGGATTTGCGCGAAAGGGGTCCGTTCCGTAGACTCTCCGTACTTTTTAGGGTTCGCGCCCGTTTCGGGCCGCCCGCCTTCTCTTCCGTTTTATGGACCTCAAGCACGTACGCAATATCGGTATCATCGCGCATATCGACGCCGGCAAGACGACGACGTCCGAGCGCATCCTCTTCTACACCGGTAAGAACTATAAGATCGGCGAAGTGCACGAGGGCGAAGCAACGATGGACTGGATGGAACAGGAGCAGGAACGCGGCATCACGATCACGGCCGCCGCCACGCAGTGCCACTGGAGCGCGCCGGTGCCGGGAGAAGGTCCCGAACTTCGCGATATCACGATCAACCTCATCGACACTCCCGGCCACGTGGACTTCACGGCCGAAGTGGAACGCTCGCTGCGCGTGCTCGACGGCGGCGTGGTGGTGTTCGACGGATCCCAGGGTGTCGAGCCCCAGTCCGAGACGGTGTGGCGCCAGGCCGACAAATACCAGGTTCCGCGCCTCGCGTTCATCAACAAAATGGATAAGACAGGCGGCGACTTCTATATGTCGCTCACGTCGATTCACGAGCGCCTCGGCAAGCAGGCCATCGCGATCCAGTTGCCGGTCGGCCAGGAGAGCGAATTCCGCGGCATCGTCGATCTCGTGCAGAAGAAGGCGTACAAGTTCGAAGGTAAGGCGGGCGAAAACATCGTCGAGATCGAGATTCCGGAAGACATGAAGTCCGACGTCCTGGAATACCGCGCGGTGCTCATGGAGAAAGTCGCGGAAGCCAACGACGACCTCACCGACTACTTCCTCGAGAACGGCGCCCTCACGGATGATCAGCTCATCACGGGCCTCCGCAAGGCTACGGTCTCCGGCAAGATTTACCCGGTCGTGTGCGGTTCCTCGCTGCAGAACATCGGCGTCCAGTTCGTGCTCAACGCGGTCGCGGCGTACCTGCCCTGCCCGCTCGACGTTCCTGCCATCAAGTGCACGGACGTGAACACCGGCAACCCGGTCGAACGCCATGCCAGCGACGACGAGCCTTTGGCCGCTCTCGCGTTCAAGATCGCGACCGACCCCTTCGTCGGCCGCCTCACCTTCATCCGCGTCTACTCCGGCGTGCTCAAGACGGGCACGGCGGTCCTCAACCCGCGCACGGGCAACCGCGAGCGCATCGGACGCATCGTCCGCTTGCACGCCAACTCCCGCGAAGAAATCCCCGAGATCCGCGCCGGCGACATCGGCGCCGCGATCGGTTTGAAGGAAGCACGCACGGGCGACACGCTCAGCGCCGACGATAATCCGGTGCAGCTCGAGTCGATCTCGTTCGCCGAGCCGGTCATCTCCATGGCCATCGAACCGAAGACAAAAGCCGACCAGGAGAAAATGGGTATCGCCCTCCAGAAGCTTGCGGAAGAAGATCCGACCTTCCGCACCTTCACCAACGACGAAACCGCGCAGACGATCATCGCGGGCATGGGTGAACTCCACCTCGAAATCATCGTCGACCGCATGCGTCGCGAATTCAAAGTCGAGACCACGTCCGGCAAGCCGCAGGTCGCGTACCGCGAAACGATCGGTCGCGAAATCGAAGGCGAACACAAGTACGCCAAGCAGACCGGTGGTCGCGGCCAGTACGGACACGTCGTGTTCAAACTGTTCCCGCAGGAACCGGGCAAGGGCTACGAGTTCATCAACTCGGTGGTCGGCGGACGCATCCCGCGCGAATTCATCACGCCGTGCGACAAGGGCTTCCAGGAGGGTATGAGCCGCGGCATCCAGGCCGGGTTCCCGGTGGTGGACGTGAAGGTCGAACTGCTCGACGGTTCGTACCACGACGTCGACTCGAACGAAATGGCCTTCAAGCTCGCCGCGTCGATCGGCTTCCAGGAAGCCGCCAAGAAAGCCGACCCGGTGATCCTCGAGCCGATCATGAAGGTCGAAGTCACGTGTCCCGAGAGCTACCTCGGCGACGTGATGGGCGACCTGAACTCGCGCCGCGGTCTCATCCTTGGCCAGTTGGAACGCGGCACGGCCAAGGTTGTCTCCGCGCAGGTGCCGCTCTCCGAGATGTTCGGCTACGCCACGAAACTCCGTTCTATGACACAGGGGCGAGGAAACTTTACGATGGAATTCGATCATTATGAGGAGGTTCCCGCGAGCGTGGCGGAATTGATTAAGGAAGGGAAAAAGTAAGCGCTCGCAGGATTTTCTATCTACTTGGGCACCGGCGTTGCGCTCGCTCCAGCGGCGAGCGCCCGCCTGCATCTCGGCCGAAAAATTTTGCTTCGCAAAAACCAAGCTTTTTCGGCCTCCGATAGCTGCCATACGATAGAAAAATCCTGCTCGCTTTTATTGGATTTAAGGGATTTTGTTCGCGTCATTCCTGCCTGCCGGCAGGCAGGCGTGTAATTATTCGTGTCATTCGTGTTATCTTGTTATAATTTATTTGATGCTCGGTATTATTTTGGTTTGGATCGGCGAATTTTTTGGCGAGATCTCAAACTCCATCGGCAAATGGGAAGTCAGCCGCGGCAAGGAGAACATCTACTCCATGCAGTTTTTGCGGCTTTTCTGGGCCGGGCTCATATTCTGGGTCATCATTGCCGTGAAAGGGGGACTGCTTTTTTCTCTGGCGGCCATCCCTACATTTCTTATAAGAGCGGTTCTTGAGATTGCTCAAGCCCAAGTCGGGGCGATCGCCATGGTTAAAGCCGACCGAAGCACTTTGGGATTTGTGACCGCGGGCACCGTGCCTTTGCTCTTGGGCGTTGACTATTTTCTCGGCTATGAAATTGGATTCAAAC
>CAYGDM010000064.1:0-6424 GCA_964348685.1 uncultured Candidatus Peribacteria bacterium | reverse complement strand
CGGACGGTTGCACGAACGCCTGCCAGAACGCGCGCTGCGGCGACCAGATCGTCCGGCCGAGCAACGAGCAATGCGACGACGGCAACACGGTGAACACCGACGCCTGCAGCAACACATGTCAGAACGCGCGCTGCGGCGACACGATCGTGCAAGCGAACGAACAGTGCGACGACGGCAATACCGTGAACACCGACGCGTGCAACAACGTCTGCCAAAATAACGTGACGGCTCCATTATGCCGTAACGGCACTATCAACCCCGGCGAACAGTGCGACGACAATAACGCGGTCAACACGGACGGTTGCACGAACGCCTGCCAGAACGCGCGCTGCGGCGACCAGATCGTCCGCGCGAACGTGGAAGCGTGCGACGACGGCAACCAAATCGACACCGACGCATGCAGGAATAACTGCACGCTTCCCCCGCCGCCCGCCTCATGCGGCAACAACGTGATCAACGCCGGAGAACAATGCGACGACAATAACCAAGTCAATACGGACGCGTGCACCGCGACATGCCAAAACGCGCGCTGCGGCGACCAGATCGTCTGGGCAAACGTCGAGCAATGTGACGACGGCAACCAGATCGACACCGACGCATGTAGGAATAACTGCCAGAGCGCGCGCTGCGGCGACACGATCGTGCAAGCGGGCGAACAGTGCGACGACGGCAACCAAATCAATACGGACGCATGCAGCAACGCGTGCACGAACACGACCAGCGGCGGAGCGACAGCCGCGCTCACAATCCGCAACATCGACATCGGCCCGTCGCGCGGCGCGACCGTGAACTACGAAGGTCCGGTCATCGGTCTCAGCTTCCAAACGCTTAACCAAGCCGTCAGCGTCACGCGCCTGCAATTCAAGGCGTTGCAAGGCAACCTGACGAACGGCTTCGAGGCGCGCATGTACGTGGACACGAACAACGACGGACGCGGCGACCAGCTTGTCTCGGTCGGCACGATCCAGAGCGGAAGGGCGGTCTTCACGACCTTCACGACCCCGTTCGTGATTCCTGCAAACTCGACGAGAATCGCCGAAATCCGCCTGAAGGCGGTTTACTACATGACCAACGTTCACCTCATCCCGCAGCAGGTATCGCCGCAGGGTCCGGTGCAGATCGACCTCGACACAGCGGCCGCCAACTACGTCCGTGCCGTGTACGCGAACACGACCTCACAGCTCACGAACATCGCGACCAACGGCACCTGCAACGCAGCGCCCTGCGCGATCGCCGTCTTCACGGGGCCGACGAACACCCTCACCTTCCGCACGACGGGCACAGTGACGGTCATCGGCGAACAGCCCGCGGCGACGTCTCAGATCCTGGCAGGAGACGAAAGTGAGACGCTTACGTCATTTACGGTGCGCACGTCAAACCACGAAGAGATCATCTGGGACCAAGCTGCATTCTACGTAGAGGGAGGTGAATCTGTCGAACGGCTCGCCATCTACGTGTACGGCGTGGAGATGGAATCTGCGACACCGGCCGAATGCGCGGATATGACTTACCCTCCGGGTCAACCCATCGTGTGGAACGGACACAACATTCCAACCCACTGCGTGGTATTCAACAACCGACCGTTGCTTAGCCGCAACGCCGATAACCAAGTGGAAATCCGCGCTGTCGTCAAAACGCCGTCCGCCGCCTGGCGTTCCGGCGCAAAGGTAAAGATCACGCTGCTCACGCAACGCGAAGGATATGTCGGGTTCAGCGGCGACGTATCGACCAACACTCTTACCACGTACCTACCGTCCGCAAACTACGGCGAAATCAGCTATAGCGGAAACCTATTCAGCAACCCGCACGAAGCGGTCTTCGCGAAGATCGAAGCGGTCAACAACGCGAACATCGACGCGCACGGCACGCAGATCCGCACGGGCGTCTCGCCCATCGCCTTCTACACGCTGACGGCGGCGCAGAACCCGGGCGACCCAGCCGAAGCGTCGAAAGTCGCCCTCCGCACACTGCGATTCGAAGTCGAAGCGCAGAACGTCGAACTCGAACAGTACGAAGGATACTCGGTGTACGACGTACGCCTGCCGAGCACACGCTATCTCTGCACCGGAGCGCAGCAACTGACGGCGACGCGGCACCTCGTGGAATGCACGATCGGCAACGCGACAAGCACGACAGGCCAGGACGGCATCGTCCTGCTCAACGGCGAAAGCGCCACCGTCGCGCTCGAAGCGAACGTACTGAACCCGCGCGTGAACCCGATGCAATCGTCCGTGCTGCAAGTATCGCTGAAGGACTTCGGCAACATCACAACGACGAACCAGAAAACGGCAATCGAGTGGCAGGACTTCCACGATATCCCGCAGCCGACCGTGTGGTCGCAGGGCAAGAGGCGCGGTTGGACGGACATTCCCGAAACGGAAATCCTCTCGACCCGCTACATCCGCTAACCATGCTTACTTTCTACAAACATATCCACCTCCCCCCTTCCGGTATGGGTACCCTCAATCGCACGCAGCTCCTCACGGCTGCATTCTGTCTCTCGCTCTGCGGCCTCAGCGTCACCGCCGGCGTCCAGCTGCGGGCGCAGATTAGCCCGCCTCCGGATGGCATCATCAACGATGATGACACACTGCGGTTCTCGTCGAACTTCACGCGCAGGGTAGCATTCCCGGGAGCATATAAATCCGACACGACGTTCGTCCTCCTCAATGCGGCACAAATGAACGCCAACGCGAGGACGGCCGAATGGGAATTCGAGGGTGTGGAACCGGGAAGCTACTACGTTGACATCACATGGGCCCCATATAACGGCGCCGTGCAAAACGCGACGGTCACGGTCGAAGCGAGCTCGCTCGCAGCGCCGATCGTTACGACGATCAACCAGCGTGAAACTTTGCCAACCGTAACGCCCGACAGCAGAGGTTGGCGGAGACTCGGAACCGTGAACATCGACGAAGATAACAATACGATCATCGTGACGCTGACGGCAGGCGTCGGCATCACGATGGCCGACGCGGTGCGGATCGTGAAAGTCGGCGGAACGATCACGCCTCCGACCTCGCCATGCGGCGATAACACCGTCGATCCCGGCGAACAATGCGACGACGACAATAACCTGAACGGCGACGGTTGCAGCTCAGCGTGCGCGATCGAACAGGGATGGACATGCAGCGCAGGTAACAATCGTATTTGCACCCGCATCAATCCCCCGTCTGTGCCCTACTGCGGCGACGCGATCGTGAACGGATCCGAAACGTGCGACGACGGTAACGGCCGTCCTGATGACAACTGCACCGATCTTTGCCGCATCGCGGCCTGTGGCGACAATATCACGCAGCCAAGGGGCGCGGACGGCCTACAGGGCACGACCGATGACGAACAGTGCGACCTCGGCACGCAAAACAGCACGCCTCGCGGCGGTGTCCGCTGCAACGCGATGTGCAAATGGGAATTCTGCGGCGACACGCAGATAAACGTCCCCGGCGAAACGTGCGATGACGGCAACCGTTTGAACGGCGACGGCTGCAATCACCTCTGCAGGACCGAAACGCAGATCTACTGTGGTATTCCGACGATCACTGGTGCGCAATGCCAACCAACGACGAGAAGCTACTGCACGCAACAGAACGGACGAATCTACGAAACGAGCCAAGCCTGCCTCGCGGGCCAGACGCCGCGCGTCGCGTGCAACAACAACCTCGATGACGACGGCGACGGCACCGTCGACCTTGCCGGCGATCGCGGCTGCTCGTCCGCGACGGACACCAACGAAGGTGACGGTGCGACGGATATCACGATCACCTTCCAATCCGCGGCGCAAACCGTGGCGATCGACACGCCGTTCGGTTTGAACGTCGTGGCGCAGAACAACGGACCCGACCACGCGACGACACCGGTATCGTTCAACGTCGACATTCCGGCTGGCATGTCGTTCATCGCGGAACAATCCGACAGCCGCTGCACGGTGAACAACACGATGATCAACTGCGTCGTGAACCGCATGAGGCCGAACGCTCCGTATTCATTCCCACTCACCTTCCGCATCAACGTCGGCACCTCGTGCACGACGCCGATCACGCACACAGCGCGCGTGAGTGCGACGCCACAAGGCGACCCCGTTCTCACGAATAACCAAGGAACATCCGTAACGACCGTCACGTGCCCCGTCGCGGACTGCATCCTGGGAGACGTCACGGGAGACGGAACGGTTTCCAGCTTGGACGTATCGCACCTTCTGCGGCTCGCCCAGCAGCTCATCACCGAAGGCAGGTTGCCGACCGCGCAGGAACTGAAATGCGGCGACGTAAACAAGAAAGGAAACATCACGAGAAACGACGCACTCCTGGTTTCAGGACGCGCAGTCGCCCTGATCTCGCTTCCGGCGATGTGCGGCGACCTCAATAACGACATGATCGTCGACGAGCAGGACTTCACAATCGCGACGCAAATCGCGAACAACACACTGCAACCCGCCGCAACGCCGGCGCAGCGCTTCCTCGCCGATGCCAACCGCAGCAACGGCATCGATCAGACGGACGTTCAAATCATCAGAGACATCATCGACGGCGTCCGCAACGAATGCTTCGTGGAAGCCCCCATCTTCACATGGTGCGACGCCACGGGCGACGGAACGTTCGGCGCGACGGACTTCTCGCGCATGTTGCAGAACCTTCCTCCGTTCACGCCGACCTTCACGGCTGATCAAATCGTACGAGTAGACGCGAATCAGAGCGGAACATTCTCACGAGGCGACTTCGACCTCTGCAAGGCGAAATACGAAGGAAGGCTCTCGAAGCTTCCGGCTCGCCACGGCGACACGTCCCTCAGCGGAGGCATCTCCAGTACGGACGCATCGCTCCTATCGCAGCACCTACAAGGACTTATCACGCTCGTGGGCGACGCGCTGTTCCTCGCCAACACGAACTGTGACAACGTCGTCGACACCACGGACGTTAATAATATCATCCAAGCCGCGGTCGGCATCATCACGCTTCCGGTGGAATGCCCCGCCGTCCAGCGCGGCAACCTCTACGTCACGACCGATTCCACGCCCGTCGCGCAGCACCAGGTACTCGCCGGAGCGCTCACAGATGTCCTCCTGCGGCTTGATATGCGCGCGGAGATCAAAGACATCGGTGTGACGATGGTACGATTCGTCTCACAAAATGCGCAGAATATCCATCGCCTCGAATTGACGAAAGCGGGCAGTGCATCGCCCTTCGCGCTCGCACTCCCCACGGCCTGCGCCGACTTCAGCGTTACGACGTTCGCGGGTAACCCCGTCCAGACCTTCTGCGCCATGATTCCGACCGGACAACTGACGATTCCCGCAGGCCAGAGCGTCGACCTGCTCGTGAAAGCGCGCATGAAGACGGACGCCCTCGGCGCGGTGTCCGGCCAACCGATCCAACTCTCGCTCGATACGGCAACGAGCGGCGCCTACGGCTTCGTCCAAGCGAACGACGGATCGCTAACATCTCCGCTCGCCTTCAACAACGGCGACGCGACCGCCGCAGGCGAAGTGTTCATTGGAACGTCGACCCCGGCTGCCAACCAACCGATCAGCGGCCCGGTGCACTACGTCACCAACGCGAAGATCACAACGATCGCGAACGCGAACCCGGACCCCGACAACACGAACGTTCCCACAGGCGTCGCGCCGATCGGCCAGTTCAGATTCACAGCCGCCACGAACGCGAACATCCTCAACGGCCTCAACAGAGTGAACATCGGTCGCATCCTCTTTACGGTCGATGCCACGAACGTCGCACTGAACCATGCGAACTTCAAGGTCTACAACAAGGCCGACTCTTCCATGAAATACGGCTGCTCTCCGGTAACGCCCGTCGGTTCCGAGCTCAAAGTCCAATGTTATTTGACCGACTTCGACAGCTCCCTTGAAAGCGGCGAATCTGAAACGTTCGTATTGGAAGGAGACATTACGGACGCCCAAGTCGCACAGTCCCAAAATTCCTCTCTCCAGGTTTCCATCCAGAACTTCTCGAATGCGCAGACTCCCGCGGGGGACATTACGTGGTTTGATCAAGACGGCGCATCAGGATCATCCTTCTACTGGGTCGAATATCCCGAAACGATCGTACGATCCACCCTGTATAGGAGCTAATATCGGCTTGTCCAACACCCCCGTTGGCATATCTGCCCGGGGGTGTTTTGTTATTGACCCCTATTCCCCTATTCCCTACACTGGCGCAGCTTTCGGGGCACTATTCCCCCGTCTCCCCCGACATTTTCTCTTCTTTCCCTTCCTTATTATGGCTGACGCCAAGAAATTCGATCGCAGCAAGACTCACGTGAACGTGGGTACCATTGGTCACGTCGACCACGGCAAGACCACGCTCACGGCGGCCTTGTCCATCAACTTCTCGCCGGAAGGAGAGAAGAAGGACTACTCCCAGATCGACAACGCTCCGGAAGAGCGCGAGCGCGGTATCACGATCAACAC
>CAYGDM010000063.1:0-6547 GCA_964348685.1 uncultured Candidatus Peribacteria bacterium | reverse complement strand
ATCGTGGCAATCGGCCTCTCGCGGGGCGAGCCCATCGTGGAGTTAATCATCTTCGCCATCGCCCTCGCGGTGGCCGTCGTGCCGGAAGCACTCCCCGCCGTCGTGACGATCTCACTCGCGATCGGCGTGCAACGGATGGTGAAGCGCAACGCGCTCGTGCGGAAACTGCCGACCGTGGAAACGCTCGGCTCGACGACTATTATCTGCACCGACAAAACGGGCACCCTCACGAAGAACGAAATGACCGTCCGCCGCATCGTGACCGGCGACGGAGCCATTGATGTAACGGGCGCAGGCTATAAACCACACGGCCAGTTCCAGCAGGAAGGAAAAACCGTGGGGCCGTCTGTCAGCCTCTTGGAACTCCTGAAAGCGGCGACGCTGTCGTCCGACGCGCACCTCGTGGAACACGGGGACCAATGGATCATCAAGGGAGACCCGACCGAAGGATCGCTCGTCGTTGCCGCGGCGAAGGCGGGTATCAGCAAACACGACCTCGACGCCTCCGAACCGCGCATCTCAGAGATCGCGTTCACGAGCGAGAGTAAACGCATGACGACGATCCACCAAAGAGGAAACACGATCGTGGCGTACGCAAAAGGAGCTCCAGAAGTGATCCTCGACGCGTGCGCATTCGAGAAAACGGCAAAAGGCGTGATCCCTCTCACCGAAGCGCGCCGCGAAGAGTTGGCGCAGGACGCGCGCGGCATGGCGGCCGTGGCGCTGCGCGTGCTCGGCGTGGCGGAGAAGGAGAACACAACGACCGACGATGCCGAACGCGAACTCACCTTCCTCGGCCTCATCGGCATGATCGATCCGCCGCGCGCGGAAGCCAAAGAAGCGATCGCGCGCTGCCACTCAGCAGGCATCCGCGTCGCGATGATCACGGGCGACCACCCGGTGACGGCCGAAGCGATCGGCCGGGAACTCGGACTCATCCGCAAAGGCCGCGTGGTGACGGGCGCGGAGCTCGACGCCATGGACGAAGCGACGCTCAAGAAAGAAGTGAACAGGATCGACGTGTTCGCGCGCGTGTCGCCCAGCCACAAACTGCGCGTGGTCGGCGTGCTGCAGGACCTCGGCGAGATCGTGGCGATGACGGGCGACGGCGTGAACGACGCCCCAGCCCTTAAGAAAGCCGACATCGGCATCGCGATGGGCATCACGGGCACGGACGTCTCGAAAGAAGCGGCGTCGATGATGCTCACCGACGACAACTTCGCGTCGATCGTCGCCGCGGTGGAAGAAGGCCGCGCGATCTTCGACAACATCCGCAAATACCTCATGTACCTGCTCTCGGCGAACATGGCCGAGATCGTGGTGATGGCAGTCGCAACAGTTGCTGGCCTTCCCGCACCGCTGACTGCCGTGCAGATCCTCTACGTGAACCTCGTGACCGACGGCCTGCCCGCGATGGCCTTGGCCGTGGACCCTCCCGAAAAGGACCTCATGCGCCGTCCGCCGCGCAACCCGCGCGTCAGCATCTTCTCGCGCGTCATCATCCTGCTCATGGGCTCCAGCGCGGGCTACGCGTCCGTCGCCACGCTCTCGGTGTTCATGTGGGCGCTGCAGACCGGCAGGCCGCTGAGCGTCGCGACCACGATGACCTTCCTCACCTTGATGTTCATCGAATTCTCGAAAGCGTACGTCTTCCGCCATCCGCTGCGCACCACGTTCCGCTCGCCGCTGAAGAACATGTGGCTGAACGCGTCGATCCTCGTGCAGCTCGTACCGCTCGCGCTGATCCTCACGGTGCCTTTCCTCCAAACCGCCTTCTCGACCGAACCGATCGACCGCATCGAGTGGTTCGTGATCCTCCTCGCCACCGCGGGCCTGTTCCCCGTCATGGAACTCGCGAAATTTATTCTTCGCAGAACCAAAGGGGCGAAGGAGTTGATTGGGTAAGCTATTTTGACAATTTATAAGAATTATTGTAATTTTTTAAATATGGACTCACCACATCTCAATACGGAGAGCTCCTTCGCAACATCGGCTCATGCACGATGAGAGAAGCCTCATGCCCATTACGGTGGGCAGCATGCTTCTCTCATCACGGGAAAAGTCCTTGGTCCGTGGTTCGGACGAGTATCATGGAGAACACATATGATCATCCCTTCCCTTCTAAAAAAAGGCGACGGCGTCCGCGTCATCGCACCGGCTCGCTCGTTGGCGCTTCCGTGGATGAACGAGGATTTGAAACGGCGCGCGCAGGAACGCCTCACGGAACTCGGATTACACGTGACGTTCGGGAAATACGTGAACGAGCGTGACGAGTTCGATTCGACAACGATAGCGCATCGCATCGAAGATTTGCACGATGCCTTCGCGGATCCCTCCGTGGCGCTCGTGCTCACGGTCATCGGCGGCTACAACAGCAACCAGCTGTTGAGGCACATCGACTACGACCTGATCAGGAAAAACCCGAAACGATTGTGCGGGTATTCCGACATCACGGCACTCGCGAGTGCGATCAACGCGAAAACGGACATCGTGACGTACTCCGGGCCGCACTTCTTCAATTTCGGCCAAAAGAACGAGTTCGATTACACGCTGGATTCGTTCGTACGATGCCATTTCCACGAGCAACCGTTCACCATCGAACCTTCGAAACGGTATGTGGACGGACGATGGGCGAACGCGCAGGATGACATCGAACGAATCCCGAATAAGGGATGGCTCGTTTTTACAGAAGGAACTGCGGAAGGAACGATCGTCGGCGGCAATGTCGGCACGCTGGCGCTATTGTTCGGCACGGAGTACATGCCGCAACCCGAAGGCGACATCGTCCTCTTCATCGAGGAAGACGGCGAAGACAACGACGTGCGGTTCGACCGAATCCTGCAGTCGCTCTGCCACCAACCATGGATGGAGCGCGTGCGGGGCGTCGTACTTGGGCGCTTCGAACGCGAAAGCGGCATCACGGATGAGAAGTTGATCACGATGCTCCGCTCGACAGCGGAACTGCGCGATCTGCCGATCATTGCGAATATCGACTTCGGACACAGCACGCCGATGGCGACGCTTCCTCTCGGAGGCCGAGCGCGATTCACCGCAGCAAAAGAATCCCGCATCGAAATCCTTTCGCACTGAGGCATCCCGACGCATGAGCTGATTACTAAAGCCCTTGGCACTTCGCCAGGGGCTTTTTCTCATGGAACTCGCCAAATTCGTCCTGCGAAGGACGAAGGGGGCGAAGGAGTTGATTGGGTAAGAGCCTTCTTTGATTGAGAAGAAGCTATATGAGTGTAATATTGACACTTTTACATTTTATATTATCATATAAAAGTTGGTCATTGGTACCAAGGGCAGGATAAGACATGAGGCAAGCACAGAGCGCATCCGCGCGGTGCTCCCCGCGCTTGCCTCACGATGGGATAAGTCGCTCAAAAGAGCGTTTACATTTTTCGGAAATAAACGAGGAAACCATGAAAAGCTTGTACAAAAAACGCAGGGCAATCGTTAGAAAAAAGGAGGACGAAGGACTCTTCTTCGGTCAAGAAATCGTCGCGAAGATTATCGAGCGCCCTGGCCTCGCTACCATCGCACCAACGCAAGATCCACTAAGGACGGAAGCGGGCTGCATCACGATCGACGTGCCGCGCGGTGTGCTCATGGAGAACATACTTCATTTGTTCGAACACGATGACACACTCATCACGAGATTGGTGTGCCCGCGCTATTGGCACGTCGGGAAACATTATCAAATGGTCAGATGCACCGAAATCCCCGCCGGACAGCACGTTTTACGACTACCGCTGCCAGTCGATGAGTTTCGCACGCACGAGGAAGTAGGGGAAATTTTCCCACACATCGGCCTCGTCTTATTGGCACTACTCTGCTGCCAACGCCAAGAAATACCCGATCCTCTTCGTGGCTCGGCAGTGCTCTGCAAAGACGGAGTGGACGAGATAAACTCGACGGCATTGCTCGTCTACTGGATTCAAGCTCCGAGCGGCGCGGCTGTTCTGATAATTGAAGAATCATGCGAAGAAACAGATGGCGTCCTATTTTGCACGGAAGTCCCGTCCTAGTCCTGCCCCGTTGAAGTGTCGCGAGACATTTCAACCAATGCCGCCCCATGCACATTGTGCTGTGGGCGGTTTTTTTATTGATCGGGTAAAGCAGATTACAACGTCGCCAGGAAGTCCTGCAGCTGGCGTTGATGTTGAATATGCACGACGGTTTTACGCAGCCTCATCTCATCCATCATGCCCAAAATCCACGGCCTCTGCGTGGTCGGGAATTTCCAGATGATCCGGATGATGAACGGGATCTGTTTGTAGTCGGGGCAATCGGCGGGCATTTCGGGACGCGTGCGGAAGCGGCACTGGATATTCCTCTTGAGCGTCCTCCACGCACACACTGATCTTGGAAAATCGAGGAAAATAATTGTATCCGCCGCTTGTGTGAGTTGTTTCGAAACCGCATCGATCACCCATTCGTTCTTCTCTGCCAATTGCTGCGTGAGAGCCGATCGATCATCAGGAAGAGACTTCTTCCATCCCGGCTGCCACACAATCTGGTCGTAGTGAAACGCTGGCAAGCCAAGGCTTTCGCTCAACGCACGGCACAGCGTCGTCTTCCCCGATCCAATATTCCCCGTGATCAGGATTTTCCGACCAAGCATGCGCGCACTGTAGCAGACACGAAAAAGGGACCTCTCGGTCCCCTTTCAGATTCTTGGATTACTTGCCGCTGCGCTTGCGATCCGTCTCGTTGAGGATCTTCTTGCGGAGGCGGATGTTCACCGGCGTGACTTCCACGAGTTCGTCGTCACCGATGTACTCGAGCGCCTGTTCCAACTCCATCGGCTTGATGGGCGTGAGGTTCACGGCGTCGTCGCTGCCCGAGGCGCGCATGTTCGAGAGCTTCTTGCCCTTCGTGACGTTCACCATGAGGTCCTGGTCCTTCGCGCTCTCGCCGATGATCATGCCTTCGTAGAGGTTCACGCCTTCGGCGATGAACAGCGCACCGCGCTCCTGGAGGTTCCAGAGATCGTAGGCAGTCGAGACGCCATTGAGCATCGAGATCATCGAACCGCGCGCGCGGCCCGGCAGGTCGCCCTTGTAGGGCTCGTACGCCATGAACGAGTGGTTGAGGATGCCTTCGCCGCGGGTCTCGATGATGAAGTCGCCTCTAAATCCAAGAAGTCCGCGCGTCGGGACTTTCCATTCCATGCGTGAGTGGCCTTCTTCGGTCTTCATATCGACCATCTCGCCCTTGCGGCGGTTGAGCTTGTCGATGATCGTGCCGGCCGTGTGTTCGGGGACGTCGATGATCACCTGTTCCATCGGCTCTTCTTTTCCTTTGCCGTTTTCCGAGTCGCGCAAGATAACCTCCGGGCGGCTCACCTGGAGCTCGAAGCCTTCGCGGCGCATCTGTTCGATGAGCACCGAGAGGTGGAGTTCGCCGCGTCCGGACACGATGTACGAGTCGCTGTTGGGGATTTCCGCGATCTTGAGACCGACGTTCGTTTCCGTTTCCTTCATCAAGCGGTCGCGGATGTGGCGGGTCGTGACGAGCTTGCCTTCCTTGCCGGCGAACGGCGAGTTGTTGACCATGAAGGTCATGCTGATCGTCGGCGGGTCGATGCGGATCGCGGGCATGGGCGCGGCGTTCGGGTCCGTCGTGATCGTCTCGCCCACCATGATGTCCGGCACGCCCGCGAGGGTGACGATGTCGCCGGCGGAGGCCTGGGTCACTTCCATTTTGCGGATGCCCTGCATCTGGAAGATCTTCGTGATTTTTGCTTTGCGGTCGGCCTGTCCTTCGGCCTTCACGATGATCTGGTCACCGACTTTGGCGACGCCTTCGTTCACGCGGCCGATGGCCAAACGTCCGACGTAGTTGTCGTACCCGAGGGACGACGGCTGCATGCGGAACGGCACGTCAACGCGCTGTTCGGCGGCGGGAACGTGGCGCATGATCGTTTCGAAGAGCGGCGTGAGATCGGTGGATTCATCCTCCAGCTTGGCCTTGGCGATGCCTTCGCGGGCGATGGCGAACACGTACGGGAAGTCGAGCTGCTCGTTGGTGGCGCCGAGGACGCCGAAGAGATCGAACACCATGTCGACCACTTTCATCGGGCGGGCTGCCGGCTTGTCGATTTTGTTGATGACAACGATCGGGCGCAGGCCGAGCTGCAACGACTTCTTCAACACGAACTTCGTCTGCGGCATCGGGCCTTCCTGGGCGTCGACGAGGAGCAAGACGCAGTCGACCGTGCGGAGGATGCGCTCGACCTCGGAGCCGAAGTCGGCGTGGCCGGGGGTGTCGACGATGTTGATCGTCTTGTCCTGGTAGTGGATCGAGGTGTTCTTGGCCAGGATGGTGATGCCGCGCTCGCGCTCGAGGTCGTTGGAGTCGAGGACCTGCTCCTGAGCGGCATCGGCCTTGACCTTGAATTCGCCGGTGGCCTTGAGAAGCGCGTCGACGAGCGTGGTCTTGCCGTGGTCGACGTGGGCGATGATGGCGATGTTGCGGAGTTTCTGAATCACGGAAGAAGGCCGGTGGGACGCGCAAAGCGGGGCGCGGATTGTACGCGGCG
>CAYGDM010000062.1:0-6585 GCA_964348685.1 uncultured Candidatus Peribacteria bacterium | reverse complement strand
CGCTCCGCGCCTTCAATGACGATGATCGATGCGTTCGGGACGTCGATGCCGACTTCGATGACCGACGTGCTCACGAGGATGTCGCTCTGCTTCGCTTTGAACGCGGCCATGATCGATTCTTTGTCCTCGGCGGGCATGCGCCCGTGCAGGAGCGCGATCGTGCGGTGCGGGAATGCCGCGGCGAGACGCTCGTGCTCCTGCTGCACGTTCTTCACTTCGCGAATGTCGTCCGATTCCGATTCGGAAATGAGCGGACAAATAACGAATACCTGGCGGCCCTCGTCGATTTGCTGATCGATGAACAGCTCTACTGTCTTTCTGTCCTTCGGCGAGACGACCTTCGTGTGGATGTCTTTCCTGTTTTTCGGTTTGCTCTGAAGCACGGACAAATCGTGATCGCCGTACGCGGTGAGCGCCAACGTGCGCGGGATGGGCGTGGCCGTCATCGAGAGGAAATGCGGCGAGCCTTTGTCTTTCAGCCGCGCGCGCTGCGCCACGCCGAAACGATGCTGCTCATCGACGATGACGAGGAGCAGATTCGAAAAGCGCACGCTGTCTTCGATGAGCGCGTGCGTGCCGATCACGACGTCGATCGTTCCCGCGGCGAGCGATTGCCGGACCGCGTCTTTCTCGCCGGCGGTCATCGAGCCCGTGAGCAACTGGACGTTGGGCATCCTCCGCGATTGGCCCGATGCCGCAACGGCGTTGTGCCACGTAAGCAGCAGTTTCGAAATCGACATCACGTGCTGCCGCGCTAACACCTCCGTCGGGACCATGAGCGCAACCTGGCCGCCGTGCGCGAGGACGTTCGCCGTCACCGCAACCGCGACGAGCGTTTTGCCGGAGCCCACGTCGCCTTCGAGCAGGCGCGACATCGGGCGGTCTTGCTCCATGTCTTTAAGTATTTCGTAGATCGCGATGCGCTGGTCATCGGTCGGCGTGAACTGCAGCGACGCGAAGAAGCTCTTAATGAGCTCGGCGTTCATCGGGATCTTCAAGCGATCCTGCGCGGCTTGGCGCCAGGCTTTGCGGCGTTCGAGCGCGTCCGTCTGCACGCCGAGCATCTCCTCGAAGGCCATGCGCTCCCGCGCGCGCTCAACGGCGGCGGGATCTTCGGGAAAATGAAGCGCTTCCAATGTCTCGCTCCGCGACAGTAAATTCTCTTCTTTCACAATGTTCGGAGATAACGTCTCGGGAATGTCGTTGATCGCGGGGCGGACCAGCGCCATCTTCTCGCGCAGCCACTTGCTCGTGATGATATCGTGCTGCGGATAGAGCGGGACCAAGCGCCCCGCATGAATGAGCGCGCGCGATCCGGCGATCTCGAACGTCGGGCTCGCCATCTGCAACCGGATACCGACTTCTTTCAGTTTTCCGGTCAGCACTACTTCGCTCTCGTCGGGCAACATCCGCCTGATGTGCGGCTGGTTGAACCATGTCACTTCCACGTCGTCGCCGACGGTGTCCGTGAACGTCGTCTTGAGCAGCGACTTCCCGCCGCGCAGACGCGTGAACTTCATCGTCCCGATCGTGCCGCGGATCGTGACCTTCTCGCCGATGGGGCATTCCCCGATCGTGCGCACCTGGCTCAAGTCTTCGTGGCCGCGCGGCATGTACGACAAAAGATCGACGACCTTCGTGATCCCCATACCCGCGAGCGCGTCGAGATACTCCTGCGTGGTGTGCAGGAGCGCAGTCGTCAACGTGCTCGAACCTTTCATGCAGGGATTATACCCTTATAACCGATGCAGGACCGACGCCAAAAACTCCTGATCTTTCGGGGCAGCAAGCATCTCCACCGCCTCGGAAGGCTTCACCCACTGCGCTTCGCGGATGCGCGGATCGGCCGGGCGTAGGTCGGTTTCGGAGGTCGTGAAGAGATACACCGTGATGCGCTTCAACGCGCGCTTGTTCTCGGCGCCCGTATCATCGATCGAGTAGCGCGTGTAACTGCCGAGAGTTTCGACGCGCGTCAGGTCCGTGAGGCCCGTTTCTTCCGTGATCTCGCGCTTGGCCGCGTTGAACCGATCCTCCCCTTCTTCGATCTTCCCTTTCGGCAACGACCATGTGCCGTTCCCCTGCAGCACGAGCGCCATGTCCCCGTTCGCATTCAGCACGACGCCGCCGGCATCATTGCGATACACCATATGAGGAACGGCCTGCTTTTGCTTGATGACGGTTTCCCGCATGTCTATAAAGCTTGTCACTCGTTTTGCGCGGAATCAAGAGTGCTACACTGGGGCCATGGCCGACATGCAATCCCTCTACGATGAATACAGGCATTTGCCCGAAGATGCGCAAAAGAAAGCGGGCAAAGCCACGACAGGTGCCATGGGCGACGAGCACGAACGCTTCCTCGAAACCGTGCTGAAACTACTGGAAAGCAAGTCGATCGATCCGGCGGATCCGAAGACGTTCCTAAACGAAAAAATCTACGACGCGCTCACGCAGAAAGACAAGGACCAGATCGACCTCGCGCTTATGAACCTCGCAGGCATCCTCACGCACGTGGTCGAATTCCGCCTCTCGAAAGACACGCCCGATTCCTCGCCGCAGCTGCAGACGATGATCGAAGGTTTGTGGCAGACGAAGAGCGGGATAGAGGAAAAGATCGGGGACGTCTTCAAATTCTGATATGACACATACACCCGCCAAACCGTGGATCGTCGTGACGTTCTCGCTCGTCGCGACAGCATTAGGCATCATCCCGGGCCTGGGAATGCCTGGCGGGATCATGCTCATGATCGGCGGCATCATCCTCGCGCCGCTCGGGTTCTTTTTCTTCCCGGTATGGGATATCGCGACGTGGCCGACGGACGCCGGATGGCCCGCGGCGATCCTCCTGACCTTCACGCTGTTCCCGTTCCTCATCGTCGCGCACACCATTGCGTTCCGCCGCATGCAAAAATCAGCTACCTGGAAGAGGTGGTTCACCTGGTTCGGCACGCTGGTCGCGTGGTCGGTCGTCGGTTATGCGGCAATCGCCGCGATGATCGCGTACGGGATGTGACAATAAAAAGCAGCACATCCGAACGAAGTCGAATGTGCCACAGATGTCAGATCTCTTTCATTCCATTTTCAGGATGCGGCACTTTTCGCCATCCGATCTTCGATGATCCTCGGCAACGTGATGAACAGGCCGGACAAAACGATTATTGAGGACGCGGCTTTCGCATCCGGACCAAAGAAGTTCTGAACGAAGTACGCGAGATAGATACCGTATGCGAAGATGCACAATCCGATGGTACGACTCACGAAGAAAATGGCGCGGACCATGGAAAACTCCTGACGTTGGGGTGAAAGAGACGATGGGCATATCATTCGCCGGTTCGTTTCCAGTAGCAAGCTACTAAAAAACGGCTTACAGCTGCCGTTAAGAGTCTTCTTAGACGCCCTGATGTCAGTCCTCGGTACGATTTTGCTGCGGCAAAATCACTCGGCCTGACAAGCCCGCCCGTTCTTAGAGAATGTAGAACGCGATATGTTGTTTTGTCATACCGAGAATTCCATGAGTCACGCGCGAGCAGAATGGAGCAAGGCATGACGAAGGGCATTCTTTCTTCATGCAACAATACTTCACCTATCTTCTCCATTTTACGAACGGCTCGTATTACGTAGGCGTGACGAACGATATCGAACGACGAATGAATGAACATCGAACCGTTCGCAATCCCGGCTCGTATGTAGAGCAACAAGGAAACTTTGAACTCGTCCACGTCGAATCATTTCCCTACATACTCAAAGCCATCGCAAGAGAAAAACAACTAAAAAATTGGAGCAAGGCGAAGAAAGATGCTCTTGTCGCAGGTGATGAGAACGCGCTTTTCTATCTCGCAAAGAAAGATTTTTCCTCGAAGAAAAAGATTGTCAGGCCGAGTGCTCCGAGCCGCAGCGAGGAGCGTACCGAGGACTGATATGAGCAAGTCGAATCATGGCTGCCGCGCATTAAGAAAGCAGCGCATCCGGATGAAACCGAATGCGCCACGTTTGTCTTCTGCCAACGGAGCTGAACGCGCGTTCTTATTGCGTCGTCTCGGCGACGGGGATTTCAACCTCCTTCATCGCCAATGTATGGGCTTGATTCAGCAGGATTTCAAGCAGATGCGTGAATCCATCGAACTCCGTGAGTGCTGAGAGCGCAATCATCGCACTTTTGGAATCATGCATGCGCCATTCCGGATCGCTGAAGTCGATCTGCTTATACTCGACGATGACTTCTCCTGCGTCATCGACCGACTGCTTTTGTAAATCCAAGCAATCATGGAAAATGAATTCGATTTTCCGTTTTTGCTCATGCAATGGCAATCCGAGTTGATCCTTCGGAACCGTAATCAACAACCCTTTCTCTCTCATCGTACTTTCTCCTCATCTAGATAATAAGAACACGGTTTTCGCCCGTGTTGTAAAAAAACACTATTAAAATATAAACTATTATTTAAATAAGTCAACATTTCATTCTTGGCTTTCTAAAGCTGTTTCGCATCAATCCACTTAATCCTCTCATCATCCTTCCACCAGGTCATCTGCCGTTTCGCGTATTGGCGCGTTTTTGCCGCGATCACTTCGATGAGCTGCTCTTTATTTTGTTCGTCCGATCGCAACCACTGCGAGATCTCGCGGTAGCCGTGGCTCTTGAAGCCCGGGTCGTGCTCGGTATATCCCTTTTCCAAAAGTGTTTCGACTTCACGAATCCATCCTCCGTTCACGATTTCCGGCGTGCGTGCGTCGATGCGTTTCGTGAGTTCGTCGCGCGGCCATTCCAATCCAAGAAGCAATGTTTGAAAATCCGGCGGCACGGTTTTCTTCAGCGTCGACGGCGGGAAGCCCGTGAGCCGATAGAGCTCGACCGCGCGGACGACGTACTGCTTGTTCGCTTTGTCGAAACTCTTCGCGGTTTCCGGATCGACCTTCGCGAGTTCGTCGTAGAGCGACCAACCGTCGTCCGTGTCGTAGAGCGCTTCGAGTTCTTTGCGTAATTCCGGATCCGCTTCAGGAAGAGGTCGCAGACCGTCGACGACCGACGAGATGTAGAGCATCGATCCCCCGACGAGGACCGGCACATGACCGCGTGCATGGATCTCGGCGATAACGCGGTTCGCCTGTTCCTGGTACCACGCGATCGTCACCTGCTCTTTCGGATCGAGCACGGAGAACAAATGGTGCGGTACGACCCCCTTTTCTTCTTCCGTGATCTTCGCCGTGCCGATATCCATGCCTTTGTAGAATTGGCGTGAATCTGCGTTCACAATTTCCGCTGTATCGCCTAGGTGTCTGGAGAGGGCGAGCGAAAATCCTGTTTTTCCGCTGCACGTGGGGCCGAGCACAACGATCACAGGTTTTGTCGATTGCGCGATATGTGCATCGACCAGGGGCTGCCAATCGTTAGGACCGAGGAGTTCCACGGACCCATTCCACCACATTCCCCGGCCCGTGCCTACTGCTGGGGCTAGCCGAAAAGTGATAAAATAGCTTTGAACTTCCCCATATCGCACACATGCACCCCTTCATCCAGTCGATTTCCAGCCAGATCAACCGCGGCAACCTGACGCCGCAGAACTTCATCATCCCGACCGTCATCGAAAAGACGCAGTTCGGTGAACGCGCGTACGACATCTACTCGCGCCTCCTCGAGGAACGCATCGTCTTCCTCGGCACCGCGATCAACGACGACGTCGCGAACTCGATCATCGCGCAGTTCCTCTTCCTCCAGAAGGAAGACCCGAAGAAGGACATCACGATGTACGTGAACTCCCCCGGCGGCCAAGTCACGTCGACGATGGCGATGTACGACACGATGCAGCACATCGGGCCCGACGTTTCGACGGTGTGCCTCGGCATGGCGGCGTCCGGCGGCGCGATCATCCTCATGGGCGGCCACAAAGGAAAGCGCTTCGCCCTCAAGCACTCCGAGATCATGATCCACCAGCCGCTCGGCGGCACGGAAGGCCAAGCGACGGACATCGCGATCCACGCGGAGCACATCATCAACATGAAGAACACGCTCAACGAGCTCATCGCCAAGCACACGGGGAAGAAGCTCGAACAAGTGAAGAACGACACCGAGCGCGACAAGTTCCTCACGGCGAAGGAAGCACTCGAGTACGGACTGATCGATAAGATCATCGATTAAGAGAGATTCTCAAAGAGGGCTTCGGCCCTCTTTTTTAATGTGCAGCGTGCCAATTACGTCGGCATCATCTCCGGATTTCCCTCTCCGTGCAGCATGCCCATGCACGACGCTTTGGTGAGCGCCTCGATGCGGCGGAGCAACGCGCGCGCGCGGGATTTTTCGTCGTCGGCGAGATCCAAGGTGTCGAAGATCGCGGCAAGTTTCTCGCGAAAGATCATGTCGATTTCGAAAAACACGATGCCTTTTTCCGACTGGCAGTAGTCCGTCGGATCTCTCCACGGCAACATGACGCCCGTATCCTCGAACTCAACGCTCTTTTCGTGCGCGCGGAACTGCAAATCGTGCTGCCCGTGGAATTTGCGGTGGCGCACGCACACGTCGCAACCGCAGAGCGACAGCTTTTCCAGGTTGTTCACGTGCGCAGAAAATATCGAATGGTCGTCCGGCACCGAAGC
>CAYGDM010000061.1:0-6787 GCA_964348685.1 uncultured Candidatus Peribacteria bacterium | reverse complement strand
GGACGAACAAGCAGCGGAAGCATTTAAGCAGCTCAGCCGTTTGAAGTACGGACGCCCGAGGGAATTCGTGAACAAGGAAATCCTGCGACGCATCGGTAATTAAACAATCATTTTTCACATACAAAAACTTTTATGCCTGGCATCGGTCGATTGCGGTTCATCGACGGTCTGCGCGGATGCACCGCGCTGTACATCGTGCTGCACCATATCTACCTCCAGCGGCCGGAGCCAGGATGGGAAATTCTCGGCAAAGGGCATTTCGCTGTGGTCGTCTTCATCGTCATTTCAGGTTTCATCCTTGCGCTGAACGCGATAAATCGCGGGGATGCGCAAGAACCGTACGCCGCATTCCTCCGCAAGCGCG
Source organism: uncultured Candidatus Peribacteria bacterium (assembly GCA_964348685.1). Taxonomy (GTDB): domain Bacteria; phylum Patescibacteriota; class Gracilibacteria; order Peribacterales; family Peribacteraceae; genus DALYDP01. The sequence goes on along the minus strand of CAYGDM010000061.1, from coordinate 6,423 downwards.
CGGCGCGCATCCTTCCATCGTACTACGGCGGCCTCTTGTTTTCGATCATCATGATCCTGCTTTTCGTAGGCACCGACCGCGCCACGCATTGGGCAAAAAGCCTCCCTCTCAGCACAGGGGCGATCCTGTCGTCGCTGGTCTTTTTGCAGACGTCTATCGGAGGCTTCAGTTCAAAAATCAACCACGCGTATTGGTTCATGCCGGCGCTCATCGCGAGCTATGCACTCTTCCCAGCGCTCTTCGCCCTGTTACGCAAAAGGGGTCCAGCTGTATTCCTCGCAACGAGTATGCTGCTGGCCTGCGCGCTGTTCGCCTTCAGCACGCTCATGCTCCAGAGTTATGTGAATTTCCAATTCATCGCGTTCTTCTGCTTCGGCATGTGGGGCGCGGCACTCGTAACCTCCGAAAAATACGCAAAAATGCTATCCTACCGTTATGCGTACGCCGCCGTGTTCGGACTCGTCGCATACTATGCCCTCAGCATCGCTCTTGGACTCACAAGCAAAATAAATATGCTCCCGAGCGAGATGCTCACCGCCTTCGCGTCTACGATGATGATTGCGGCCTTCATGCGCGGGGGCGGACCCGTGAAGCGTATCCTCGAATGGAAAGGCTTCGTCGCGCTCGGGGCGATCTCGTACAGCCTATACCTCACGCACGCGCCGATGATCGAAGTCGTCGACAAATATCTCCTCGCGCCGTTCGGAAGCGGCCCGTTCTCACCTCTCCAATACCTGCTCGTCGTCGCCACGCCGGTGTGCATCGCGACCGGGGCGGTATTCTACGCGCTGGTCGAGCGGAGGAAGTGGTTCTGAAACGGCGTCGCTCCTGCGGGGGTTGGATATCGTGGTCGAATGACAACTGTTACTTCGCGTACTTCGGCAACCGTTTCGGCGTGATCACCGCGAGCGAAATCGGATCGTTGTCCGCGAGCGCGTTGAGGCGCTGGACGTTGTCGGTCCATTCGTGGGCCGCTCCGTACACGATTCCGACGTGCTGCGCCTCCGCCGCCAACGCGACGTCGAGCGCGTGGTCTTCGCGGGCGTCGAACACGAGGGGGCCTTTGATCTCGGTCATTTTCCTTTCCATGATGGCGTTTCCGATTTCCGCTTTGAGTGCCCTGGATTCGCCGGGCAACACCGTGAGGCTCTTCGATTGCTTCGCGCGCTTCAAGCCGGAAAATTTCAATGACGTCTCTTTGGCGTACAAAAGCTTGTCATTCTTCCACCGCTCAAACGAACCTGCTTGCCGCACTTCCGCGATCAATGCTTCCGGCTTTATGGCGGCTCCCTTCTTCATGTTCGGATATCCCTCGTTCTTCTCGTCGAGAAGGATTTGTGCGAATCCCTCGAACGTCGGCGAATCCTTGACGCCCAGCTGCTGGAAGAACAGCACATCCCCGAGGAACGCGAGTTCTTCGGAATCGAACCCGAGTTCATCGAGCCCCTCGTCGACGTACGTCGCCAGTCGATAACGATCATGCAGATCAATCACGATACTCTCAATATCCTCCTGCACCGCGAGCGTCTCGGGTGCCAACGTGGGGGCGTCCATCGTCAACAGATCGAGGTGCTGCTGGCGGATGATGGTAACGAGCCTCTTCGCGTTCGGATGGAGGACGATTTCGACGTGACGCGCTCCTTTGGGTAAAACCTCTTTCATCGCGACGGCGATCGCATTGAGCTTTTCCGGCGACAAATCGCCGTCGATGCCTTCATCGTCGTCCTGGAACGATCGAACGCACACGGTGGCGACCGCCAAGGCGATTCCCGTGCTGATCGCGGCGAGCAGGAGATTCCGACGCGACAACATGTCCTGACCGGACACCGCGACGGGGCCCGACCTCTCGGCATTCGATCGTGTTCGGTTTTTCCGCATCATACTTCGAAGGAAAAAAGGTTAGACCGGCTTCGCGTGCACCAAGTACCGCTGCTTCACGTCGTCCGGCGGCCAGCACGTGTAGAGGATCAGCTTCTCGCTGCCCGTGCCTTGGTAGGCCGACATATCCGATGCGTCGACGGTCTGCTTATGCGTGACTTCGTAGTTATACGTTTTGCCGCCGTAGGTGATCGAAATGCGATCGCCGGGGTTCAGCTTGTTGATCGTGCGGAAGATCTTCGTGAATTCCGACACGTCCCACGAGTAGCTGGAACTGTGGCCGTACACGAGCACCGTGCCGCCATTACCCGGATAGCTGAAGAGGTGGCCGAGACCGACCTGCAGCGGCGCGAGGAGCCCTTGCTGCGTCGTGACGCTCGAGGGATGCGAGACCTTCATGTTGTTGATGCCGAGCGCCGGGATCGAGATCGTAAATTGGTTCGTCGGCGCGGTCTGCGTAGTCGTGTTCGTGGGGTTCGAGTTCACCGGCTGCGAGACGACGGGCTGCGATGTATTTAAAAACGAATCATCGGATGACACGGGCTGCGATCCCGGAGGGTTCGGCACGAACGTCGGCTGGCTGAAAATAGGCTGCACTGGCGCGGAATTTTCCGGCTTGAAGCCGGTGTTCGTCGGCTGCACGTACGTCGGTTGGTTCTGTGGGAAAATCGGCTGGTCGAGCAGGCCCTGGTCGATCGGACCCGCGACCGGCAACGAGGGGGCTGGCGTTACGGTCTTCGGCGGGATGATCAACGTGATCGACTCGGGGCTGGGCACGCCGGCGGAACGCGCGAGGGTGTACCAATCGCTGCGGCGGATGACGTTCCACGATTCGAACGGATCCGGGAACGTCAGGTTCATGTCGTACGCTTTCTGCACGTGGAGAGGGATCGAGAGCGGATGATCGGGCTCTTCTTGCGGGATCTTCGACTCATCGCCATTGGCCTTGTAACGCACGGCGAGGGCCATCGCCTCTCCTTGCTTCAGGAGTTCGCCGGGGCGGAATTCACGATGGAAGTCGGTCGCTTCGATGAGCCCCTTCGCGAATGCGACCTCCAGGTAAGGGATGTACCATTCGTCCTGGTCGGTATCGGTGTAGATCGGCATCGGCGCGAGGTTCGCGCGGACGCGGGCCAGATCGCCTTTCCACTCCGGTTTGGACTCGACGAGCATGGCAACGGCGCCTTCGCGGGTGATCCACGGAGCTTCTTTCGGCGTGGCGCTGAACGCCGACGTCGCCGCGCCTAGAAGGACGCAGAGACAAGCCAAGAAGAGGACGCGACGAGCCATAAAGGAAGTTACTTTATCATAAATAATATATTTGTCAATGTTTTTGCAAGGTGGAAATTTCGTTGTTTTAGGCTACTCTCTGCACTCTATGGCACTCAAAATCGGAATCGTCGGCCTTCCCAACGTAGGCAAATCCACCTTGTTCAACGCACTCACCCGCAGCAAGGGCGCCCAAGCGGCGAACTACCCGTTCTGCACAATCGAGCCGAACGTCGGCATCGTCGAGGTGCCGGATGAACGCCTCGCGAAACTGGCCGACATGGTGAAGCCGGAGAAGACCGTCCCCGCCGCGATCGAGTTCGTCGATATCGCCGGCCTCGTGAAAGGCGCCAGCACGGGCGAAGGTCTCGGCAACGCATTCCTCAGCCACATCCGCGAAGTCGACGCGATCTGCCACGTGGTGCGCGTGTTCACCGGCGGCGACGTCATCCACGTCGAAGGATCGGTCGACCCGAAGCGCGACCGCGAAATCATCGAGCTTGAACTCGTGCTCGCCGACTTGCAGGCGATCGAGAAGCGCATGGACCGCATCAAGAACGGCGCCAGAAACAACAAGGACCTCGCGCTCGAACTGGCGGTGTGCGAGAAGTTGGCAGTGCCGTTGCGCGCGGGCAACGCAGCGCGCGACGCGCAACTACTGCCCGAAGAACAGCCGATCGCCAAAAGCTTTCAGCTGCTCACCACGAAACCGATGCTCTACGCCGCGAACGTTGCGGAGACAGACCTCGCCACCCTGACGCCGGAGAAAGCGAAAGAACAGCTGGGGCTCCCCTCCTCCGCCGAAGTTGTGTGCATCTCGGCGAAGATCGAAGAAGAACTCATCGAGCTCGCGCCGGAAGACGCGTTTGTATTCCTCGCGGACCTCGGCGTCACGTCGTCGGGTCTCGACCGGCTCATCAAAGGCGCCTACCGCGCGCTCGGGTACATCACGTACTTCACCGCGGGTGTGAAAGAAGTGCGCGCGTGGAACGTGCTGAAGGATTCGACCGCGCCGCAAGCCGCGGGCGTCATCCACACCGACTTCGAACGCGGGTTCATTCGCGCGGAGACGATCGCCTACGAGGACTTCGTGCAGTACGGCGGCGAGAAGGGCGCGCGCGAAGCGGGCAAACTCCGCACCGAAGGAAAAACATACGTCGTGAAGGACGGTGACATGTTTAACTTCCTGTTCAACGTCTGAACACACATGCCATTCATCGCACGCCAAGAGGCCTTCACGTGTGAGCATTGTGGAAAACACGTGGAAGAGTTGGAGAACGGAAGCTATCGCAATCACTGTCCGTTCTGTTTGTGGAGCAAGCACGTCGACAAAGACGGACCCGGCGACCGCGCGTCGCTCTGCCTCGGCCTCATGCAACCGCGCGGCCTTGAATACCGTGGCAACAAGGGCTGGATGATCGAGCACGTGTGCACCCTGTGTGGGAAGAATATTCCGAATATCGCCGCACCTGATGACGCGTTGACGGAGTTTTCCACACGAAATCCACAGCAAGAGTGATTGTACAACGGTACACCGTGCGATGCGTGGATCTATGCGTTCGATTTTTCGCAGTACCAAAAAGAAAAACCGATGTCGCTTCTGAGTGGGACACGCAGACTGGAATACTAATGTGTTCAGCTTTTTAGGCTTCCGCAAGGGCTATTTCTTACGGTGCGCTTGTAGAAGAAAGCGCATCGGGCGTACGCTCCTCGCCGATATGAATTGGTGGTTTTTCTTCATCTGCTGCTTCGGCCTCTTGTTCGTCGCGATCTAACCCCGCCTCGCGGGTATCACGCGTTTCCGGAAAGCTGAGACACACACGATTCCAGAAGAGACATCTTCACGGGAATCGTTTCATTGACGTTCCCCTCCGGCAACAACGTCAGTGTTTCATCGGATGAAATCGTAAGCGTGAACCGTCCTTCCTTCAGTGCGTCACGCGCATCGTCCGACAGTTCATCCGGCTTCTCGATGAGTGCGTCGATCCCCTCTTCTTTCAAGGAACGCTCGACGAACGATTTCATTTTTTCATACGTGCCCGTATCGGATTCCAACGCAAAGTGGAGCTCCGCAACTTTTTCCGCGCGATCCAACTCCTGCTCGAGATCTTCAGGACCCTTCACCTTCTCGCGCAAACGTTCGTACGCTTCGGGGCTGCGGAGCCGCTTGATGATGCGCTGTTTTTCGGGACCGGCGAGGCGATCGAGGAAGGAGTCGGACATGAAGCGAGTATACCGAAAAACACCCCGGCTCGTCGCTCGGGGTGTTTCTTCATCGCTCTGAAGGGACCGCTCAGGAACAACCGCTCGTGTTACCGCAATCGAGGCACACTTCGCACGAACCGTTTCGCTTCATCTTCACGCTGGAGCACGAAGAACAGAGCGAACCGGTGAAACCTTGAAGTTTGGCGAGTTCGGTCTTCGAGAGCGATCCGTTCTCGGCCTTCGTTTCGACTTCAAGCTCTTTCACGACGGACGTTTCGGGAAGCATATCGGCGGGCGCAGGCGCTCCTTCGTCGACGATCTGCAAACGCATCGCGAACGCATCCTTGCTCTTGGAACCCGTGCGGTATGACTCTTCCACGAGGTCGTGGTTGTGGATCTGCATCGCCTTTTCCTTCGTGAGGAACTTGAGGGCAAGCCAGCGACCGAGGTAATCCATGAAGCTCTTCGCCATCGGGATTTCCTTGTTCGTCGTCATGCCCATCGGGTCGAAGCGCGAGTGCGCCATCTTCGTGCAGAGCACTTCAAGCGGCACGCCGTACTGCAGGTTCATCGACATGCTCGTGGCCCACATGTCCATCACACCCGAGAGCGTCGATCCTTCTTTGTTCATTTTGATGAAGATCTCGCCTGCGGTGCCGTCTTCGTACATGCCGACCGTGATGTAGCCTTCGTGGCCGGCGATCGAGAACTTGTGCGTCACCGAATTGCGCTCGTCGGGAAGCTTCCTGCGGCGCGGCATTTCCTTGATCACGATCTTCTCGACGATCTGAACTTCGACCTTTTTCTTCTCGGCCTTCTTATCGGACTGAGTGTTGAGCGCTTGGCTCATCTTGCAACCGTCGCGGTAGAGGGCGTTGGCCTTCACGCCGAGCTTCCAGCTAAGGAAGTAGGCGTTCTTGATATCTTCGATCGTCGCTTCGTTCGGGAGGTTGATCGTCTTGCTGATCGCGCCGGAGATGAACGGCTGGGCGGCGGCCATCATGCGGATGTGGCCTTCGCCCGAGATGAAGCGTTTGCCGAGCTTGCCGCACTTGTTGGCGCAGTCGAAGC
>CAYGDM010000060.1:0-6887 GCA_964348685.1 uncultured Candidatus Peribacteria bacterium | reverse complement strand
AAGGGAAAGTTGGCACTTAGACCCTTGACTGGAATATGCATCTCATGAATCGTGCGCTAATTCCGGTTTCGATCGGAATGTGTTTTTTCTCCCATCGGCAGTGTCCTATCTTTTCCCAGAGGAGTATCGCAATGAAAGAAGTCAGTATCGTGATTACGACGAAAGACGCCCAAGGAAGAGCGCGGGTGTACCTGCAACGAGTTCCCCAGAACGATGTCTTCTATGGCATCCCCGTGCCCGAGCACGGCCGCTGGAGGCCAACGCTCATCGAGAGCGTCACGTTGCCGTTGATGATCGAGGAAACAACGAATTACGAAGGGCTGTGTCGCATCGCGAATAAAGTGGTGAACGCGGCGCTCATGGATATGGAGCCCGTCAGCCACCCTGTCCAACAGTTCTCCGTGTCCGACGATTTGTTCGTGTTAGGGGTGCATCTTCCGTTTCGGTTTCTTAAAAAATTCCGCATTCCGATGTCCGGAGGATTCGCTTCCTACACGCTCGAGCAGCTGCGGCGAGAGTTCGTTCCCGTAACGGAGTTGATGCGACATGACTTTGCGTGGAACGAACGCAACGGCATGATCGAATGCGAGATGGCCGCGGTGTTCTCCGCGTTGGGTGACGCGCTGAAGGAACCGGCGTCCATCGCCTGTTCCGAAGCTCCGGATTCCCTCAGTTTTCCTGAAGACGTTCCTCCGCCCGCGGCACCCATCTCTCCCGATCGATTGCTCAAAGGCGGGGTGCTTCCCGCTCACGTGCGACGTCAAACTGTGACAAAGTAGAGACGCTGTTCGATAGTCAGGGGTTTGCTTCGTTCCGAAGCAGACCCCGTTTTTTCATGCGTTTTGTTCCGCCATCATGACGACACGTACGAGGCGGAGCGTCGTGAAGGGGATTCTTCCGCCGAGCGCGTCGAACGCCGGCTTCAAGCGGTCCAAGCCGCACTCTTCGAATGCTTCGCGGATCCGGGAGGCGTCGGTGACGTTTTCGAGCAAGTACTGGGGCTGAATCGATATTCCCTCCGCGATGAACTCTTCGAGGTACAGGAGCACGCGGTCGGTTTTCACGCCCGCGCGGGCGACGATCGCATCGAGTGGTTCGCATGCGGCGAGCATCTCGCGGATGAGCGACGCGCGCTTCTGCTTCGTTTGGCCCTTTTGCTTCGGCGCGTTCCCGGCGTCTTCCTCCTGCTGGCGTTCATACGATTTCGTTTCGAAGGTGAAGAACGGTCGCGGGACGTACGCGCCCATTTCTTCGGCCATCGCGTCGTAGAGTTGCGTCACGAGCGGTTCGGCGCGAATGGATGACGGCGTCCAACGCTCGACGTACAGGCGGCCGGGGTTGCGCACGCGGCTGAGCGCGACGTACGCCTGGCCCGGTTCCCAGAGCGACGAGAGATCGACGATGAGCGAATCGAGCGACGCGCCCTGCGCCTTGTGGATCGTCGTGGCCCACGCGAGCGTGACGGGGAAGTTCCAGGCCGAGAGCAATTCCTTGCCGTCGCCGTCGAGGTATGAAAATTTCTGCTTCTCCACTTCCACCACGTCGCCGGTGAGGAGTTCGACGACGAGCAGGTCGTCTTCGATGCGGCGCACGTGCCCGAGCGATCCATTCACGTAGAGCTGCGGTTCTTGCGGGTCGTTCTTGCGCATCATCACGAGCGCACCTTCTTTGAGGAGTAGCACATCAGGGATCGGCATCGCGCGTTTGGCCGATTCGAGCACCCGCGCTTCGCCCGCGTATTCCGTTTCGAACGCCCTCGGCGTCCCTGGGATGGCGTCGAGCTTGCGGTGGTTGAACTCGTCGGCGCGAACCCTATGCGCGTAGAGGCGCGTGCCCTCCGTGTCGTCGTTCGCGTAGCCGGTGTGTGCGTCGAGGAAGGTGCGCACGTCGTCGTTCACGGTGCCCGACCGCACGAAGTTCAGAATATCGAGGAAATCGCCGTCCTTCGTGCGCATCACCGTATCGAGCAGCGCCGGGAGGAATGCGCTGTCCTTCCATGTTTGATGGCGGAACGCCCAATCTTTCTGCATCGCGCCGGGCGTGACGGGCGGCAGCTGCGCGAAGTCACCGACCGCGATGATGCGGAGCCCGCCCCAGGGTTCGTCTTTGCCCCGTGCCGCTCGTGCGATGCGTTCGGCTGCGAAGAGCGTCGCGCCGGAGAGCATCGAGACTTCGTCGATCACCACGCACACCGCCGAGAGCAAGCGGTTCACCAGTTTGCGGCTGCGCATCGCGCGGAGGATCGTTTCTTCCACGCCGCCTTCCATGATGCCGAGGCCGAAGAAGCTGTGGAACGTTCGCCCGCCAATGAGGACGGCCGCGGCTCCGGTGCTGGCGACGACGGGGAACGCGTCCGACGGTTTGCCATGCAAATACCGGTGCAAGAGGAAACTCTTCCCCGTGCCGGCTGCGCCCGTGAGGAACACGTTTCCCTGGCGTTCGAGAATATCGAGCGCTTTGGTCTGGCAGCTCGTCAGTTCGGCCTGTGCGGCAGTCGTCAACATGCCGCCGCATGGTAGCGGAAAATGACGTTGCCCTCTCGGCATATGGAGGACAAGATGCCGACTCCTCTCCGAAAGCCGCACATGTCTCCCGTCGTGAAGAAACTCAACGGCGCCGCGAAATTCGCGACCAACTGGATCGGGTCGGTGTCGTCACTCGTCGTGCACACGATCCTCTTCGCCGTCAGCTTCTCGCTCGTGTTCTTCGGCTTCGATTTCCAGAACATCCTGCTCGTGGTGACCACCATCGTGTCGCTGGAAGCCATCTACCTCGCGATCTTTATCCAGATGGCGATCAATCAGCAGGGGCAGAGCATCGACGCGGCGGTGGAAGACATCGACGAAATCCAAGAGAAGGTCGAGGAAATCCACGAGGACGTCGAAGAGATCCAGGAAGACGTCGAAGAGATCCAGGAAGATGTCGACGAAATCCAGGGCGACGTTGATGAAATCGAGAAGGACGTGGACGAAGACGAAGCGCGCGATAAACAGAACAAGGACGTGCTCGACAAGATCGAATCGAGCCTTGGCGGGCTGATCAAGGAAATCGAGAAGATGAAGGGGGATTTGCGGTGAAAGCCTTACGCCTTCTTTTTCACTTTTGCCGCCGGTTTCTTCTCCGGCGCAGGTTTGTAGTTCTTCGCCCATTTCTCGGCTTTCATCAGGATTTCCGTGAGGATCTTCTGGTCCACGTCGTCGAGTTTCTTGAACCGGATGCAGCTCTTGCCGATCGACGCTTTCGGCAGCTGCTTCTTGTAGCCTTCGGCGATGTACTTCCCGTCGTCGTCGACGGCGCAGACGTAGAGCGAGATGTATTGGACGCGCGAGCTTAAAAGCACGACGCCCCAATCGACGCCTTTGCCGCTCCGAGGCGACACGTAATGGATTTTCCCGTACGCGACCATGCCTGAGATCATGAAGGGTCTCAGTGACGGCACGGTTTTCCTGATGAGCGCATCGAGCTTCTTCAGTTCGCTTTTCCGCGGCTCACCAAGCATGTCGATGTATTCCTTCGGTGTTGTTGCCGATGATGGTGCGAACATGTTTCCTATAGTCAGATGTGGCAGGAATCCAAACCGCGCTTTCGGAGATACTGTTGATGATAGTCTTCTGCAGGGTAGAACGCAGTTGCTTCCGTGATTTCGGTCGTTATGTGTTTCGAAAGCCGCTCGCTCTTTTCTACTGCGGATTTCGATGCTTCGGCGGCGTTCTTCTGAGCGTCCGAATGATAGAAGATGGCAGAGCGGTACTGATCGCCAACGTCCGGTCCTTGGCGGTTTTTCTGCGTTGGGTCGTGGTTGTCCCAGAAAACCTTCAACAATTCATCATAGGATACGACGGACGGATCGAATTCTACTTGTACGACTTCCGCGTGGCCGGTCGCGCCGCTGCACACGTCTTCGTACGTCGGATTCTCAAGCGTGCCGCCGAGATAACCAGCCGTGGTTTTCATGACGCCCTTCGTTCGCAAAAACGTTTCTTCGACGCCCCAGAAACACCCCGCGCCGAAGGTTGCCGTTTCGATTGTTGTCATACACATGACTATACCAGACGGTGTCATGGTGAGGTGCGAGCGGCGTACCGTGAGCCACGAACCATGACTTACTTGATGCACGTGCCGGCTGCGTCGGGATATGCGCCGTCGTACTTGCAGAAGAGCCCCGGTTCACACTGGAAGCCCGCGATGCCGCCGCATAGTTCTCCTTCCTTCGAAAGCGCGCGCTGCGCGACGCTCGATGACGATCCCGATCCCGTGATCACGGAGCCTGACGCAGACGAGGATGCGTCGTATCCGTAGTCTTCGATGATGACGAATTCTGTAACCATGACGTCGTCGCCGTTCATCACGATGTCCGTCCGCCCCTGCAGGGCGATGTGCCCGTCTTCATACGAGACGATCGCTGTGTCGTCGTCCTGCCATGCAATGTCGGTCACCTGGAACGTTCCGCCGAGGATGGCGGGCGTGGGCGACAATTCGGAGACGTTCGCGCGGATGTAGGCCTCGGCGGCGGTTTGGTCCTGCGCCGCTGTGGAACACGCCGTGAGGACCGTCAGCGTGAGGAACGACACTGCCGCGAAGGCACCGATGCGATGAAGGGAGAGTTTTGTCATGGGAGTGATGGGGGATACGAGATACTACGAACGAGGGGGCGAATCGTTACGGAAGACGCGGGATGATGCAACAAAAAGAGCGGCGAAATACCGCTTTATCCATCGAGTCCGCGGAAAAAATCCACCATCGATTTCCCCGTGCCCCGCGGCCAGGTGTGGGGGTAGAACGTACCGCGTTCATCGGTATCGATCTCGTGCGGGCACCAGAGGACGACGTTTCCGCCCTGGCAGCCGGCGTGCTTCACGCAGTTCAGGTTTCGGGGAGTTGCGTTCTCGACATCCCACGTGCAGGCGTTTTCTTCCACGCGCGCCTCGCGGATGCGCACCGACCCGGCGTACGGCGACGATTCGTCTTTCGGATTGTGCGCGATGAATCCAGCGGCGGGGCCAGTGCAATTCGTCGAAATGCCGTCGCCGCCGACGGACCCCGACGCGCGCACGACGCCGCCACGCAGGCAGGCGACGGAATTGGCCATCCATGCGCCGAGCGAGTGGCCCGCGACGTAGATCTCGTTCATGTCGATGCAGAGCGTTTCGCCGAGGTGCTCCACAAGGGCGTCGAAGAATGCGATATCGGCGCCCGCCGCTCCGGACCACGTGTAACCGCCGCCGGCCGGCATACCCGCGGGGTAGACGACGATCATCTCCGGCGCGTCGCGCTCGAAGCGCATGTAGCCCTGCACGCGTTCGTTGCTATTCGTGCGGCCGTGGAACGCGATGAGCAGGGGGGTGGGCTCGTTGCGTTTGGCGCTTTGGGGTATGACTGCGATGAACGAACGTTCGTTGCCGTCCACGGTGAAGGTGGTCTCGGTTTTCGTGTCGTTGCCGGTGCAGCCGGGAGAGCGTTCGAACGTCCGGCCCTGCTCGAACTGCAGCATGCGGTAGACGAGGTCCGCGGCGCGTTCGCGCGAGAGCGCCGTCCACGGCACGTAGCTGTGTTCCGCCAGCACGTCGCGGCGGTCCAATGTTTCCACGAAGGGTTCGTACCAGCGTTCGCCGCTGCGTTCGTCCACGTCCCAGCCGTAGGCGCGCGCGATGAGCGCGATCGCTTCGGCCCAATTTACCTCTTGCTCCGGTTTAAACGTGCCATCAGGGTAGCCTTTCGCGATGCCGCGGCGTTCCGCAGCACAGACGAACCGCGCGAACCACGACTCAACAGGTACGTCCGAAAAGCACTGCTCCGCCGTATCGACGACGTCGTGCGGGTCTTTGGCGGCGAACACGAGTTTTAAAAACTCCGCACGGTTGATCGTCTGGCGCGGTTTGAACGTGTTATTCGGGTATCCGCTTACGACGCCGAGATCTTTGAGCACCGCGACGGCCTCGCGGTAGCCGTACCACGAGTGCTGCATGTCCGCGAAGGGCGCCGGGGTCGCAGCGAGCGCCGGGGTTTCCTGCGCGAGCAGCGAGCCGACGATGATCGTTGCGACGAGCTTCAGAGAAAACACTCTGCGCGACCGCGGGGAGTTTTTCGCTTGCGGGGAGGGCGGGCCGATGGTTCCACGTTCATGGAAAGCGGTACGATTGTCTCATCTTCCTCCTTTCGACTATGAACATTCGCCCCTACCTCGCGGAATTGCTCGGCACGTTTACCCTCGCGCTCTTCGTGTGCGTTGCCGTGGCGGGCGCGCCGACGTATCCCATCTCGTACATCGCGCCGATCGTCCTCGCGACGTTCGTCTACACGATCGGTTCCATCAGCGGCGCACACCTCAACCCCGCGGTGACGATCGGCCTCGCAAGCATCAAGAAAATTTCCGTCGTCGACGCCGTCTACTACGTCCTCGCCCAGATGCTCGGAGCCATCCTCGCGATGGTCGTCTGTCGTTTGATGCTCGAAACGGTTCCCACGCTCAGCGGCGACATCTCGATCCGCGTGGCAGTGGCCGAAGCGATGGGTACGTTCCTACTCGTGTGGTCGATCATGGCCGTCGTCGAGAAGAAGGTGCACGCGGCCGCGTCCGGTCTCACGATCGGGTTCGGTTTGCTGCTCGGCATCCTGCTCGCAGCGTCGCTCGGATCCTTCGGCATCATCAACCCGGCGGTCGCCTTCTCGGTGAACGCCTTTACCGTCGCGAACCTCGTCGGTCCCATTGTCGGCGCGGTCGCCGCTGCCTGGTGCTACCGTGCATTGGTCGAAACGCCGAAAGTGGCAATTACAGCATAAGGAAAATGCCGTTCCGACGATTCCTTCCGGGGGTGTAAGGGCCCCTTGAACAAAAACAGGATTTCTGTCTCTATGGCGGAAGTCCTGGTCATTTTCAACATCGGAGG
>CAYGDM010000059.1:0-6888 GCA_964348685.1 uncultured Candidatus Peribacteria bacterium | reverse complement strand
TCCATGCGGTGGCCGATTGGGCCGACACGCTGCCCGCGAGCAACGGAAAGATGGCTTCGGCGGGCTTCTGCTGGGGCGGATCTCAGTCGTTCGCCATGTCGACCTCATCCGACAATCTCGATATGGCGCTCGTGTTCTACGGCACGGGCCCGACCGATCCCGCCGCCTACGCGAACGTGACCGCACCCGTGTACGGTTTCTACGCGGGTAACGACCAGCGCGTGAACGCGACGATCCCGATGTCTATCAACGCCATGGCCGACGCCAACAAGACCTATGAAACCGTGAGCTACGACGGCGCGGGCCACGCGTTCATGCGTAGCGGCGAGGACCCGAACGGTGAAGCTGCGAACGTCGCGGCGAGGAACGCGGCATGGGAGCGGATGAGGCAGTTGCTCTCGACGCTGTAACGCGCGCACACTGCGAGCCATGAGCATCCTCCACTGGTTCCGCAAAAAAGAATCCCGCACTCCCCTCCTTCCCGTCGCGCTGTTCACTGGCGCGTACCTGCTGCTCGCGACGCCCTTCGCGATCGCGAACCAGAACACCGAATTCCTCTTCTACATCGCGATCGTCGTGATCCTCGCGATCGTGATCGTGCTCGTGCACCGGAAGGTGAACCTCTCGCAAACGGCGCTCATGCTGCTCAGCGTCTGGGGCCTGCTCCACATGCTTGGCGGCCTCATGCACGTTCCCGCGGAACTGACCGACAACGGCTCCGGCGTGCTCTACAGCCTGTGGCTGATCCCGAACTGGCTCAAATTCGACATGGTGGTGCACGCGTACGGCTTCGGCGTGGCGACGTGGGTCTGCTGGGAATGCGCGCGGACGATCCCAGGCGTGAAACCCACGAGCGGCATCCTCGCGCTCTGCTGGCTCGCGGGCATGGGCCTCGGTTCGCTTAACGAAATCGTCGAATTCGCGGCGACGCTCGCGATCCCCGGCACGAACGTCGGCGGCTACGTGAACACGGGGTGGGACCTCGTAGCGAACTTGGTCGGCGCGACCGTCGCGGTGAAGATCGCGAAATACGTCGTGCGCGCGTAAAGCCTACACATCCACCATGCGTTTCCGCATCATCATCTGCGCCTCTTTCTGCCTCCTCGCCCTCTCGACAACCGAGACCGTCGTGGCCGCTTCGCCGCGGACCGAGGCCCAAACGCAATCGCCCTCCGCGCTCCGCCGGGCCGAACGGTTGCGCCTGCGATTGCTGCGTCGCGCGGCCGTGGAAAGGCGTCTGCAGGAGCGGCTTGATGCACGCTCGGGAACACGGCGACAACCGACGGCAAGCAGTTCCAACCCGCTGACCGACCGCGTGCTCGTGTTGGTCAACGACGCACGAAAAGACGAAGGATTGCCGCCGCTCGCGACGCACCCGGCCTTAGAAAAAACGGCACAAGCGCACGCGGAAGACATGGCCGCGCGCGGATATTTCTCGCACGACGATCTCGAAGGCCGTTCGTCAGCCGAACGCATCCTCGCCGGCGGCTACGAAAAGCCGACGTGCAACTGTTCATGGGTTTACGGCACCGGAGAAAACCTCGCCCACGGGCAAGAAGCCGCGGCGGACGCCGTACGCGACTGGCTCGCGTCGCCTGGCCATCGCGAAAACATCCTGAAACCCGAGTTCGACGACACGGGCATCGGCTTCTTCGACGGATACTGGGTCCAACACTTCGGCGTGTCGAACGTGCTACCGTGAGCGCCGTGCCCCACTTCGTCTATCTTGCCCGCTGCAACGACGACTCTCTCTACGTCGGGACGTGCGTCGATTTGAGCGCGCGCGAAGCACTGCACAACGCCGGTAAAGGTTCGAAATACACGCGGTCGCGCCTACCCGTCGCGTTCGTGTACCACGAAGAACACCCGACACTCTCGGCGGTCAGGAAACGAGAGGCCTCACTGAAGAAATTATCGCGCGCGGAAAAACTCTCGCTCGTGGAATCGATTAGGAATTCCAAAACTGCTTAAACCTCGCTTCGTTACGTTGGAATGAATTCGTCTTTCCGGGATCACCCAGGATTTTGTGATACAGCGCTTTCGATTCCAAGACGTATTTGAGCAAACGATTATTCCCCTCGACGCTTTCGCGCGGCATGAACTTTATGTCCTCGCCGGGCTCACGAACTTTGTAATACAGCTGGCTTGAAAGCTTCTGACCCATGTTACTATTATACAATAATTATTATGTTATTGCAATTCCCCTGTTCTCAGGAATAACAGGGGTTCGACTGATAGTCGATGAAGTTGCCGCCGCTGTCGCAGGCGGGAACCTGGCGACCGTCGGGACACGTGTACGGCTGGCAATTGATGCCGCCGACGCCCGTGGAGTTCGTAGAGTTTGACGAACTATTCGTACCGAAGCTCGAAAACCCACCGCCGAAGATGTTGCTGGAGCTCGACCTGCTAGAGCTGCTGCGCGAGCTCGACGTACGTTCGCATGTGCCGGCGCAGACCTGGATGCACGTATCGGCCCCCTCCGGGCACGACTGCTCGCACACGCCGCGCTCGGTGGTACAGATCTGGTTGGCGCGGCAGTCGTTCGTGCTCAAGCACATGCTCTTCACGAAGCGCTTGTGATTGTTGAATTCGTTGCGGCATGTCTTTTGAGCATCACGCGATTCGTTGCGGATATCGCGGATGCGGTCGCTGTACTCGCGGCTCGACTCGCGGGAGTTATCGCGATAGCGACGGTCTGCCTCTCGGATCTCGTTCTTACGGTCGGCTTCAATCGTGATCTGCCACGCGCGGCGAAGGTCGTCACGATAGATCTCCTGGTCCTGGATCTGCTTGTCGTTGAACTCGCGCTGCGCCTGGATACGGTCTTCCCACTCCCGATTGATCGCGTCGCCCGTACACGTACGGAACTCGTCATCGATCCATTGGGGCGGCGTGAGCGCAAGCGCCACAGGAACCGCAACGCCGATGAGGAAGGCGACGACCGAGAAGGAGAGGATGCGTGGTGACATGGTGAGGAGGACGGAGAAAGGATGTCATTCTTTCAGAGAACATGATTATTGACAATAGAACGTTTGCATAGTCTGAAGATGTTTTAGCGGCATGCGCTATGCTCGTTTCATGACAACAACACTCATCACGGGGGCATCGGGCGGGCTCGGTGCGGCATTCGCCCGCTTACTCGCCACGGAAAAGCATAATCTCGTGCTGGTAGCGCGCTCAAAAGACGCACTGGAGGCTCTGGCGGCGGAACTACGCATAACTCAAAGCATCACGGTGACGGTCCTGACCGAAGACCTTTCGGATCCCCTGTCGGTCAGCCGCATCGTCGCCGCGACGAAAGACATGCAGATCGACACACTCGTGAACAATGCCGGCGTCGGTAAGCTCGCCCACTTCGCGGCGATATCCGAGCGCGACATCGCGGACATGCTCCATCTCAACATCGAAACGCTCACGCTCCTCACGCGCGCGCTGCTGCCGGGAATGATCATGCGGAAGCGCGGCCGCATCCTGAACGTGGCATCGACCGCGGCGTTCCAACCGGGACCCCTCATGGCCGTGTACTACGCCTCGAAAGCGTACGTCCTTCATTGGTCATTGGCACTATCGAACGAACTGCGCGGCACGGGCATCGCGGTCACGTGCCTCTGCCCCGGGCCGACGAAAACCGGATTCCAGAAACAGGCCGGCATGCTCGACTCGCCGCTTTTCAAGAAGCTTCACACGATGGACGCCGAGACCGTGGTGCGTATCGGGTACGACGCGTTGCAACGCGGGAAACCGATGGTCGTGCCAGGCGCGATCAACAAGATCGGCGCGTTCTGCACGCGCTTGATCCCAAAGACGCTCGCCGGGCGCATCGCGCGAAAAGCGCAGGAGGTACGCTGAGCCTGCTATGATTGGTTTGTGAAAGTAGCAATCGTCCATGAACTACTCACTGTGAGGGGCGGCGCCGAGCGCGTCGTCCGTGCATTCGCAGCGATGTACCCGGACGCCGATATTTTCACGCTGCTCTATAACGAGAAGAAACTCGGCGATTGGTTCCCGCCGCACCGGGTAAAAACCTCTCGCCTGCAGAAGTTCGCAGCGCTCACGCGGCAGTTCAACCACCACCTGTACCTCCCCTTCTTCCGCGGCGCGGTCGAAGCCTGGGACTTTTCGGGGTACGACCTCATCGTCAGCTCGTCGTCGGCGTTCGTCCATGGACTCAACGTTCCGAAGGGCACGGCGCACGTGTGCTACGTCCACACGCCGGCGCGCTTCTTGTGGGACATGACGCTCCCCGTGCAGGAACGCATGTCGGCACCGATCCGCGCGATTGCCTCGCGTCTCTTCCATCGCCTTCGCACGTGGGACGCGTCGGTCGCCGATCGTCCAACGACGCTCGTCGCGGCATCGAAGATCGTCCAACGCCGCATACAGCTCTACTGGGGCCGCGAAAGTACGGTCGTGCATCCGTTCGCCGACAACCCCTGGTTCCTCGTGCCACCCAAGCACGACGCGACGCCACACGGTCCGTGCGTCGTCGTCGCGAACCTCCAAACCTACAAGCGCATCGAACGCGCGATCGATGCGTGCGCGAAGGCGAACGTCCCGCTCGCGATCGTCGGCGACGGACCGGCCCGAGCCAGCCTCGAAGCACGCGCGAAAAACCATGACGTGACATTCCTCGGACGCCTCGAAGGCGAAGCGCTCCGCGGCGCCTACCGCAACGCACGTGCACTGCTCATCCCGAACGAAGAAGACTTCGGCATCAACGCGCTCGAAGCCCTGGCCTGCGGCACGCCGGTGATCACCGTGCGCGGCGGCGGAACGGTCGATGCGATCGATGACACTGTGGGCGCGGTCTGTAACGCAACAGACGAATCATTCGCCGAAGCGGTACGCTCTGCACATCTGACTATCGACCCCGCGGCCTGCCGCAATCGTGCAGAACAGTTCACCAGGCAGCAATTTGAACAACAAATGTATACGGCCATCCAAGCGGCGATTTCGGCAACAGCAAACGCTTCGCGGTGATCGCGCTCCGGCGTATCCTTGCGGCACATGCACTGCTGCACCCTTCTCGTCGCACTCACTCTCTCAATGGGGTACGGCGATCTTCCACTGCGTTCGGAAGGTGTCTTCGCCACGCCGATGTTTCTCATGGGACAGCCGGTGTGGGTCACGCGCGTCTCGCGCCGGCAGCTGCGCTTGAAGATCGAACAGACCGAAAGCGCGCCGGTGAAAACGATCGAGACCGAAGTGGCGGTGCTCGTGTGATCAGAAAAGTTGCTGCATGCCCTCCGGCAGCGCCTTCCCCAATTTCTCGTACGCCCGCTTCGTGACGTTCCGTCCTTTCGCCGTGCGCACCAAATACCCCTGCTGCATGAGGTACGGCTCGTACATGCCTTCGATCGTCTCCTCTTCTTCCGCGAGCATCGCCGCCAAGGTCGAGAGGCCGACCGGTCCGCCGTTGAACGAATCAATGATCACAGAAAGCAATGCACGATCGGTTGCGTCGAGACCGGTTTCGTCGATATCGAGCGACGACAACGTCTCGCGGACGCACGCATCATTCACGGCCTGTTCGGCCCTGGAGTGCGCGAAGTCGCGGACGGCGCGGACCAAGCGATTGGCGATGCGCGGCGTGGCGCGGCTCGCGGTGGCGATCGACCGAGCAGCGGAATCTCCCAAAGGAACCTCAAGGATGCCCGCCGAGCGGCGGACGATCTGCTCCATCTCCCCTACTTCATAAAATCCGAGTTTAAACGCGTGCATGAAGCGGTCCCGCAGCGGCGCACTCATCGCGCCAGCTTTCGTCGTGGCACCCACGAGCGTGAACGGCTTGATCGTAAGGCGGACGCTGCGCGCGGTCGGGCCTTTGCCGATCACGATGTCGAGCACGTTGTCTTCCATCGCGCCGTAGAGGACTTCTTCGATCGCGGGGCGCAGACGGTGGATCTCGTCGATGAACAGCACGTCGCCCGCGGCGAGGTTCGTGAGGAGTGATGCGACATCGCCCGGCTTCTCGATGGCGGGGCCGGTCGTCACCTTCAGCTGCGAGCCCATCTCGTTGGCGATGATGTGGGCCAACGTCGTCTTACCAAGACCCGGAGGACCATGCAGCAGCGTGTGTCCGAGAGGTTCGCTTCGTGAACGGGCCGCCCGTACGTGGATCTGCAGGTGCTCTTTGATCTTCGCCTGACCGACGTACTCGGCGAGCGCGCGGGGGCGCAGGCCGGTTTCGATCTGCTCCGCCGCTTCGATCGGGGTTTCGACGGGTGCCAAGATGGCTGCCGATGCGGTTGTTCGCTTGAGTGCTATGGCGCGCAGTGTAGCGTTTTTCAGGTCTTTCCGGGATATTGACAATTACTATTAATATGCTATTTTAGCTTACCACTCTTCACCTACCGCCAAGCCCCTCCCCTGCGTATCATTCCCCTCGCCCTATGAAGACCAGCACGAAAATCATCACGACCGTCTTGCTCCTCGTCGCCCTCACCGGCGTCGGTGCCGCAGACTATTACTTTGCCGGTCGCGAATACGCGGCGAGCCTCACGGGCACCGAACCGACGCCGGGCACTGATACGGGCGTAGCCAAAGCCGAGGGGCCGGACGTGCAGCAGACGCTCGCGTCGATGAACCTCATCACGCAAGCCTCCGAAGACCTCACGTTCTTGGCCCAAGTCTCGAACGACCAAACCGTGAAGACGTTCGTCGTGCTCCAGGGCAACGACCGCGTCGGGTCCGTTTCGTGGATCGACGGAGACGCAAAGCAAGCGTTCATCGCTTTGAAGAGCGCCCTCCTCTCCGCATTCTCCGCCAAGGTCGAAAACCTCAGCGATAAGACGTACCAGGACGCCGGCCTACCCACGCGCAACGTCCTCACCTTCCGCGACCCGGCCCTCAGCGAAGAAACCCTCACGTTCGTCCGCGTCCGCGAGC
>CAYGDM010000058.1:0-7068 GCA_964348685.1 uncultured Candidatus Peribacteria bacterium | reverse complement strand
GCGTTCTTGAGCTCCTCGCGGAAGTCGTACTCGTGCTTGCGTGCGAAGTTCAGCATGTATTTCGACCCGCGGCCGTGCTGGTGCTGCTCGCGCTTCTCGCGTTGGCGTTCCGGCGACATCAGCATCCGCTGGATCCGCTTGCTCTTCATGCCGTCGGCGTCGTTCTCCGTCAGGGCTTTCAGTTCGGCGTCGCTCATGCTGCCGCCGTAGAGGCAACTCATCACGCGGCGGTATTTGTCGCGGCTGTAGTCGAGGATGCCTTCTTCCACCGTGTCGTTGGCGTAGAACGCGCGCAGCGAAATGTTTTCGTGGCCGGCGCGCAACGATCGCATGAGCAGCTGCTGCAGCTCGGGCATGTTGAACGGGTATTGCAGCGTGTGCATTTTCTTGACGGAGCGTAGGTCCTTGCCCAGGTTCACGCACGAGCTGAACGTCACGATCACGGTGCGGCTCGACTCCATGTTCGCGGCCGATTCCCTTGAGTCGGCGAACGCTTTCTCGCGGTCGGCCAGCGACACGCGTCCGTGGATGACGTGGAAGCGGACGGGGATGCCGTGTTCTGCCTCCCATTCCTGGCACGTGCGTTGGATTTTCAGGAAGAACAGGCGCTCGACTTCATCGTCTTCCAGTGTGCGGTTGTCGAAATCGCGCAGCACGCCCTGGGCCTGCATGAACTCGGCGATGAGCACGGTCGGCTTCGTCTTGAGGTCTTCTTTCAGGAACGTCGACTGCCATTCGAAGAGCGAACAGGGCATGTCGCCGTCTCCACTCGTGAGGTCGGGCGTGCGGATGGCGCGCAGGATGAGGTCGCGCTTCTGCGCGGGGTTCAACGATTCATTCTGGACGATCATGCGGACGAGTTGCTGCTCGCGAACACTCAAGTCATACCCGCACGATTCGATCTTGGCTTGCCAGGAGATGGGGGGATCGACGATGAGTACCCTGTTCAGGCGGTTGCGCAGGTCGATCGGGTCCAGGGCCTGCGTGTCGCGCATGTTCGTCTTCTGGCCGCCGCGCTTGTTTTCCAGGAGGCCGAGCTGCACGACGATGTCGGACAAGTCGTTGGTGGCGGGCGTGCCGGACATGAAGAGCACGCGTCCTTCCTTGTGCAGCTTCGGCGTCTTGCTGATGAGCGCGTCGAGCACGTCCGTCATTGTTTTGTCGCCCTTGAATTGGTGCGCTTCGTCGACCGTGAGCATGCCGAACGGCTCGCCGGTTTCGGCGTGCTTGTGGCTCCGAAGCCGCTCGTACAGCGCGATCCCGTTGCGCTCTATGTGGAGCATTTTGCTGCTCACGAACACGATGTTTTTCTGTAACGCTTCTTCCAGGGCCTTGTCCGAAACGCCGCCGCGGATCACGCCCACGGTCGGCTTGTTCCCCTCCGTGAAGTAACCGAGGGTGGTCGTCGAGAGGTCGTCGAGGGCCTCCGGCGATACGACGTAGCACTGCTGTGTCTTCGGTTTCTTCTCCTTCGCGCGTTGTTGGTTGAGGTCGTGCCACGACCACATCGCCACGGCCGTCTTGCCGAGACCCGGTTCGAAGCCGACGTACAAATGTTGCTGGCGGCGGATTTCCGAGAGGGCGATGCGCTGGCGGAGCGAGGGGAAGGGGTGCATGTTGCCTTCGGCTTCGAGCTCGGTCACCATGCCCTCGCCGGGCTCGAGGTTCGCGATGTCCCACCATTCCTGCTCCATGCGCGCGATGAGGCCTTCGTGCGCGGCAGGGTCGACCTTCGCCTGTTTGCAGAGGCGTTCGACGGTCGCGCGCGCGATGCGCCCGAGGTCGTTCAACATCCGCTTGTGCATCATGCGTGTGTCGCATCCGCGCTCGCGCATCGTTTCGTACACCGCTTGGCGGAGCAGACGGTGTACCAATTCGTGCACGCTCGGGTCGCGGAGGAATTCCGGCGTCTGGCTGAAGATCCAATCGGTCGCGGCGGCTTTCCCGCCAGTGAACGTCGTCGTGCCGAGGTACGATTTGAGAATGCGCGACGCCGTGGGGACGTCACTCTGCGTGATGATGCCGAGCCGCAATAGCACCTGCATGAGCTGCGCTTCGCCGAGCTGGCCCGCGAGTGCGAGGTAGTCGCCCATTGTTTCCTTCAGCGCCTCGCGTGGGGCGTTTTTACCGGTCGCGTCGAACGTGCCGAATTCCTCGTTGTCGTCACGGAGTTGATGATCGGGATCCATCTGCCCTACGCCGAGCGTGGTGAAGCGGGGGTTGCTGTCCAAACATGCTTTCACGAGCGCGCGGCGGATGTTCGCGATCGATTTTTTCGTCTCGTCGGAGAGGCCTTCCATGAAGGGGTGCTCCTCGATGCTGGCACACGTTTTCAATACTTCCCGAAGGTCCTGGAACACGCGCTCGCCGTATTGCTCGCGCAGAGCGGTCGCCAACGCATCGATCGTCTCGGCGTCGGCGGCGTGCTTCGCGCGGAGGCGGGGGAGTTCCGCTTCCACCATCGGCCACAAATCGGTCGCGACGTTAATCGGCATCGTATTCGGGGTAGAGGGAGAGGAGGCCTTGGAGCGTCTGCTCGAGGTCGCGCAGTTGTTCTGCAGCTTCGGCGCGCTGCTGGGGCGTCGCGGCATTGCGCGCGCGTTCCGCAAGGTTCTTCTCCACCGTGGCGATGCGCTTGCGCATGGCGGCCACGTTGCGCTGCTTGGTCGGCAGTTCGCCGGCGATGCGCATGTCTTGTTCTTCATTGCGGACGTGTTGTTCGCGCGTGCGGATTATTTCGACGACCGCGGTCGGCTCGAAGTGTTCCGTCGGATGGTGCTCGAGCAGTAGGTCTTCCAGCTCGGGCGTGGCGAGCGTTTCTTGCACGATCGCCACCACGTCGGCCGAACCCGTCGAACGGGCGGCGTGCAGGATCGCGGCGTTCAGTGCCTCGCGGTCGTTGGCCGTGCAGGTCGTCTTTTCAAGCTCTTCGACGATGCCTGCCATCGATCGTTCGATCGCGGCGAGTTCGTCGGGCGTCAGCTTCCTGCGATTCGCGGCCGACTCCACGCCATGGCAGAGGATGGTCGACGCGGTGCGCGCGAGGTGGCGGGCGCGGGCGGCAGGGTCGACGGGGACCTCCAATGCATCGAGCGTCGCATCGAGCGGGGAGCGCGGCGCGGGTGCCTCGTTCGAAGGTGCTTCGCCGGAAGGAGCGTCAGGCGCGGTTTTGGTCGTCCTTTCCACGATGCCTTCCGTTTCCGCGCGCCACGCGAGGAGTTCTCTTGTGAGAGTAGCCTTCAGCTCGTCGTTCGTGGCTTGGTCGATCGCCCAGCCGAAGCCCGAGAGAATCGCCGCGTAGTGGGGCGTCGCGTTGTCGTCTTTGCCGCAGGCCTTGTCGACCGCGGCGCGTGCGTGTGCGCGCCAAACGAGGACATCTTCGCCGAAGCCTGCAACTTTCTTCTGGATGCGGTTGATGAGGTTCTTCAGGCCGGCCGCGGTGATCGGGTTCTTCGGCGTGCCCGCGGGTGTTTCGAGCAGCAGCGTCGATGCGCCGACGACGATCTTCGCGGGTTTTTTCTTCTTTCCGTTCGCGTTCGGTGCCGGTTTCGGGGCTTCGGCGGGCTTCGGGAAAAGCTCGTCGATCGCGGCGGTCAATTGCGCGTACGATTCCCTCGCGTTGGATAGCACTTTTTGCACGAGCGCCGGTCGCGTATTGGGGTGCAAAGCGAACATTTGTCGATAAAATTGTACCGTGCTGCTTTCGATAATTTGCATGCCGGCGATTGCGGTCGTGCGGTCGATGTTCACGAAAGTGGAGCCTTTGATGAAGTCGTTTCGTCGCGATTGGAAATCGTTCACGCGCGTGAGCACGTCCGATATGACCTTTCTTTCATTTTCGTTTTCAATCAGCCCGGTGAGGTAGGCTTGCACTTCTCCTACCCGCTTCGTCGTAATGACTTCTTGTTTTTGCCGCAAGAATTCGATGTGCATCGATTCGACGTTGAATTGCTTCCTCCATGTGTCGTAGAGGGATTCCAACGTCGATGTTAACTTCTTGACGATGCCGAGCAGGCCGTCGACATGCGACGGCGGCGAGTCGTTTTGTATGCATTGTTCGATCGTCTTCATCGCCATGTCGAAGTGGTCCTTGTATATCGTTTTTAGGTCATCGTATCCGGCGATGGAATCGGGCAATTTTCCGATCGTTCCTAGCATGGAATCTTTCCAGATCTCCACGAATTGCTTCGAGAACTCATCGTCCAATTGGGGAACGGCCGCCTGGAACTCCGCCACGATGGCGTCGCGCTTCAGCGTGCCGGGAGTTTCGGGGAAGAGCTTGCACATGTCTTGTAACGTCATGTCCGTGTTGTGCGTAAAGAGCTCGTTGAACCATTGGATGATTTCGAGCGGGACTTTGCCCAGCGTGAAATCTTTGTTGTACAACTGATGCGCAACGCTACCGCACTTCGTAACGTGTGCTCGGACGAATTCGGGATCGACGTTCTGCGGAACGCCGGCCCGCAGAAGGGAACCGCAGAGGCACGTTTTCTGAAAAGACTCGTCGAGGAGGCGGGCCATCGTCGGGAGGTGCGGGTGATTGAAGGTAGCCAACTCTTTTGCTGCATGGTCGCCTCTGCGCGCCACCGCATTATCATGTGCACGCACAAACGCGTCGCGCGTGACGACGGGGACGTCGAAGGGCTTCCTCCACGCGTCGAGCATTCGGTCGAACGCTACGGTTGCGTGTTTGATGACTTTTCTCACGTGATCGAAATGGTTCGCATCCGCGCCGGCTTTCATACCTCGATCGAACAGCAGTCCAGAATACGAACAGTGATGCTCCAGCAACGTGCGCAGATCGGCGTACGATTCGATCCTGTCGGGCAATTCGGAGATGCGCCGCTTCATGGAATCGATCCATACGGGTGTCAGTCCATCGATCTCATTGAATGGCTTCGGTTCGAATTCGTCGAAGATGGCGGAGACTTTGTCGCGTGAGAGGGGGGCGGGTGTTTCGGGGATGATCGTGAGGATGTCTTGCAGGAGTTGGTCGTAGTGGCGTGCATATAATGCTTGCTCCCATTCGGATATCGCCGTCGGAACGTTGTGGAACAGGTGCGCCTGCGCATACGTCCGGTTCATGCAACGGATCGACGTCCGGGAATGCGCGACGACGAATTGCCGATCGACCGCGGAAGGCGTCGCAGCCAAGAAGAACAGGTTGCGGGCCCTGTTCGCGTCGTTGACGGGCGTGATTATTTTTCGGTATTCCGCGCTCTGGAAATACAGGTCCCCCGCGGCAAGGTCATCGTGCACCCTGTCGCCCATCGCCTGGTCGAAGCGCCGGCTCTCTTTCAGGAACACGTCGCTGGAAACCGTGGGTACTGCGAAGGGCTTCCTCCAGTCGTCGAGCATGCCGCCGAACGACGCGGCGATATGCCGGATAATATGCTTATATCCATCGAGTACATCATCCATCTTTTTCGCACCGTCGATAGATTCGAAGACGCTTCCCGGCCACTCCGTATACGCCGCGATGACGGGCGCGAGCGCAGCGTACGACTCGATGCGTTCCGGCAAGCCAGCGATGGCATCGCGCATCATGTCGACCCAGGGTTGCGTGAGCGCGTCGTCGGCATTGAGCGGCTTCGGGGCGTTGCGAGCGAACGATTCGAGCGCTTCGTCGCGCGTGAGCGACGCTTCGTCGTCTTCGGCGTCTTCGTCGGCGGTTTCTTGCGGTTCTTCTTCCTTCATCACTTCGCGGAGGAACTCGGTTGCGAACCGATTGGC
This sequence comes from uncultured Candidatus Peribacteria bacterium, assembly GCA_964348685.1. Taxonomy (GTDB): domain Bacteria; phylum Patescibacteriota; class Gracilibacteria; order Peribacterales; family Peribacteraceae; genus DALYDP01. The sequence continues at coordinate 1,335 of CAYGDM010000058.1, read as the reverse complement.
GAGAGTCCTGTCCGTGGAGTGTTCCATTCCTTTCGTTTTCTTCACGACGTCCATCGCTCCCTCGAACAGTCCGCGGACGATACACGCGTACTGCATCGGAGTAGCGGATGCCGGGAAGCATTCGCGTGAATTGTTCACCAGCGACTGGGGGATGAGTTCGTATTCCGACAGCAGGCCTTTCCCGAACGAATGGAGCAGCGTCGATGCGCCCGTCGCGACGGCCCTGAGGGCCGTTATGGCCCGGTCCTTCTCCACCGTGCCGGGCCCCCATCGTTCTTGATCGATGAATCCGGGGGCGTACATCGAACCGTCGTGAAATCCGATCGCGGTATGAGCCGCCAACATTTCCATTTCGTGGAACGACTTCTGCTTTACCACGATATCCGGACTTTGGGACCACATCGTGAACGCCGTCGCGGTCGCAGTCACGTAACATGCGATGTCGCGTTCGCTCGGTGCCGGCATGTCGGTTCCGATGACGTCCTTGTGGATCGTCGCCAGGCAGTCGAGAATCAAATTCGATTCGATTGACGACGGATTGTGTGCTTCGGTGATTTGCCGTTTAAGATCGTGCTTTCCGGCAAGTTCCTGCTGCATCAATTCGTTGATGCGTTTCGTGCAGTCGAATACTTTTTGGATTTTGTCGGGATCGGCACCGGCCGACTTCGCGTCGTTCATGCCCGCGAAAAGATCTTTCCAATGATCGTTCAGATCGATCATGAAGCTGTCGTAACCGCAGAGGCTTGCCATTTCCACCCTGCGGTTTTTGTACTGTCGCGCTTGTTCTTCGGGAAACTTCGCCGTCGCCGCTTTGACCAAGTCCTTCAGGCCGATTTCGTTCTTAAGTCTTCTCGAAAGCTCGCCCATCGCGTGCGTGTGCATGAACGGCACGTCGAAACGGAATCGCGCGTTTTGGATCGCCCAGGAAGTTTCCTGCGCGACCATCCTGTAGACCCACGTTCCCGTCACGTCCCTCTTGTCGCGGAAATCGGTCATCATGTTGCACACTTCGAGATACACCTCGATGAGCGGCAGGATGTCTTCGTACGACTTCAGCTGGAGCGGGCATTTCCCGAGCGCTTGCATGACGTTGTTTTTCGCCGCTTGCAGCATCGCTTTCCCTTTTCTTTCCAGAGGAAATTCGTCGCCGTTTTCTTTCAAACGGCCCAGGCACTGCTCCATGAGGTATTCGAGTTCGACCCTGAATAGCAGGCTTTTCTGGTAGTCGGGCGATGCCGCGTTCGTTTCATCCAAAATGGAATCGGCGCCGTTCGTGAAGTGCGTCGCGGGTTTCGCGTCGACGAATAATTCGTCGAACACCTTTTTTTCGCCCGC
>CAYGDM010000057.1:0-7144 GCA_964348685.1 uncultured Candidatus Peribacteria bacterium | reverse complement strand
GTGTACGACCGCTTCTCGAGCGCGCCCGCCTCGACCAATTTCGTCCACATCGCGGCGGCCGTCTTCTCATGTTCATACGCGCCATCGTTCTTCCAGCCCACCGCACGGTCGGACGTGCGCATGAAAATGTCCGCCGACACGTTCAACTTGGCATAGAGGTCTTCGAAGAGAGGCACGTTCTTGTCGACCAACGCCTCCGGCGTCAGGCCCTGCTTCTCCGCCGTCTGCTGCATCTTGATGCCGTGCTCGTCGGTGCCGATCTGCAATCGCGTCTCGCGGCCGCTCACGCGGAACCAGCGCGCCAACACGTCGGCAAGCACTTTTTCAAGTACGTGCCCCATGTGCGGGGCAGCGTTCGGGTAATCGATGGCGGTGGTGACGTACTGGCGTTCCTTCATCGCCGGGCAGCATACACTCCCCTCTCCCAATTTGCGCGAGCGCAAATTCGCCATCTCCCGGCGGGAGAGGGCCGCGCCGAGCGCGGGGAGAGGGGTTACGAGAACAGCAACGGCAGCAGGTACGACCCGATGAACACGAAGATCGAACCCGTGAGAATCGAGAGAATAAGCCCCCCAAGGGCGTACGTGATGATCGTCTTCGCTTCGCCGTAGCCTTCCTCCCCACCGGTGACCATTTTGATACCCGCATAAATGATGACGCACACGGCCGCGCCTACGATGAGCGGAAACACGAAATTCACGATGCGCTGCGAAAAGAACGCGGGGGCGTCGGTGCCGAGGTCGCAGTACGGAAGCGTGGAGCAGATCGTGTCCCACATTTCGTCGACGCCCGGACCGGACCCGACCTGTGCGTGCGCGGTTTCGATGAGGGAGAGGAAAAACGACAGCATAATCAGAGAGCGAAGAAGGACGTGACACCCTGCACGAGGGCGTTGGCGAGGTTCACAATGATGGCTCCGACGATGGCCCACGTGATGCCGGTCTTGGCCGTGCCGAACGCACCGCTATCGCCCGCTGCCAAGAGCATGCGCATGCCGAAGTACACGATTACGAGGACGAAGATGCCGTTAAAGGTCGTCAAAATCGAATTCACCACCGACGCCATGACGTTGATCGGCAGGTTGCCGCCGGCGTTCTGGCCCCAGTCCTGCGTGGCGACGAACGACACGGCGAGCTGGCTGGCGATGGCCGTGAAGAGGCCCGCGAGCGCATAGACGATGCCCGTCTTCTGCTTGCCGATTTTTCCTTCGTCTCCTTGGCTCAGCACCATCTGCAGGCCGGCCCACACGATGAACACCACCGCGAGACCAGTCGTGATCTGCAGCATGAAGACCGCGAGGTTCGGGAACGTGCTTTGGAAGATATTGTCGGGACCCGAACCGCACCCCGGTTGAAGGGGGCTACAGACGGGCTGCCACAGACCCCAAAGGTCCTGAGCATTCGCGACGGGCACGAGGCCGATGAGAGCGCGGAAGAACGTCATGCGTAGAAGATGGGATTGAGGAAACGGAGAATGAAGCCGGCAAGCGCGATCATGACCATGCCGCCGAGTGCCCATTCGATTTTTTCCTTGCCGCCGTCGTTGTCCATACTGGTCATGATAAGGACGCCTCCCCACACCGCTTGGAGCACAGCGATGCCGCTCGCCACACCGAGGAGCCACGGCCACGACATGTTGAAGTAGTCGAAAAACACCTGCAGCGGCGCGGGGCTGACCTGCAACTCGCGCGTTTCATCGTCGAGCGGCTGCATGAGGATAATGCCGCTCGGACCGTCGCAATTATCGATGAGCGGATTTTCGCAATTCGATAACTCGGGCGCGCCGACCTGGGCCATGAGCGGCCCGGCCTGCGAGAGCTGCGCATGCATGAGCGCGAAGAGCACTCCGGCGAGCATCCAACGGCGAATGGTATGGGTGTGCATCAATCCCTTTAGTATAGCAGAAAACGGGCATTCTGACGAGGCTACACAGCCGTCGTTCTCATGGAGAAACATGGCCAAAACGTCCACTGATTTTGACAATTGCACAAAAAGTTCTATAAATATCTTAGTTTCTGACCTTTCACCCTTTCGGCAGGAGAACCAAGAATGTCGTACGAACGTTTCAATCAAGCAGCCCGGAACGTGATGCAGACGACCCAAGAGGAAGCTCGAACCTTTAATCACGAGTACGTCGGAACAGAGCACATGCTCCTGGCCGTCGTGCGTGATCCTGATGTGCGCAACGTACTCGCAGCTCATAGCATCGCCCCGGAAACCGTAGTCCGCGAGACAACGAAGCTAATGCAGGGAGGTCCACCGGGTGGCAGCTCGGAAAAAATCCCACACACCGCTCGAACGGGCAAAGTCATCGAATACTCGATCGAAGAGGCATGGGACATGCAACACGCCGACGTCACCCCGTTGCACCTCCTTCTTGGCTGCATACGAATGCAAGAAGGGCTGGCCTCGCAGATACTCGCGAATCTGGGGCTGATGCGGATCGAGCACATCCGCAAGACCATCATGCGATACCTTGCCGGACTGCCCCTTAGCCCACCAAAGATCGAACGGCACGGGCACGGCACCGTCATGACGCTCGGAGTGGCATCGGAGGGCGCGGGGAATCCGCACGAATTGCTCCTCGACGCCGTGAACGCGAAGATGAAAGAAGGCCGTACAGTCATGGTCATCCTGCTCGAAGCAATGCCGTAAGGCATGTCCGGAAAGCGTCCGAATCCTTTTGTCCCAGGCGTACAACCGCCTGGGCTTTTTTCGATGGAAAACGCCTGTTGCGCCCGCCTGCGATTCTGCCTACCATAGGCGGGCTCAAGCGGATGTAGCTCAATTGGAACGAGCGATTGCTCGCAATCGCGCGAAAAAGCGACGTAGTCGTCGCTCTAGCCAGAGGACACCATTCGAAGCAGATCATTTTCACTCGTAGAAATTCAAGCGGATGTAGCTCAATTGGCTAGAGCGACGCCTTGCCATGGCGTAGGTTGCGAGTTCGAGTCTCGTCATCCGCTCCACATTCAAAAATACCGCCGCCGTCGTATACTGCTGCCGCTCCACGCGGGATTAGTACAGTGGTAGTACGCTAGCTTCCCAAGCTAGAGATGCGGGTTCGATTCCCGTATCCCGCTCCACCCGGCTCCGTTCTGCCTGCGGACAGAACTACGCCGAGGTTTCGCCGACGCCACAAATTTGAGCCGGGTGTCTCGGCGTAGTCCGCAGACGAAGCCGGACCTCCTATTATTTTCGTATGCACTACACATACGTTCTGGAATCCTCAGATCAAAAACATTGGTATTTTGGAGTCACGAACAACATCGAACGAAGGCTTGATGAACATAATCAGGGATTAAGTTCCCATACGGCCAAACATGGACCATGGATGCTGCGCTTATTTGTCACCTTTCGACATCGTGACCACGCAGAAGAATTTGAGAGCTATCTCAAATCTCATTCTGGCCGAGCATTCATGTCGAAGCACTTTTCTGAGTCTCGGCGTAGTTGAGCGAAGCGAAACGAAGCCGGACCGTATCCCGCTCCATCCGGCTTCGCGTGAAGCTCTTCATCGCCGCGCACATGATCACGGGCGTCATCGCGGAATCGCGCCAGATGCTGCCCATGGCGTTCATCGTGCTCCCGATGGCGATGGTGTTTGTTGAGAACAAGCTCAATCCGCGAAGATCTTCCGTCGAATAGCTTTCTGGACGTACCCGCTGGCGTCCTGCACAGCGTTTCTATTTATGGTATAATAAAACTATGAACATCCTCCAATCGAAGGAAGGACAGGAAGGAGCATCGCACGTCCCGGCAACGCCGAACACCGGCGAGATCACCGCGCGCGTGCAAGCGTTAATGGAGCAAAACGTCATCGCGGACGCGACCGATAGAATGCGCGTCACAGAGGCGTTGGCATTCATCGCCGCGCCCACGGATAACATCGACGAGATCAAACATCATGCGTCGAAGATCGGCGAAGTCCTATCGGGATATTGGATGCTACAGCAGGATCCGCCTGCCGAAGTCGACGCGTTGAACTGGCACATGCAACACATGGCATGCTCGCGCTACATCGCGATCGTACGACAAGGCATCGCCGCAGGAGAACATGGAGAAACAGCAGTCAAAGATTCCATGATTCTCGCGCTATCTCTTGCGAAAACGTATGCGTCGGCAAACGGCGACACGACGTTGCTACAGCAAGCGACGGAATTGAAGGAGATCATGGGACAGCTATGATACGCCCATGCCCCGCCATCGCCTCCTCGCCTACGCCTTCGCTCTGTGGATCGCCGCTTCGTCGTACGTGTTGCACTTCGTCTACGTGTCCATGAACGGCTTCCCCGACGGCTACACCACCAAACTCGGCCGCGCGGAAGAAACACTGTTCTCCTTCTTCATCGCAGAGAGCCTGCTGCTCGGAATCGCGTTCGTGTATCTCGGGTCGCGCGCGGAGAAAGCAAAAAACGTGAACGTACTCGTTGCCGCGTATCTCCTCTCGTCCGCGGTGGTGATCGCAATCGACATGTACCTCGGCGTGCATCTGATGGATGGACAGGGCGGGTGAATAGGCATAAAGAAGCAGCTCTATGACAATGTCACAGAGCTGCAGTGAGAATGCTTCGCCCGTGCGAAGCGCGGAATTGCGTGCCACCTATGCGGCGGCGAGACGACCATGCTCCTTTCCAAGCGCATGAATGCTGCGAATGAGTTCCGTCCGCGGATCCTTGACCTTCTGTGCCGCGAGACACGCAGCTAGTTGTCGCTGATGCTCACCGTTGAGTTCAACGGGTGCATATTCGCCTTGTTGGTTGCGACACAAGCAGCGCACCAACCCATTGAACCGCGAGGGCCGGAAAACATGCTCGAACCCGGCGCCGTACGCATACGCACAGAGAGACAGAAGCTGCGGGTTGCGCACGCTGAGATCTTCGGCGAGAAGGGGTGCTTCTCGGTCGAACGGGATCGGATACCACTCGATGGGCAAGCCGTTGCGACTTGGATTTTGAGCGGCACCGAACGCATGGAGGGAACGTTGCGTATCCGCAGCGAAAATGGTTTCCAGCTCGCTGACGAACACCTGGGACACGAACACCTGCGGGAGGGTCGTATTCATGCCAAACTCCTCATGACAAAGAACGACGAACACCCGCCGCGAACGCGACGGATGCGCGGAGCGTACGAAGAGACGACTAAATTACAAGGGTCTAAGAGGTCACTTTTGTTCAGGTCGTCGCACTCTTCTTTCGAGCGAGATACGCTGCTTTCTCGTGCTTTTCCATCCGTTCGGTGGCGTACCGCAGCGCGGTGCGGGGCATCGTCGTGGCGTGCTGATCGAGGAACGTACGAAGGACGTTTCCATCTTTCTTCCCGACCTCGCGCAGCATCCACCCCACGGCTTTGTGAATAAGATCATGTTTGTGGTGAAGCAAGATCACGGAGATACGGATCGCGTCTTCGAGATCGCCTTTTCGAATCAGCCCCCACGTCGCAACGATCGCGACGCGCTCGCGCCAAAGCTTCCCGGAGCGCGCGAGGCGATAGAGCACGGACCTGTCTTTCTTCGGCAGTAGCCACGCGCCGAGGATGTACGGCGCGCTGCCATCAACCAAATCCCAGTTATTCACGCCGTCGAGGTGGCGCAGATAAAAATCGACGATCGCTTTTTTGTCCGCGTCCGAGCCCTTCTCGAACTTTCGCACGAGAATGAGCAGTGCAGTCAGGCGCATCTCGTGCACCGGATCGGCGAGCATGTGTTCGATGACATCAAGCGGTGCGTCGGCGAATTGCTTCGCGATCAGTCGTTGCTCCGGAACGGTCACGCCGAGGAAGATATCCCCTTCCCCATACTGGCCTTTGCCCGACTTAAAAAACCGCGCGCTGTTTTCAGCCTTCGCTTTGCTCCCGAGCTTCTTCAATGCCGTGCGGATATCGTCGATCATAACCATAGTGTAGTACACTGCCGCCGCTTTGCGGCTGTAGCTCAATGGATAGAGCGCTTCCCTCCGAAGGAAGAGGTTGTGGGTTCGACCCCCGCCAGCCGCACCATCTACGAAGGAAGCCCGAAGAACGCCACCGTGGTTTTGTGGACCACGGCATCGAATTGCTCCACAGAGAGGCCTTTTTCCTGGGCCAAGAACCGCGCGGTATCGACGACGAACGCGGGTTCGCAGCGCGTTCCCCGATGCGGGATCGGCGCGAGGTACGGCGCATCTGTCTCGACCATCATCGCTTCGAGCGGGCAATTGCGGACAACTTCGTGGATATCCGCGCTCTTCGGGAACGTCGCGATGCCGGTAAAGGACAGGAACGATCCTCGCTCGAGGATCCACTCCACGTCGCTCCATTTCTCGGTGCAGCAGTGCAGGACGAACGGCCCCGCGTCGACCTCTTCGATGATCGCGCGAAGGTCGGCGATCGCTTCGCGGCAGTGCACGACCGCGGGCAGTCCGAGCTCTTTCGCGAGTACGAGCTGCGCGCGAAAAACTTTTTGCTGCGCCTCGCGCGGTGAAAAATCGTAATGATAATCCAACCCGATCTCACCAACCGCCTTCGCATTCGGCGACGCAAGCAACGCCTTCATGCGATCGATGTCTCCATCATTCCAATCCTTCGCGTGGTGCGGATGCACGCCGATCGTGCAGAACATGTCATCGTACTTTTCCGCTATCTCCAGGCATTTTTCGCCTTCTTCGAACGAGTCCGCGATTGTGATCATCGCCGATACTCCGGCTTCTCTCGCACGCGCAATCACCGCATCACGATCGGCGTCGAAGGCTTTGTCGGCCAGGTGGCAGTGAGAATCGATCATGCAAACATCGTACTACGAAAAACTTGATGACTGCACGACGCTTCGCATGCGCACACAATTGAACAACATGAAGATCGCACGTACACTGACATGATGCTTTTCGTCGAAGCCACCGGCGTCACTTCGGAGGAGCTCGCGGAGCTGCGCGCGAACCACGACATCGCCGTGCGTTCGGGCGAGCCGATGCTGCTTCGCGTGCGGAAAGTAGAAGAGCGCATCGTATGGTCGATCGAGCGGCTGCTACGTGAGACGCCAAAAAAGGCAGAGACACCGCTCGCCACGGCGGCATAGCGCTGGGCCAAACCGATGGTATAGTGCCCGCGCAACCGAATGGGTCGGTAGCTCAGTTGGTAGAGCAGTGCCCTTTTAAGGCATTGGCCGAGGG
>CAYGDM010000056.1:0-7199 GCA_964348685.1 uncultured Candidatus Peribacteria bacterium | reverse complement strand
GTCTTCACCGGCGCTGCTGCACTGATTTCAGCGTCGATGATTTTTTGCTGTGCTGCGGCGGGCTGTTTATCGGCCGCCACGGGGGACGTCGGCTGTTTGCTCTTGATGGCGAGTGGCGGCGGCGTTTGCCCGGCAGCGGGGATCACGGCTTGCTCCATCGATTCGAGCGTTTCCTCAAGCTTGCGGGAGCGACGGAGGAACGAGAGCAGCCAGACGATGATGATGCCGATGAGAATGGACCCGACGAAGATGCCGCCGATAAGCAAGATGCGCCCCCACTGCAACGATTCGCCCGCGGGTTCATCGATGGGCTCGTCGATGGGTTCATCGATGGGCTCGTCGATCGGTTCATCGATCGGGTCGACCGACGTCGGCACGACGAATGTCTCCGTTTCCCCGATCATGTTGCCTGTTTGCAGGTCGCGGACGTGGAGCGACACGGTATAGGTGCCGCCGGTCGCGTACGTGTACGTCGGGTTCGTCTCGAGGCTCTTGCCGCCGTCGCCGAATTCCCACTCATAGAGGAGAGGGGTTCCGTCCGCGACGTTTTGCACGAGCTGCGGCATGAAGCCGTAGGTTCGTTCGTCGATTTGCTGGACCATGATGTTCACCGGGCTCGTGAGAACGCCCTGGTTGCGTGCCGCCTCTTCGCTGAGTACGTCGATGCGCTGCACGAGAGGAGAAGTGCCCGTCGGGATGCCGGTGACCGTCAGTTCGACTTGGTTCAGCGGTCGCGCGTACCAGATCCACAGGGGGCGGTTGAACGAGTGGAAGTAGGTGTCGGTGTTGTCGATGTCGTTTGCCGGGTTGCCGTCGGCGTCCGTGTCGCGCGACGTGTCGAAATCGACCGCGAGCGGGGTGACGTCCGATCGAAGCGGCACGAGTTTCACGAGCTGCTGGTCGGGTGTCAGGATGACGCGTCCGTTCGGATCGGGGATCGGCAGCGTTGCAGCGAGGGCAGCGCCGGTACCCGCGGCGAACGTTGCGCCGTCGCCGAGGCCGTCCTGCGGAAGGATTTCGATGGCGAACGCGCGCTGGCGGCGTTCCGTGCCTCCCGGCAGAAGCACGTCCGCGCGGAGTGTGTACGTTTTTTCCTGCACGAAGCGGTAGCGGAAAATGCGTTCGCGGCCCGCTTCCACGAAGACGCGTTCCTGCGTGAGGATCCACGAAACCGCGGCTCCGTCGACGCCGGGGTCCGCGGCGATCTCGAGGATGTCGCCGAGTTTTATTTGAATGACTTCTTCGTTCGTGCCGGCTTGCTGCGCTTCCTGCACGGGTTGCAACGTCTCGATTTGCGCGTACGCCGCACCGTTCGACGCGAGGAGCGTTACCAGGGCAATGCCTGCGGCGAGGCGGGAAAATGTCATGCGATTTGGCTGGCGAGGAAGACCGTCACGAGACCCACGATCACGCGGGCGAAGAGGACGATGATGAGGCCTGCGAGCGTGTACAAGATGATCTTCTTCGCCCGTTCCTTCGAGTCGTCCGAACCCATGCCCACGATGAGCCAGATGCCGGCGATGATGATCGCGATGACGGCGGCGAGCGCGAGGAACGAGAGAACGGTTTGGACGATGTTAATGATCGTCGTGCGCACGTCTCCAGCAGGGAGGCCGGAGATGCCGCTTGCCTGGTCGATGGCACCTTGGATGCCCGGCCCGTCGAACACTTGTGCGGCGGCGAGTTGCACGCTCGAGAAAACCGACGCGAGTGCGCTTCCGGCGGTCGTGAGGAGACGGGTGGGGGTCTTCATAGAGTTCTCCTCATGATAGCATAAAACCGCTTCTCGCGCTACCCTTCACCCGTGCCCAAAAACAGTCGCCTTTCGGCCATGCAATCGCTTCTGAGAAAAGAAAAATTGCCCGCTCTGCTCGTATCGGATCCTCTTAATGTGCGATATTTGTGTGAACTGAAGGCGACGGAGGGCCTTCTCCTGGTCACGCAACGCTCTGCGACGCTCATCGTCGACGCGCGTTATGCAGAAGCGGCGCATGCGTTGCGTTCGAAGAACCTTCGTGTCGTCGACCGGTCCGAGACGACAAAACTTCTGTCTCGCATTTCGCGGTGCGGCTTTGAATCGCATCATGTGACGGTCGAGCGCCTGGCGCGATGGCGAGGGATGTTTAAGAGTACAAAATTTGTACAGACTTTAGGCCTTACAGAAGGGCTTCGACGGAAAAAGTCTGCTGAAGAAATTTCCGTCATGGACCGCGCGCGTTCCATCACGAATGCGGTGCTGAAGCTCGTGCCGTCGTTCCTCGTCCCCGGCGTGACGGAGAAGATGGTTGCCGACCGTATCCTCATTGAGATGCTGCGACGAGGCGCGGACGGACTCGCCTTCGAAGCCATCGTGGCCTTCGGGAAGAATTCCAGCCGTCCACACCACCGTGCCGGCAGCGCGAAACTCCGCCGGCGCGACATCGTGCAAATCGATGTCGGAGCGAAGCTTGACGGCTACTGCGCGGACCGCAGCGAGGTGTATTTCGTCGGCGAGCCGACAGCTGAACAGCGACGCGTGTATGACGCGGTGAAAAAAGTACTTCGATCCGCGATGCGCGCTGCGAAAACCGGCGTTCGATGCAAAGACCTCGATGCCCGTGCGCGAGAATTCCTTGAGCACGAGGGGTATCCGTCCTATCCGCACGCGCTCGGGCACGGCGTCGGTCTCGACGTCCATGAAGGCGTCGTCCTTGCCGCACGCTCGAAAGATTCGCTCCTCGACGGAGAAGTGGTCGCCATCGAGCCGGGAGTCTATTACACAGGAAAATTCGGTATCCGTTTGGAGGATACGGTCGTCGTTCGCTGATCCTGACATACAACTATCAGACCATCCTTCTTTTTTTCGTCATGCCTTCAGGCGGGCGTGAAATGTGATTTTTTGGTATAATGATCGGATTTCTCACAAACACCCACACATGCATAAATTCCTCTGCGGTTTTCTCGTCTCGTGCCTGGTTGCATCATTCGCGCCCATCGTATCCGCCGAAGAAGTTGCTGCGCCGATGGAAGTGGACTTCGTGCTCACGGCGTATTACTCGCCGCTGCCGGGGCAGTGTTGCTATGTGAAGGGGGGATTGGTCGCCGACAAGATCTTGAACGGTAATGGCACGCATGGCGCGGACGGCACGCCCGTCTACGTCGGTATGGTCGCCGCTCCTCCCAGTTACGCATTCGGCACGAAGGTGCAGGTGCCGGGGCTCGGCGTGCTCGAAGTGCATGACCGCGGCGGGGCGATCCAGCTCCTCGAAGGCGGCAAGATCCACCGCATCGACGTGTGGGCCGGTTATGGCGAGGAGGGCCTCGCCCGTGCGCTCAGCTTCGGCGTGAAGCGCGTGCGCGGTGTCGTCTACCCGCCGGCATCGGCGCAGCCCGCGTCCGACTTCAATCTCGATCGCATCGCGATGGATTTCGATCGTCTGCGTCCGTACAACGTCATCCAAAACGGCCTTGTCGACGTCGAGCCGAAGGCAGGGGATACGAGTCTCTCCGTCGCGTTCCTGCAGGATCACCTCCGCGCGCTCGGCTATCTGGCCGATGATGCGACGATGTTCTTCGGGCCGAAGACGCAAGCCGCGCTCGAAGGCTTCCAGCGCGACAAGGGCATGCCGATCCATACGGAGTCGCTCAATGCAGAAACCGCCGCGATGCTCATGGCCGCCGTCCGTACGCTCGGGCGCGACATGGGCGTCCCCCTCGTGAGCGAGCTCTCGAGCCAGAAAGACATCGCCGCAGCGCAGCGCCTTCTTCGTTCGATGGGCTATTACAAGGGGCGTACAAACGGCGTTTATAATGACAACGTGAAGAATGCAATCATGGCGTTCCAGAAGGAGTCGATGCTCATCGCCGATGCATCCAGCCCCGGCGCCGGCACGATCGGGCCCATCACGCAGGCCGCGATCGCAGGAACGCTTCGCGCCGAACGCAGCCGCACCATCGCGCGCGGCATCCTCATCGTGAAACGCGTGCGCGACCGTCTCTCCGAGCAAGACGCGCTCGTCGCGGGTACGACCGAGGAAGGATACAAGGGCGATACCGTCGAAGACGTGCAGCGCTTCCTCGCGCGCGTCGGCTATTTCCCGGAAGAGAGTATTAACGGCGTCTTCGGACCGGCGACTCGCCAGGCCGTGGCCGCATACCAATTGGCCCGCGGCGTCATCCCGAATGCGTCCGCCAAGGGCGCGGGCACGGTCGGCCCGATCACACTCAAAACGCTCCAGAAAGATCAAATCAGCCATGCGTACGGCGTCGTCCGCGGCTACGGCTGGGACGCGTTATAACGAAGACCGGCGTAGCAGGAGCGAAGAGGGTGAGATTTTTGTTGACCTGCATCGTGCCGTACCTAGGCTGCTTGGGTGAAGTTCATCGCCACCCTTTTGCTTTCGCTCGCGCTCGTTCCGACGCTCGCGTTCGCCGCTGATCCTGCGATCTCCCGTCGCGACGGATTCCTCATGATGTGGAACAGTCTGCGCCGTCCCGCCGAGCCCGCGAAGAGCGCGTTCACCGATCTGCCCGACCGGCCGGATAACGGTTCGCTCGAAATCGATTTCGCCGCATCGCGCGGGATCGTGAGTGATGAAGCCGGAGAATTTTTTCCTGATGAGTCGCTGACGCTCGATGTCGCGCTGACATGGCTGTTGCGGACGCGATCCGTTGCCGCGCCCGACGACGTCACGCCGGACAATCTTGCCGAATGGATGGAAAAATATCCCGTCGCATCGTTGGAAGGCGATCTTCAAAAACCGCTGTCCGAAGCCGAATTATTGACGCTCATGCGCACGCTGGACCAGCTGCTCGTCGAGGAAATCCACGAGGTGTCGTTCTACTCCGAAAAATTCCAGGGGAAGGGAACCGCGTTCGGCGAGAGTTTCGATATGTATGCGATGACCGCCGCGCACCGCACGTATCCGTACAACACGCTCGTGAAGGTGACGAACCTCGAAGACGGCAAGAGCGTGACCGTGCGCATCAACGATCGCGGACCGTTCGTGGAAGGCCGCGACATGGACTTGAGTTTCGCCGCGTTCACGTCGCTCGTTCCGCGTTCGCGGGGCAAGCTCGGACAGATCACATTCGAGCGTCTCGGCGACGTGACGATGATCGGCCGCTGCGCGGACGACCGCCCCCGCCAGCAGCGCATTACCAAAAGCACCGTGCTCACGCTCGGCGTGCCGCACACCCAGCCGGTCGGCGAAGTGCTGCGCATCGAATCGAAGAGTTCGTTCGTTGTCCGCGGCATTCGCTACCCCGACGGCAACAGTCTCTCGCTGCAGGATTGGATCCTTCCCGACGAAGCGTTTTCCTTTACGCCGTCCGTTACGGGGCGCTATGGGCTTATTCTCGGTAGTGCAGATGGGAAGACGCGGATCATGGAAATGGACGTGATCGACTGCGGCCAATAAGCCTTTTTCCGGTCGATACTTGGCCTCCACAAAGAGGGTGTTTTCTGCTATAATAAAACGATTTCTTAGTATCCTCTTTCTCCAGAGTGGTCACCTTCCTCCGCTACTTCTTCTGGCCCATCACGCTGTTCCTGATCGGAGTGGCGGGATATGTGATCGATTCGAATATTTGGCCCGCGCTCTGGGGCTGGCTCATCGCCGATCCCGTCGAACGCGTGTGGTTCTTCGTCGGCGCGTACTTCACGTTTCGGCTCGGTATCCGCGCGATGCGCTTCAGCTACGCCGTATGGCACAGCACGAAGCTTGTGTCGATGCAGGTGCTCTTGCCCCGAAGCGACAGCAAGGTCGACCAGGAGAAGCGCACGGAGAAAGACTTCAAGGAAAAAGTAGCCCTCATGGAGCAGCTCTACCGCGCGTTGTGGGAAGTGAAGAGTCTTACGTTCTGGCAATCGATTCACTTCTGGGCGTTCCGACACATTACGATCAGCTTCGAGATGTTCGTCGAGAACGGTGAGCTCGCGTTCTACGTGCTCTGTGATAAGAATCTCGTGTCGATCGTCGAGAAGCAGATCACGTCGTTCTACTCCGAAGCCGAAGTGCTGCCGCGGCCCACGCCGGAACTGTGGAAGAAAGGCACGTCGCTTGTCGGCTACCACATGGCGCTCGCGAAGAAGTACTGGTTCCCGATCCGTATGAGCGAGCAGATGCAGGACGATCCGCTGAACGATCTGACGAACGTTCTCAGTAAGTTGGATCCTGCCGATACCGCGACGATCCAGGTCATCATCAAGCCGTCGTTCAGCAACAAGTGGGGTAAGCGCGCGAAGAACTTCGCTTCGACGAAATTCAAAGGAAAGAAGGACAGCTGGATCGGCCGCATTCCGATTCTCTCGACGTTCATCCAAGTGGTGGGTGGCATTGCGGGCGGCGCCGATGACAAGACGTTCGCCCCGGGCGCTTCGAGCGGCGACAGTTTCGTCCGCATGGTCCAGCCGGAAGAGGAGCTCTACAAGCAGATGGCGGAGAAGGCTGGCATGAGCTGGTTCCATTGCGCGGTGCGCATCATGGCCACGAGCTCGACCCAGGCGAAGGCGCTCGACATCACCAACAACCTCCAGGTCGCGTTCAACGTCTTCCGCCACCTGTACGGTAACTCGTTCGTGAACCGCCGCATGTTCGTCGATTTCTTCCCGCTCGCATGGAACGCTCCTCTCATTCACTGGCTGTGGAAGCGCCGCATCAATGGCTTCTACCACAAGCAGGCGTTGCTGGTGGAGCGCGAACTCGCGGGGCTCTTCCACTTCCCTGACAGCCGCTACAACAAGATCCCGATTATCAAATGGATCCCGTACAAGGTCCTACCTCCTCCGCCGGACGCGCCGCAAGACGGCGTCATCGTCGGCATTAACAAGCACCGCGGCGTTGAAACGAAGATCCGCTTCCGTGACAAGGACCGCACGCGCCACCAGTACCTCATCGGTAAATCCGGCTGCGGTAAATCGTCGCTGCTGAGCTGGCAGGCTCGCCAAGACATTCAGGCCGGCTCCGGCGTGTGCATGGTCGATCCGCACGGAGACCTGATCGAAGATGTGTTGAATTACGTGCCCAAGGAACGCGCGAAGGACGTCATCATCTTCGATCCGTCCGATACCGAACGCCCGATGGGATTGAACCTCCTCGAAGCGAAGACGGACGAAGAGAAAGACAGGGCCTCGCTCGACGCGATGGAAATCTTCATCAAGCTCTTCGGCAACGAGATCTTCGGTCCGCGCATCCAGCACTACTTCCGCAACGGCTGTC
>CAYGDM010000055.1:0-7257 GCA_964348685.1 uncultured Candidatus Peribacteria bacterium | reverse complement strand
TCTTCGAAGACAAGCGCATCGACTTCACCGCCGTCGACGAGATACAGCGCGGCGTCGCCGAGCATTTCCTCCGTGAACACGAACTGGTCGAACGACGAGAGATCCATGAACGTGTAATTCTTGTCGTTGTCTTTGAACAAGAACTGGCACTTGCGGTAGCCCACGTCCGCCGGCTCGATCTTCTCGCTTCCCTGGAAGTTCTTCGCCACCACCGACCCCGTCTTCAAATTACGCAATTTGCACTGCATGTTCGCCTTGCTCTGGCTCTTGCGGCCGAACTGCGAGCTGAGGACGATGAAGGGCTCACCGTCGATCTGGATGGCGCGGCCGGGCTTGAGGTCCGTAATGTCGTACATACACGTGGGTGAAGAACCTACCGAAGGGGCAGGGCCGCAGGATTCTGCTTCCGTGGGAGGATTTAGTCAATCTCACCGGTCGTCTGCTCCTGGCGCACATCCTGGATATGCCCACGGACAAGCAACGAAAGGCGGTAATCGGGTGCGATGAGGATATCACCCGATCCTTCCATGCTGTTCAGCTCCTCGTACTCTTTCAACTTCTCGAACAATGCGACAAGGATCGCCAGCTCGTCGGGGTGCGCGTCGAGCTTCTTCATTTCATGGTGCAGCTGGTTGGTGCGGCCCGTGTACTGGCTGTAGACGAACATCTGGTCGAGGATGCCGTTGACCACCGCGTCGATCTGCTCGCCCGTGAGCGGCACCGGCGCCGGAGCGGCGGGCACGTGAGTGCGGATGACGCGCGAAACGGTGCGCATGGCGATGGCACCGCTGGCGGAAACGTTCGATTCGTCCTGGAGCGAGTCGGCCACGCGCGTGAGGCGCGAGATCACTTCGCGCTTGGTGGTCGGGTCAATGTCGTCGTCGGCCGGAAGGTTCTCGATGTAGGGCGCGAGATTCTCGAGGCCGAGCTGCACCGCATCGCTGTCACCTTCCGCGGCCGCGATCTGGATGGCATCCACGGCGTCGCCGATGACAGACGCTTCCACGTCGGCTTCGTTGATCGTCGCATCGGGGAGCGTGGCGGTCGTATCGAGTACGACGCGCTTCACGAGGTAGATGTCGCTGTCCGGAAGCTGCGCGCCGAGCTGGGCGGCGTTCTCTTCGACGCCGTCTTGGACCAATTGCTGCGAGAGCGTGTCGCCGGAACCGCGCGCGATGTCGAGCATCGCGACTTGGTATTCTTCCAGCTGCACGGTCGCGCCGCTCTGCCCTTCGGCGATGAGCGTCGTGGCTTCGTTGAGGCGGGTCGTGGCCTGGGCCACGCGCTTCTTCACGGCCGATTCACGATCGAAGGTGAGGAGCACGTCTACTTCTTCGGCGATGCGCTTCACGGCGTAAAGGCGCGAGGTCGGGAGGATGCCCGCCTTGGCGGCGATGCGCTCGCGCTGTTCCTGGGCGATGGCGCGCTGGTGCACGGCGTCGCGGGTCAGGTTCTGCTTGGGCCACTCGCGGTCGTAGGCGCCTTCCTGCATCGTCTCCACCGCGAGGTCGACGCCGTTTCTCGCCACGAGGCGTTCGCCGGCGACGAGCACGACCTCTGCCTGGCCTTCGCGTTCGAGGCGGGCGTGGCGGTCCCACACTTCCACCGTCGTCTCCCCTTCCTGCACCGTGATGGACACGCTGCCGCCGTGGACCGTCACGACGCCGTCGGGCGTCACGACGCTGAGGCCGCGGAGATGATCGGGCACGAGACCCTGCACCCACACGGTGCCGGAGGCGAGCATGAGCGTCGCGAGGCCGGAACCCTTCTGGGGGCGGTCGGTGAGGTCTTGGAGCGTGACGGACGTGTCACCCGCGAGGCGGATGGTACCGTCATCGTGCAGGATGACCGTCGCTTCGCCCTCGGACGTGTGGATCGTGGCGCTCTTGAGGAGTTCGGTTTCATGTTCCAACGGCTGCGAAAGACCGTCGAGTGAGATCGTCACCACGCCCTTGGTGGGGCGCAGGAGAACGCTCGATTGGGCGATCGTTTGGGGAGCGATGAAGAGAAGCGGGCTCACGCGCACGGCGATGAGCACCAACGCGAACGCTGCCACCCACTTGAGGGGCTGCACTCGGACGCGCGCCGGCGCGAATGCAGGCAACAAACCGTGGCCAATGTGGACGCTGCTCTGGTCGGGCGTGAGATACGCGCGGACCTGGTCGAGAAACCCGCGGGCGCGGACCGGAGCGATGTGGTCGCGGATGCGGTTCCAAATACGGACCTGGGCGCCGTCCTCCGGTTCGAGGGCACTGCGGACGGATCGCACGCTATGCGCCGTCGTCATCTTCGCGCGGATCGTGCTGAGCATGCGCGCACGCTGCTCCTCGGTGGGGTCGAGGGCGCTTTGGAGCCGGTGGAAGGGGGTTTCTGGGGAGGTCACGGTAAGCACTCGTATAAACGACAAAAGAGGGGGTCTGTTACGCCATACCGGCGTCTTTCGGGAGGAAATCTTCCAGTTTACGCAAAGCGCGCATTTTGAGGATACGGACGCCACCTTCGGTCATGCGCAGCACCCGCGCCACCTCGTTGGTGGGCAAGTCCGACACGAACGACAGAAGCAGCACGTCTTGGTACCGCTTGGGGAGCTTGTCGAGCGCGCTGCGCACGGTCTTCAAGGTCTCGTTGCGGTGCGTCGCGGTGTCGGCGCGGTTGAGCACGTCGGGGTCCATGAGCGCGTCGGACACTTCTTCGACGCCGTGCTGCGTGCGGTACACGTCGATCACGGCGTGGCGCGCGATGCGGAAGAGCCACGCGGCGAACGGCACGCCGGAACGCGCTTTGTACGTGTGCAATTTTTCCCACGCCTTGATGAACACGTCGGCCGTCACGTCTTCGGCAAGTTCCTTCGGCAAGCGGAACGCGGCGTAGCGATACACCTGGGCGAAGAAGTGTCCGTACAATTTCTCGAACGCCGTTTCATCTCCTTCCTGCGCGGATACGATCCACGCCTGCAGTTCGGCCTCGGGTGTGGATCCTGGTTCCATTGGTGGCGAAGTATAGCGCAACGGAGGTACTACGTCCCCGACTGCCTTTCGGTACCGTAGAATCCATAAAAAATGTGTTCAGCCATTTTTAGCGGACAAAAGCCAATTTAAAGCGGAATGATTGACAGGTTTATGCATGAGGGTAGCGTCTCTGGTTATGAGTTTGAAAACGATCCACGAGAACTGCACGGCAATACTCGCCCTTGCGAATGACGAGCTCCTGATTGCGTCCGTCGAAGAACAAGCCCGCGTTGAAGCACGGTTGCTGCAGCTCAAGGAAGAAACGCGAGAACTGATCGCCCACCATAACGAGATCATCGATTCGCGCATCGCGGACAATCACGAAGATCGCTACACGGGCCTGTCGCCCATGGAACAATTCATGCAGAACATGCACGAAGTAACGCTCGCACCGGACTTCGAGATCGAACGCCCGCTGGAAAACGATCTGCGCGAAACGAATTTGCTATCGAAATTCTCCGCCCCAGTTCGAAACGCTTACCGCTTTGCCTTCCTTGTGGAGAGGGATGTGCGGCCGCTCCTCCAAGAAGCAGACATCGCCGATTCGTTGCATTTGAACAAAGAGGAGCATCTTGTGATGGACGTGGAATAAGCGGCGGTATTGACATACACCTGACGGAGGAATGGAATACTCCTCCTATGTCGAACACCCCCCACGCGCTCGGACGCATCGCTTCGTACGGAAAAAATATTCAGGCGTCGAAACTTCTCGCCGACTGCATCGAGATCATTTCGACCGGTTTACAGTCGTGCCGCGCGGATATCGAAGCCGTGCTTGCTACGCCGACGAAAGCGGACGGCATACGAAGCAATGCGGAAAAAAGCGCGAACAACCTCGCCGGTACGAAGGACTCACTTCGCACGAAACAACACATCGACGTCGCCCCCATTGACGAAGAAGAGCGACAAAAATTAGTGGAGGCGTATCGCACGATGCTGCAAGAAGCTGTGAAGGGAAAAAAGGCCCCGAAAGATCTGCGCGTCGTACTGTCCCGCATCGCGACCGCTTCGCTTGAAAACCGTATCCTCGCCGAACGCCTCGCCCCCTCCCTGACCAGAGCAGTGGAAATACTCGATGGGAACACTGCGGACGAAGACGGACCCGTCATTCTGGAATTCAACGAAGGAGTGGATTTTGTGGAAGCGGGCGAAGATGACGAAACGCTGACTGACTTCACCGCAGACGACGCGGATCTGCAGAAAAAGGCCAACTGAAGCGCTGCGCCACGTCAATTGAACCTGTCATTCTTCGGTGTAGCGTAGTGGAATCCCCTGACCCCCATGACTGAGAAATCATCCTCCGGCACGTATCTGGAATGCGAAATCGTCCTCGGCGAAGTGCAGACGACGGACGCGCACGGCCAGCGAAAAACGGAAGAACAACCGTTCTTCACCCTTCCGCCAGAGAACAACCCCGCGCTATGGAAAGCGATGAAGAACCTTCCCGACGGGGAACTTCGCCGCGTCAATCATCCTGATATCGAAATACTTCCCGTCGAACATCTCCAAGGAAAAACCAGTGCTTTCGCCGACGTCTATCTGCAAGAAGCGCTCCGAGACATTCCGTACGTCCTTATTTCCCGCGACCGTATGACGATGATTCTGCGAGACGCTCCCGCGGATCACCCCAGCGTCGCCGCGCTGATGAAGAGCGAAACACAAACCACGCGCGACACGGACGTGGTTGCGAAGAAAACGGGTGACACGGGAAAGATCACGAAAGAGTCTCAGGCGGACGCGCAGAAACGATATGAAGCAGCGAAAGCCGGAGCGAAAGGAGAGCAGCCGAAAGACTCGAGGGCGGCGGCAAACGACCAGTTAAAGAGGCTTTTTAACAAGCGGTAAGCGGCTAACCATCGGCTCCATGAACCACGCACGGAACGCTTCATATTCATGCTGATAACTCCAAAACAGCAGTTTTAGGCATGAATTTCGCATGCAAGATATTGACATACTCAAAAATATTGTTATTATATCTTCCTTTATTTTTATTCAGTGTCAGACACCCCCTCCCCCGTCGGCCCGATGGATGCGAAGCTGGAAGCGCTGCTCTGGGACCAAGACCGAGTCCCCGGTCGCACGGTGGAGCTGGCCGAAGCGCGCGTCCTCGCGGCGATCGCACGCGCGATACCTGAGCATCAAGAAGTGAGCGCGACGACGTACGGACGCATCGAAAGACTGCTCGGCGCGGTACGCGGACGCATTCAGAAAATGGGCGACGCGGTGTACGACGTGTTCGCCGACCGTCGTGACCTCATCAGCCTCGAAAAAATCACCGCGCGCATCGAGGAGGCATCAGCCGCGATGCACGCCGACGTCAAAAAGCTCTGCCAAAACGGCGTGGACGATGAAACCGTGCGCCTCGTGAACGAAACCGTCGCGGCCGCAACGGAGGCATTCGGAGTGCTAGACCTGGCGGACGACGCGGTGATCGACGCATTGGCAGACGTGCCAACCGGCAAGAATACGATCGCCGCGCACGTGTTTTTCAGCGCGAAGGAAGAAGAGAAACAGAAGACGAAAGCCGACGATACGAAAAGCGCCGATACGACGAAAGACTCAACAAAAACACCCGCCGCAACGACGGTGGAAACGAAAGAAATCCCGAAGCTGAAGACGGAGTGGAGCGACGAGGAATTGTTGTCATCGCGACCGCTGTCGGGAGCGCGCGTCTGCACGATCGCGCCCGAGATGCGCAAGGCGCGCTGGGAAGACACCGTGCACGCCATCGTGCTGGATATACGGCTCGGCATCGTGAGTTACCCGGCGAACGCCGGCGACGACCTCGCCGAGATGCAAGCGACCATCCGCAAAGCCAAACCCATCGCGGTGCAAGCGATCGAAAAAAACCTGCGGGAATACGACATGTTCAACGCGAATGACAGCACCGCGATCGAAGAAAAATTCCTTCGAACGCTGCCGGACCACATCGCGAAAGAAATCAACCAATTGATGGCGCAGAGCGCGAAAGCCGTGAATCCCTCGATGACCAATTACGGCATGGAAGAGGATCAGGCGAAAACGATACGCGCGCACGTCCAAGGGTTCGTCGATTATCTTCTCGAACGCTCGAAAGCCGTGGAATACGGCCCGTTCGCGCGCTTCGCGGGACCCGACGACGCGTCCCTCCTCCTCGTGACGGGCAGCGCGCCGCAACGGACGGAGTACGGCAAAGTGGACGACAACGCCGCGAGATGGCAGGCAGATTTGCGGCGATACATCGAAGAAGAAGGCGTCGTGCTGGACGCGAACGCGCGCTTTTGGATGCACAAGCTCCGCGAGCACATCGACCGCGCGGGCACGAAACAGCACGCGAAGTATTTCGGGAAAATCTTTACCGTCGCAGACTTAGAACGGCACCTGGAAGAAGCCGTCCGGGCGTTGGCGGAGTGGAAAGCGGAAGACTGTCCGCCCGACATCGCGCGGCGCATGCTGAACGCCGCGCTGCGCGATAACCTGTCGTTGTTACGGAAACGATTCGTCGAACACCTGTACGCGCACCGCACGAGCGGGGTGGAGTTGCCGAAAGAAGAAGAAACCGCCTTGGAAGCGATCCTCTCGAAGCCCGTCTCCATCGCCCATCTCTTCGACGCATCGGGAAAACTCCTCCCCTCTTCTTCGCAGGAAAAAAAGGAAACCGGACCCTCTATCGAACGCGGGGAGATCGAACGCATGGTCGGCGACGCGTTCGAACGCATGAAGAACTCGCACATCGGTAAGCGTGAACGCCTGACGCTGCAAGCCCTGCACTGGAAGGTTCGCGCGAAGATCGACGCATTGCCGACGCGCATCGAATCGTACGTCCCCATCGCCGAGGCGCTATGGCCGGCCACGCTGTGGGCGGCCTCCCAGACGCATATCGCGGGCACCTCACCGCAGACGAACAAGATTCAAGTAACGAAACCCCCCTTCGTACACCTGTTTTCGCAGAGCATGGACGCGTTGCATTCGCAGCTGCAAGCGCCCTTCGGGACGCTCTGCATCGACCGCAACGAATTCGGCAACACCTGCGGCGATAACACCGAGAGCATCGCCGACCTCTACGGAAAACTCCGCACGCACGATCCTGACGCCTTCCGATCGACAGCGAATGCATTCTCCGATCAAACCCATTCCCTCGTATGCTCGCTGCCCTCGCAACTCGACAAGCGCAGCGCCGAACTCTATTTCGCGGAATTCGAATTACAGTTGCAGCCGATGCTCGCGTGCGCGCCGACCGCGATCAACCCGCAGGCGTTCCGTTCCGCGC
>CAYGDM010000054.1:0-7325 GCA_964348685.1 uncultured Candidatus Peribacteria bacterium | reverse complement strand
GTTCCTTCAGCGTCGCGCGCTTGCGCGGGTCGGCCGGGTGGTTCGGAAACGTGCCGTCGGGTTCGGTATAGAGTTCGATGACCTCGGCGCCTGCTGCGCGCAGCGCCTCGCAGTTCACGGGTCCGGCGATGCCGTTGCCGCCGTCCACGACTATTTTCAGCCCCTTAAGACCCTCTCCGAACATCTTCTTTATCGTCGCCAGGTACGGCGTCGTGGCGTCGTAGGGCTGCACCGATCCCGTACCATTCACGAAGCGGCCTTCTTCGATGCGCGTCCGGAGGCCTTGGATGTCGTCGCCAAGGAATGAGTGCGCGTGGGCGAGCGAGAGCTTCAGGCCGTTGTCTTTGGCGGGGTTATGGCTGGCCGTCACCTGTACGCCCGCGTCGAAATCGCCGTCGCAGATCGTAAAATAGTTGAGGGGGCTTGGCGTGGCGCCGATGGTGAAGACGTCGCATCCGGCGGCGACCAGGCCGTCGATGGCGGCGCGCTCCAATTGCGGGCCGTGCGTGCGGGCGTCGCGCCCTACGCAGACGCGCGGCGTTTGGCCGGGCATTCTTTCGCGCAGTACGCTCCCGTAGGCGTGGCAAATCTGCCGGGCGGCGTCTACGGTCAGTTGCTCGAGTGCGACGCCGCGGATGTCGTACGCGCGGAAAATGCGGGGATCAATGGTGGGTTGCATGCACCGATCCTATCACCGCGGTGTTACCGCGTCAGCCCGAGAACGCCTCGACCACGAGCAGCACGATGATGAAGCTGACGAGGATGACGAACAGGCCGAGCAGCGCGCGGAGGATGAGCGACTTCATGTTCTTGAAAACTTCTTCGTCGCCGAGCGAGAGCACCATGCGGACGCCGGCGTAGATGACCACGCACACCGCGATGAGCGCCATGAAGAGCAGGATTGCCGCGATGATCGCGAGTCCGCTATCGATGAGCGGGAAGGGGCTCGGGGCGCCCGGCACGGTGTCGTAGAACAGGCCGAAGGTCATGCGGAATGCCACGTCGAGAATGATGATGATGATTCCCGCGGCGGCGCCGAAGATCGACCGGCGCATTTTCTTGATGCCGTCGTCTGACCCCATGCTCAGGATGCCCGTGAAGACCGATGCGACAATCATGCCAATGGCGAGGACCGCCACGAGCGTCGAGACCCAGCGGACAATGCCCATGATTTCCGTCGTGAGGATCGCCGACCCCGCAGCCGCCGCGCCCGCGCTTTCGCTGCCGCCTACGCGGATGAAGGCGTCCGCGATGCGCAGTGTCAGGTACGTGAGCACCATGGCCATGAGGCCGTTCGCGATTGCGCGCTTGGCTTCTTCGAATTTATCTTCGCTCTGGCCGTAGATGAGCTTGATGCCGGAGCGCACGAGGACGAGCAGGCCGAAGATCGGCACGAGCAGCCATGCGCGACCGACGAGGAATTCCGCGATGCCCACGTAGCTGAAGGCACCGTTCGGGCCCCCGCCGAAGGCGTTGAGGAGGCCGCTGCCCACGAAGTTCGCCACGTCGGAGAGTTGCGCGTGGGCGACGCCCGGCGAGCCGATGAGTGAGAGGAATTTAAATAGCATCGAAACCGACTTGGATGAAGAAGCGGACCAAGATATAGCTGAGGATCGCGATGATCAGGCCCACGACCGCCGTAACGATCGTCGTCTTCGCACGGTCCTTCAAGCTCTCGTCGACCGAGAGCACGAGCATGATGCCCGCGACGATGATCGCGATGACGGCGAGTGCGCCGATGATCGTCAGCGTGAAGTTGATGATGCCGACGATTTCCGCCGCGAGCAGGACCGAGCCCGCGCCGGGGAGGAACGCCTGCACCATGATGTTGGCGAGCAGGATCACGGCGATGCCCATGATCGCGTGCGTGAACTGTTTCTTGGCGTTGTCGAATTCATCTTCGCTACCCTGCTTCATGATGAGGCGCACTCCTTGGATGAGCAGGAACACCGTCACGAGTAGCGCCGTTACGAGGCGCATGTAGAAGATGATGTTGCCGAGGCCTTCGTTCACCGGCGCGTCGTTCACGAGCGTTCCGCGTGCGTCCTGACCGACCGCTTCCACCACGAAGGTTGCGATACCCACGATGGCACATGCCACGATGCCGTAGCCGTAGGCGACTTTCGTCGTGCTTACGGTATCGGATGATTCGGGGTCGAAGAGCAACTTCAGTCCGTACTGGAGGAACATCAGCACCGCCGTCGCGATGAAGAGAACGCGAATGGCCGGAAAGATGTTGCCCCAGAGGTACGCCGAAAGCCCCGTTGCGCCGCCGCTGCCGCAGGGAATGAGCGGTACGGGGCAGGGGATGACCGTGGGCACGCTCGGAAGCGTCACTTGGGCGTCCACCCCGATCGGGAGGAGTATCGCGAGGCCGAGGAAGAGGATCGCGCCAATTCGCATAAATCGTTTAAGTATAGCAGAAAAGTCGTATTTCGACAATCAAGCCGGTTTCGTTGCGGACGGCGTATTCGGGCGTAGAATGCCGATATGCAATTCTCCTCTACCAGAAGCCAACCGATCGCTCTCAGTGCCTCTACGGAAGCCCAGGCGTATCTCCTCTTTACTCTAGCCATGGGCTTAACCCTCTTTGGCGTGTATTTGGGCATGAATTTCGCATCCGTACTCCTCTCGAGCGGTGTGCAGATTTTCTTCGTGATCGCCGAATTGGTTCTTATCGTCAGTGCTACGTGGTGGTCGCGTTCGTCGCCTCTGAACATCGTCCTGTTCGTCCTGTTCCCGCTACTCTCGGGCATCACCGTCACGCCGTATATCCTCTCTGTGCTTTTCGGCCTCGCGAACGGTCCTGCGATTCTGCTGAATGCCGTGGCGGCTACCGTCGGGATCAGCCTCTCCGCAGCGGCACTCGCCCGCTTGGCCCCCGGCCTCTCGGCATGGGGAAGCTCGCTCTTCTTCGGCGTGGTCGGATTGCTCCTCCTGTCGCTCTTTCAAGTGTTTTTTCCTGCACTCCGGACGCCGGGCTTTGAGATGGCGATTTCGGGTGCGGGCATCGTCGTTTTCGCGTTATTTGCTGCCTTCGATATCCAGCGGATTCGCCGTATGGGTACGCTCGGGGCTAATCCCTTCATGATGGCCCTCAGCCTGTATCTCGATATCTTCAACCTCTTCCTGTACGTCCTGCGGTTCATGAGCGTTCTGTCCGGCGAGCGCCGATAAAGCCCGAAATGCCCTTTACAGGGCCAATCGTAGACCGTACCCTGCGCAGCACTTATGGGTAAACGACCAGTACCAAAGAAGAAGCGCGCCAAGCGCGCAACGCGGCTCCAGCACTCGCACTACGCGAGCTCGGAGGTGAAGCGCCTGCGCGATAATTCCATGTCGCCGTATTCCACTCCCGCCGCCCCCAAGAACAAGGGCAAGAAGGCGTTGAAGGGCATTACGCGCATCAAAGCTTAATTCTATGGCACGCCGCCGCCACCTCTCGCGCATCGCAGTCATGCAGGTGCTTTTCGAGCGCGAGCGTCGCGCCAACGTCGATCCCGATGCGGCGCTGAAAATGAATCATGCGGAGCTCGGCGAGATGGATGATGCGTTCGCGAAAGCGTTGCTCGAGGGCGTGCTGAAGAACGAAGACATGTTGAAGCAGACGATCCAGGATCACGCGCCGGGCTGGACGCTCGACCGCATGGATCCCGTGTCGCGTTGCGTGCTCCAGATCGGCGCGTATGAATTGCTCGTGACCAAAGACGCGCCGCCCGCGGTGGTGATGAACGAGGCAATTGATATCGCGAAGGAATTCGGCACCGATGAATCCGGTAAATTCGTGAACGGCGTGCTCAATGCCGTTGCGAACGGGTCGAAGCCCGCCTGATATTCCTCTACAATCTGTTCATGCCAGGCGCATCGCACGTCATGCTCGAGAAGGCAATCGGAGTCGCATTCCGCGATAAAGATTTGTTGGTGCAGGCGCTGACCCATCGTAGCTCGGTGCGAGAGAGCAAGCGCGCGGCGCACAACGAACGCATGGAGTTCCTCGGCGACGCGGTGCTCGAATTGGTCGCGACGGAATATCTCTATCACCTGAGCGACAAGCCCGAAGGCGAGCTGACCAACTGGCGCTCGGCGCTCGTGCAGCGAGAGCACTTGGCCGTGGTGGCGCGCGAATTGAAGCTCGGCGAATACCTGCTGCTCAGCCGCGGCGAAGAGGCCAGCGGCGGCCGTGACCGCGATTCGACGTTGGCTAACGCGCTCGAAGCGCTGATCGGGGCGCTGTACCTCGACCGCGGGTTCGAAGCCGCGTCGGTTTTCTGCCACCAATTCATCCTCGGTCGGCTCGAGGGCCTGCTCGCGCAGGGAAAAGACCGCGACGAGAAGAGCCTCTTCCAGGAGAAGGCGCAGGAGAAGCACGGCATCACGCCGCACTATGAGACGATCGACGCGGAAGGGCCTGACCACCTGAAGGAATTCACGACGGCCGTGTTCATCGGCGAGGAGAAGGTCGCCGTGGGCAAAGGCATGAGCAAGCAGCGCTCCGAACAGGCCGCGGCGAAGGCGGGCCTCAAGGCGAAGGGGTGGAAATGACGTTTTGGGTCTCAGCCGCACCCAGGAGTTTATCCTGAGCGATGCCGAAGGGCGGGTGCAGCCCATGAACGATATTCATCATGGCAATGTTCTATCGATGGATAGAACGGCGTTTTCGTCGTCGGTCTCAGCCGCACCCCTACGTGGGTGCAACCCATGAAAAACACCCAATGCATGACATGCGACCATTCCCGCATGTCCCAACCCCACCCTGTCCAAAGCGGTTTCCCCATGCTCATCACGATCGTCACGCGTAAGCGGGCGCCGCATTTCGAGGATCCGACGCATGCGCGTGCGGCGATCGAATTGTTGTATCGCGTTCGCGAGCGACATCCGTTTCATCTCTACGGATTCGTGTTCATGCCCGATCATTGCCATCTCTTGATGCGCGTTGTCGCACCATTAACCATCACGATGGTGATGAATTCGTACAAAACAGGAATGTTTTTTGCCGTCGGCATTCCGCAATTTTGGCAGAGCCGATTTCACGTGCGCATCGCTCGTAACGTACCGGCCGCGTTGCGATACGTTGATTTAAATCCCGTTCGCGCCGGTCTCGCAAAACGTGTGACCGAATATCCGTGGTCATCGGCGTGCGGTTTGTGGGAGGTTGATCCGATGGCGCATAGCATCGCGTAATATACGCAGCCGCGTAGGGCTGCTTCTGAGACCGTAACGGAATAGACTAAAGGCATGTCTTATCCCAAACTCGTCCGCGACCGCATCCCCGAGATTATCCGCGCCGACGGTAAAACGCCTCGTACGCGCATCGTCGACGGCGACGAGAAGAAGACGATGCTGAAAACGAAATTAGCGGAAGAGGCAAAAGAGGCTTCGGAAAGCCAAAATGTCGAATCCCTTACCGAAGAATTGGCGGATGTGTACGAGGTGCTTCAGGCGATTCAGCGCGCATACGACATCGATATGTCGCGTATCAACGACATCAAGAAGAAAAAGTGGGACGAGCGCGGAGGGTTCGAGCAGGGGATCGTCTTGGAGGCGATCGACGATTAATCGAGCATCTTGTCGAACACTGCCTTGAAGTGTTCGTACGGATACGCGCCGCTGATCTGCTCTGCCTGGCCGTTCGGTCCGAGGATCCAGAAGCC
Source organism: uncultured Candidatus Peribacteria bacterium (assembly GCA_964348685.1). GTDB lineage: Bacteria > Patescibacteriota > Gracilibacteria > Peribacterales > Peribacteraceae > DALYDP01. The sequence goes on along the minus strand of CAYGDM010000054.1, from coordinate 1,674 downwards.
CGGCGTTCCAGAGATGCCAGAGTCGGAAGCATCGTCCGCATCGTCTGCGATTTCATCGGCCATGTCGCCATTCTCGATACAGCGTTCGAAGTCGCCCTCGTCGATGCTGATCTCTTCGGCGAAGCCGACGAACGTTGCGAGAGGATCCGCTTCGTTCATCCACGCGGCCTGTTCGCTGTAGAGCATGTCGTGCATCGCCCAAAACTCATCCTGCTCGCCGGCGCACTCCGACGCTTCGGCCGCCATATAGGCGTTTTGATGGAACGACAGCGGGAAGTCGCGGAACACGAACTTCACTTTGCCCGTGTCGATGTAGTCTTCCGTGATCTGCGGCAACGTGTCCGCGAAGTGGCGCGAACAGAACGGGCACTGGTAGTCGCCAAACTCAATAAGCGTAATAGGTGCGGTTTTCTTGCCTAAAACTGCATCATCGTCGGCATTGGCCGGTTCGTAATCAGGCTCCTCCGGCGGGATGTAGATGTCGTCGAGATCCGCGTTGTCGCCGAATTGTCGGTAGAGCACCATTGCCAGTTGCGCGCGGGTCACTGCTTCGTTCGGCGCGAAGACATCCTCGCTCATGCCTTTCATAAGGCCGCTCTCGGACGCGTACTGGATCGCGTCCTTCGCCCAGTGGTCGTTTGGGACGTCGCGGAACCAGGTGCTCTGGGCACTGAGGCCGCCGATGAAGGAACCGACGCTTACAAGGAGAGCGAGGGCCGAGAGAAGGAGGGTGCGCTGCATGGGGTGACTATATCAAAAAAGAGGGCCGAAGCCCTCTCTTTTTGGAATGCGTGACGGGGATTATTTCATCTTGATCTCGATGTCGACGCCGGACGGCAGCGACAGCGACTGCAACGATTCGACCGTCTTGAAGGTTGTCTCGGTGAGGTCGATCAAGCGGCGGTGGATGCGCATCTCGTACTGGTCGCGCGCGTTCTTGTGCACGAAGGTCGACTTGTTCACCGTGAACTTGCGGATCTTCGTGGGGAGGGGGATCGGACCGTGCACGACCGCGCCCGAGCGCTCGGCCGTGTCGATGATCTTTGCGGCGGCCTCGTCGAGCACGCGGTGATCGAACGCGCTTAAACGGATCCGGATGCCTGCGGCACCCATATCTTTTTTCTTGGCTTGTTTCACGTCCTTCACTTCCGCGGATGCTTCTGCCTTGCCCGCGACCTTCTTAGGGGCTGCCTTGGGCTTCGGATCGGCTTTTTCCTTCTTCGGGGCTGCGGGTTTCTTCGTAACCATGGGAAGTGGGGGGAGAAAGAGCGGGAACCGTACGGGCGACCCGTCGGGTCGCCCGTACGGGGAAAGTCTTTATTTGACGATCTTCGTGACGACGCCGGAGCCGACCGTGCGGCCGCCTTCGCGGATAGCGAAGCGCGTGCCCTCTTCGAGAGCGACCGGAGCAACGAGCTCGACCGTGAACTTCACGTTATCGCCCGGCATGACCATCTCCACGTTGTCCGGGAGGGTGACGGCGCCCGTCACGTCCGTCGTGCGGACGTAGAACTGGGGCTTATAACCCTTGAAGAACGGCGTGTGGCGGCCACCTTCCTCCTTCGTGAGGATATACACCTCGGACTCGAACTGCGTGTGAGGCTTGATGGAACCCGGCTTGGCCAAGACCTGGCCGCGCTGGATGTCCTCGCGCTCGATACCGCGGAGGAGGAG